>CAVQPP010000076.1:0-16328 GCA_963714445.1 uncultured Actinomycetota bacterium
CAGTTCGAGGGCCACCACACGATGGAGCGGCGGATGCGGCTGACGTACCGCAGCGCCGAGGAGATCGCGGCATGGCGTGAGCGCGACCCGCTCGCACGCGCCGCCGCGCTGCTCAGCGACGGCGAACGCGAGGCGATCGACCACGAGGTCGAGCGCACGCTGGCAGCAGCACTCGCATTCGCGATGGCCAGCCCGCAACCCGATCCGCAGACCGCGACGGACTATCTCTATGCCAGTGGGCTGCGACCAAGGTCGGGGGCCGGAGTATGAGTTGGCTGTCATACATGAAGGCGCTCAACCGCGCGCTCGGGGATGCGCTCGAGTCGGACGAGCGCGTGTGCGTCCTCGGCGAGGACATCGGCGCCGGGATGTCGGGCGTGACGCTCGGCTTGCAGGCCAAGTTCGGCGCGACGCGCGTCGTCGACACGCCGCTGTCCGAGCAGGCGTTCTCACTGCTGGCGGTCGGCGCGGCGCTCGGCGGCATGCGGCCGGTGATCGAGTTCCAGATCCCCTCGCTGCTGTTCCTGACCTTCGAGCAGATCGCGAATCAGGCGCACAAGCTGCACCTGATGACCGGCGGCCAGGCCAGCGTGCCGGTCACGTACCTCGTCCCCGGCTCCGGTTCGCGCGAGGGCTGGGCCGGGCAGCACTCGGACCATCCGTACGCCCTGATGGCGCACGTCGGCGTCAAGACGGTTGTCCCGGCAACTCCGCGAGACGCGTACGGCCTGCTGACCAGCGCGATCGCCGACCCGGACCCGGTCGTAGTGTTCGCTCCGGCCGGTGCGATGGGCGTTCGCGAAGACGTCACCTCACCGCTCGAACCGGTACCGCTCGGCCAAGCCCGGGTGCACCGGGAGGGCGACGACGTCACGGTCGTCGCGTTCGGTCATCTGGTGCACGCGGCACTGACCGTGGCTGAGGAGTTCGCCGCCGAGGGTGTCAGCGTCGAGGTCTTCGACCCACGCACCGTCTACCCCTTCGACTGGCTCGCCCTGGAGCGCTCGGTGAACAAGACGCGCCGACTCGTCGTGTTCGACGACGCCAACCGGCAGAGCGGCACTGCCGCCGAGGTGCTGGCCGTCGCCGCCGAGAGCATGCGCCTAACCGCGCCTCCAGTGCGCGTCACCCGCCCCGACGGAGCCGTGCTGCCCTTCGCCCTGGCCCTCGATCAGGCAATGCAACCCGACGCCGATCAACTGCGCGCCGCACTGCGCGCCGTATTGAAGTGACACGGCGCTGAAGTAACCCGCTCCCCCGCGATCAATGCAAGGCCCGAAGTGGCAAATGTTTCCGTCCGTCTCGCGAAGAGAGAGAGCGTTCTGATGGCTGTTAGCCGTTACCAGTGGGACCGTACGCACCCCGGCCTGGCCAGCCTGCAGCAGGCGATCGAACCGCAGCGTCGGCGCGTAGTAGAGCACCCGATGTACCGCTCCATCGGCACCCTGGAGCACGTGCGCACGTTCCAGCAGGCCCACGTCTTCGCCGTCTGGGACTTCATGTCCCTGCTCAAGACCCTGCAACGCGAACTGACCAGCGTCAACGTGCCCTGGGTTCCCTCGGGCCCCACCGCCAGCCGCCGGCTGATCAACGAGATCGTGCTCGTCGAGGAAAGCGACGAACTCGGCGACGGGTACATCAGCCACTTCGAGCTCTACCTCGACGGCATGCGCCAGACCGGCGCCGACACCGGCCCGGTCGAGGCGTTCCTGCAGCATCTGCGCAAGGCAGTCGCGGTGCTCGACGCGGCGAAACTCGCCGAGATCCCCTCGGCTGCCGCCGACTTCATCGCCACCACCTGGGAGATCATCGAGAACGCGCCCGTCCACTGCCAGGCCGCCGCGTTCGCCTTCGGCCGCGAGGACCTGATTCCCGAGATGTTCCAGCAGGTCATCAGCATCCCGGACACCGACGGACGCCTCGAGACCTTCAAGGACTACCTGGCCCGCCATATCGAAGTCGACGGCGAACAGCACACTCCGATGGCGATGCAGATGCTCATCGATCTGTGCGCGGACGACCAGAGCGCCTGGGACGAGTGCGCCGCCACCGTGCAGACCGCACTGAGCGCCCGCGCCAACCTCTGGGACGCGCTGCACGCCGACTTCGAGTAAAAGCACGAGTCGAGGCCGTCGCATGGATCAACGATCGTTAACGCTGGACGACTACGCCCGACTGGCGCAAGCCCGGATGCCTCGCGACATCTGGGACTTCGTCGCGGGAGGCGCAGGGGACGAACGCTCGCTCGCGGCGAACCGCGCGGCGTTCGACCGGATTCGCCTGTTCCCTCGCATCCTGACCGGCGCCGGCATCGCAGAGACCGACGTCAAGCTGTTCGGCCGCACTTGGGCCGCGCCGATCGGCGTCGCACCGATGGCCTATCACGCGCTCGCGCACCCGGATGGCGAGCTCGCGACAGTGCAAGCCGCTGGTTCGGTCGGCGTGCCGGTGGTGCTGAGCACGTTCGCGGGCCGGACGTTCAAGGAACTGCGACCCGCCGCGACCTCGCCGCTCTGGTTACAGCTGTACTGCTTCCGCGACCGAGCCCAAACCCGACGACTCGTCGAGGACGCGCAGGAATCAGGCATCGAAGCGCTGATGCTGACAGTAGACGCGCCGCATCTCGGCAGCAGGTATCGCGATCTGCGCAACGGCTTCCGACTGCCGCCGGACATCCATCCGGCGAACCTCCCGGACACGACGATGTCGTCCCCGGCCGAGCACGCGCAGTCCGCGATGGAACCAGCACTCGACTGGTCCGTCGTCGATTGGCTGCGCTCGATCAGCACTCTGCCACTCTTGCTGAAGGGTGTGCTGTCGCCTGCCGCCGCGTTGCGTGCGCTCGACGCTGGCGTGGACGGCATCGTCGTGTCCAACCATGGCGGTCGTCAGCTCGACAACACGCCGGCGACCATCCACGCACTCCCGGCTGTCACCGCCGCAGTCGCGGGACGGATGCCGGTGCTCGTAGACGGCGGAATCCGGCGCGGCAGCGACGTGCTCGCCGCGCTCGCGCTCGGTGCGGACGCGGTCCTTGCCGGGCGGCCGGTGCTGCACGGTCTGGCCGTCGCCGGTCAAGACGGCGCGTATCAGGTCCTCGACACGCTGCGCCACGAGCTGCGCGAAGCCATGACGCTGGCCGGCGTCGGAAGCGTCGCCGACATCGCCCGCGACCTGGTAGACGAGACGGTCACGGTGCCAATGAACACGGTGCCAATGAACAGAGTGACGATCGACAGTTCTCCCGCACCGGCACCGACATCGGCGCCATCGCAGAGCGCAGGCATCCCCAAGCACCTGCTCCACGCCAGCCTGTCCGATCCGGACATGGACACGATGGAGTTCCTGAACGAGATCGCCGATCGTTTCCCCGACGCGATCTCGTTCGCACCCGGACGCCCTTACGCCGGCTTCTTCGAGGTCGAATCCGTCTTCGAGTCGGTCCGGCGCTTCCTCGATCATCTCGCCGAGGGCGGCCGCTCCCCCGCCGCTGTGCGCGACGCGCTCTATCAATACGGTCCGTCCGCCGGAATCATCAGAGACTTGATCGCCGCCTCGCTGCGAGATGACGAGGGCATCGACGCACGTCCGGAGTCGATCGTGGTGACCGTCGGCGCGCAGGAGGCCATGTTCCTGGCGCTGCGTGCGCTGTTCGCGGACCGCGACGACGTGCTGCTGGTCTCGACGCCGTGCTACGTCGGCATCACCGGCGCGGCCAAGCTGCTCGACATTCACACGGTCGCAGTGCCCGAACCCGACGAGGGACTGATCTGCGCCGACCTCGAACGAGCCATCTTGGCTCAACGCGCCGCCGGACGCCGTCCACGCGCGCTTTACCTCGTGCCGGACCATTCGAACCCGTCCGGCAACACCATTGCGCTGGAGACTCGCCGGGAACTGCTCGACCTCGCAGCTCACCACGACCTCTTGCTGCTCGAGGACAGCCCCTATCGGCTGGTGAGCTATGGCGAGCGCGTCCCGACCCTCAAGGCCCTGGATCGCGAACGACGCGTCGTCCACATTGGATCGTTCGCGAAGTCGGCGTTCCCCGGTGCACGCGTGGGCTACGTCGTGGCAGATCAGGAGATCGTTGACTCGGCCGGGAGCATCAGGCTACTCGCCGACGAGCTCTCGAAGATCAAGAGCATGATCACGGTCAACACCTCGCCGCTGAGCCAGGCTGCTGTCGCCGGGATGCTGTTGGCGGCCGGTGGTCGACTCTCCGAGCTGAACGAGCGCCCGGCCGCGTACTATCGCGACAACCTCAATGCTCTGCTGAACGAGCTCGACGCGAACTTTCCAGCGGACGTGCGCGACGCGCTTGGCGTGCGATGGAATCGGCCGAGCGGCGGGTTCTTCCTGAAGGTCGACGTGCCGTTCGTCGCGGACAACGAGGCGCTGCTCCGCTCGGCGCGCGAGTTCGGCGTGCTGTGGACGCCGATGATGAACTTCTACCCGAACGCGGACGGCGGCCAGCACACGCTCCGCCTCTCCTTCAGCGCCCTGACGCCCGCGCTGATACGTGAGGGCGTCGCGCGCCTGGCCCAATTCGTACAAGCCGAGGTGCAGCGACGCCCCTGAACGTGCTCGCTTGCTGGCTGGCTTGCGTCAGCGATCAGTCATTGATGAGGTCGAACTCCTCCCACTGACCTATCGCCGTGCGATTCGCGATCAACGACGACGCACCCGCGTTCTCCGCCGTCACGAGGTCGCCATTCGCGTGAGCACGAAGGCTGATGCTCCCGTCCGGATTGTGGATCAGGTCGAAGGACTCCCACGGCCCGATCGCCGTGCGGTTCGCGATCAGCGGCGCGGCGCCGGCGTTGTCGGCGCAGACGATCTCGTTGTTCGCGTGCGCGCGGAAGCTGACGCTGCCATCCGGGTTGCTGATCATGTCGAACATCTCCCACGCGCCGATCGCTGTGCGGTTCGCGATCAACGGCGCGGCGCCGGCGTTCTCCGCCGTCACGAGGTCGCCGTTAGCGTGCGCGCGGAAGCTGACTACCGGCGAGGTCGTGCCCGACGCGCCGAAGATGCTCAGGTCCACTGCGTTCGCCATCGCCTGCAGGCCGGCCTCGTTCGGGTGCAGGTGGTCGCCGCTGTCGAACTGCGACGCGTAGGTCGTCGGGCTGCTCGGGTTGTGCGTCGCGGTGTCGAAGTCGGCCACGGCGTCGCAGCCGTTGCCCGACTGCCGGACCCACGAGTCGTACGCCTCGCGCGCGGTCTCGCCGGATTGGTTCCAGTAGCCCGCGCCCTGATACGGAGTCAGCGTCGCGCAGATGAACTTCAGTCCGGCTCCGTGCGCGGAGTTCATCAGCTGCTGCGCTCCGGCGATGAGCTGATTAGCAGACGGCTGCGGGTTGGTTGAACCGAGGTCGTTGATCGGATCATCGGCGAAGAGCACCCATTTGACCCCGGGCTGGTTGAGCGCGTCGCGGCTGAAGCGGTTGATCGCGCTCTGGCCGGCGCCGTCCTGCAGCAGCCGGTTTCCGCTGATGCCCTGGTTGAGCACACCGACGGTGCGGCCCGAGTTCTGCAGTCGGACGGCCAGGTCGTTCGGCCAGCGGCGGTTGTCGTCGGTGCCGGAAGCGACTCCGTCGGTGATCGACGCGCCAAGCGTCACGATGGAGCCGACGGACGAGGTGTTCTGCACGTCGACGTTCGTCAGGAAGTTGTAGGTACCGTTCGTCTGAGCGCCGTTCAGCGTGCCGTTGCCGCTGACGTCGCCACCGGCGACGTAGTTCGTCGCGTTCCCCTGCGCGTGATACGTCGACGCGCCGGTGCCTTGCGGCAGGTAGATGCTGACGGCGACGTCCGAGAGCGGCGAGACCGACAAGCCGACCGCGTCGCTGACCGCGAGGCCGCCGGCCGGGATCGTCGTCGAGGTCTGACCGCCGAAGGTGACCGTGTGGTCGGTGCCGCCGGTGATCGTCGAACCGGACGAGCGTTGCGCGACGTGCACGTCGGCAATCGCCAGCGGCTGGCTGCCGAACACGTTGGAGATCTGCACGCGTACCGAGCTGCCGCCGATGCTGGTGTGCACGATCTCGCGCAGGGTCTGGTTGTTGAATGAGGCGCCGCCGCTCTCCGGTGAGACGGCCCACGTGCCCGTCCAGGTCGGGGCCGCCGCTGCGGCGGCCGGTGCGGCATGCGCGGATTGGGGAACCACTGCTTGGGGGACCACTGCCTCGGCGCTCTGCCCGACGCCGAACAGCGGCCAACCGGCCGCCACGACGACCGCCGCGCTCGCGGCGATCACCATCTCGTACCTTTTCAGCCTTCTTCTCATCGCCATGGACTCCGAATCAGACGTTTTTCCTGCGGCGTAATCCTCTGTACCAGCCCGCGAGACCTGCCGCACCAGGTCCCGCGGGCGACTGCACTGCTATACCTTCGGTATCTCTATCGATCGGTCACTGATCAGTTCGATCAGTCGTGGATGAGGTCGAATTCCTCCCACGGACCGATCGCCGTCCTGTTCGCGATCAACGGACTCGCGCCGGCGTTGTCCGCCGTCACGATGTCGCCGTTCGCGTGAGCACGGAAACTGACACTGCCATCCGAGTTGTTGATCAGATCGAACTCCTCCCACGGACCGATCGCCGTCCGGTTCGCGATCAACGCGGACGCACCCGCGTTGTCGGCGGTGACGATGTCGTTGTTCGCGTGGGCGCGGAAGCTGACACTGCCGTCCGCGTTGTTGATTAGGTCGAACTGCTCCCACTGACCAATCGCGGTCCGGTTCGCGATCAACGGCGAGGCGCCCGCGTTGTCAGCGGTCACGATGTCGTTGTTCGCGTGAGCACGAAGGCTGATCACGCCGCCGCCCGACCCCGACGACGACACGGCCAGCGCGAAGACGTGCAGTGCGGTCGCGCCGTTTCCGACGCCCGAGCCGACGCTCGGCAGGACGACGGCCTGCACGGTCTTGCCCGCCGTGAGCGGTACGCCTTCGTAGTACATGTGGACCGTCTGGTTCACCTTTCCAGCGCCGTTGTTGATGTACGGCAACGTCGCGGCGATGTCTGTGCCACCGGCCGGGCTGGTGGACCACCAGTCGGCGAGCCCGAGACCGAACGTCTGCGTGCTGCCGTCGGTGTAGACGACCGTGCCGGTGCCCGACGCCGTGCCGTTGTTCGCGGCGCCGAGGATGCCGAGCGTGTTGCCCGAGCCGGACAGCGGGACGGTCTGCCCGAGAGCCACGATGTTGTCGTTGGTTCCCGAGGCCACGTTCGGCCAGGTGAACGTGACGCCGTCGTGAGTGAACGCCTTGCCGGGAGTCAGGCCCGCAGCCGCGAGCGCCTGGGCCGAGAAGCTCGCGCCGCCCGGACCGTCGAAGCCGCCTGCCTTGGTGTTCGAATCGTCGCTGATGCCCGGATTGTTGAACGCCGCGATGAACGACGAGTACGCGATATTGATGCTGCCCGAGTCGGTGTACGGCCCGGCGCCGCTCACCGTCGCCTGCGTGGAGAGCGCGTACGGACCCGGCGCGGCGCCGGAGGGCGCGGTTACGTGCCAGCTGGTCTGCACCGTCTGGCCTGCGGCGACGCTGGCGAAGGACGACGGCGTCGTCGCCGTCACGGTCCAGCCGCTCGGCGCGGCGAGCGTGACGTTGACGTTGCTCTGCGCGGCCGTACCGCCGTTGACGTAGCTGGTGGTCGCCGTCGCTGTGCCGCCTGACGTGGTCAGCGGCGGCGCGTTCAGCGTGAGCGTGTGGCGCACGACGATCGGCGCGGTGCCGGTCACGCCGTTGACGGTCACCGAGATGGTCGTGGTGCCGTCGCCGACCGCGTGCAGCACGCCTGTGCTTGTGACGGTGGCGACAGTCGGGTCGCTGCTGGAGTAGGTCACCTGCGCGCCGGAGAGGTTGACGAACGACTGGTCGTTGTTGACGGCCTCGATGATGTTGTCGGCCGTCACGCTCATGTTCCGGCCCTGAGGCTGCGAGCCGACGCCGGTGGTGTCGTCTGCGATCCACGGGTTCTTACCGGTCAGGTCCTGCGTCTGCCCGGCGTTGTAGACCACTGACGGTGGCTGCACGGTCACGTACTTCACGGCCGGGGTGATCGCGCCGGTCACCGCGACGTTCACGGTGCTGCGAATGTCCGAGGAGCTGGCGCCGGCCTGAAGAGCGTACGTGCCGTCGTAGACGACTTCCTTCATGTTGGTCGAGTCCCAGAACCACAGATCACTGATCTTCACCGGGATCGTGATCGTCTGCGACGCGCCCGGGTTGAGGATGTTCGTCTTCTTGAAGCCGATCAGCCGGTTCTTCGGCAGCTGCACGCCGGAGACCGTGAACGGCGTAGCCGCGTACAGCTGCGCGACCGTCGCGCCTGCCGTGCTGCCGGAGTTGGTGACCGTGAACGTCACGTTCACCGTGCCATCAGCGGTCGAACTCGAGTGATCGACCGTCGCGGCCGAGTACGAGAAGTTGCTGTAGCTCAGCCCGTAGCCGAACGGATAGGTCGGCGCGCCGGTGAAGTACTGGTACGTACGACCCAGACCGCTGGTGTCGCCCGGCGTGATGCCGTAGTTGCCGATCGCAGGAAGCTGCGAGTCGTCGGCGTACCAGGTGAAGTTCAGGTGCCCGCTCGGGTTCTGCTTGCCGAGCAACACATCCGCCAGCGCGGTGCCCTGGCTCTCACCGTTGTAGCCGCTGAAGACGACCGCCGGGACCGAGCCCTGCACGTCGCTGATCTTGACCGGCCCGTCGGACTGGATGACGAGCGCCATCTTCGGGTTGCCGAGCGCCGCCGTCTGGTTGATCAGCGAGTCGTAGTTGCCCGGCATGGCGATGTTCGCGCGGTCCTGACCCTCCTGCGCATTGTTCTGGTTGGTACCGACGAACAGGACCACCAAATCAGCGGCCTTGATCGCCGCCTGCGTGGCGGAACTGAGCGTCGCAGCAGACGTAGACGTGCTGGACGTGCCCGCCGCGTCGAAGGTGATCGTCGCGCCCGGATTCACCGCGTGGATCGCGTTGGTGATGCCCTGCACCGCGTTGACCTGCAGGCTCGGCGCGCCGGAGTAATCGCCGAGCGTGACCTGGTTGGCCATGTCACCGAGGATGACCACGTGGTTCAGCTTCGACGCGCTGGCCGGCAGCAGCGCAGCGTTGGTGCCGGAGACGTTCGAGTTCTTCAGCAGCACCAGCGAGTTGTCCGCGACCTGCGTGGCAAGGTTCTGATGCGCGGTGCTCTCGATCGCGGACTTGGTGATCGAGGTGTAGGGCACGCTGCTGGCCGGGTCGAACTCGCCGGTCTCCATCCGGATGGTGAACAGGTGCACCAGTGCGTTGTCGATCACGCCCTCGCTGAGGATCCCCAAGCTGATCGCGGCCTGGATGTTCTGCGCGGTGTTCTCGTTGCCGCCGCAGTTCACGTTCGTGCCGGCGCGCAGCGAGTAGGCCTCGCCGCCGGCCTGGCCGGAGATCTTCGCGCCGGTGGCCGTCTGGGTCCAGATGGCGTTGTTGCCGCCGCCGTCCGTGGTGAAGCCGGGCGGCGCCCAGCCGTGACCGCCGGGGAAGTTGAGGTACGTCGTGCCGACCGCGCCGCAGTCCGAGGTGACGTAGCCGTTGAAGCCGTCGGTGCGCTGCGCGATCTGGTTAGCAGTGTACGTGTCCGCGACCGCCGGCGTGCCGTTGATCGCGTTGTACGAGGTCATCAGACCCGCGACATGCGCGTTCTCAATCAGGCTCTGGAACTGCGCCAGGTAGTACTCGCGCAACGTCGCATCGTTGACATTCGAGGAGTCGCCGAGACGGTTGAGCTCCTCGTTGTTCAGCGCATAGTGCTTGGCGGTCGCGGCGGCTTTCAGGTAGCCGTTGAGGGGCTGCCCGGACATGTTGTTGCCCTGGAAGCCGTTGACGAAGGCCCCTGCCATCTGGCCTACCAAGTACGGGTCCTCACCGAACGCCTCGTCGGTGCGGCCCCAGCGCGGGTCCCGGTCCAGGTTCACCGTCGGCGCCCAGAACGTCAGCGACCCATAGTCGCTCGCTGACGGTCCGAGGTTGTTCTGTCCGGTGCCGAACAGCGACTTGTCCACGAAGCCGCGCGCCTCGTCCGAGGTCGCCGTCGTCTCCTGATACATCAGCGACGGGTCCCAGGACATCGAGGACGCGAAGTTGGTCGGGAAGCTGGTGGCGACCGGCGGGTTGGGGTGGTTGCCGCTGTTCTGGTCGGCGCCCAGGTAGTTGATCCCGTGCTGCGCTTCGGCCTGATATGTGTACTGCTGTACCCCCAGCCGTGGGATCGCCGGGGCACTGGTCGTGCTCAGCTGCGCGACCTTCTCGGCCAGCGTCATCCGCGAGACCAGGTCCGCGGCGCGCTGGGTGAAGGAATAGCTGGTGTTCAGGTAGATCGGCGTGCTGCTGCCGACCGGCGCGGCGCCTGCCAGGTTCGCCGTCGATGCGGGTGCTGCCTGCGCGATCACGGCGCTGCCGAGCAGCGCGGCGACCGCCACGGCCGATCGGCTGCCACGCAGCCATCGGCGCCGTTTCGTGCGTACCATCTTGCCTCCGTCATTGGACGCTGTCATTGGACGCCGCCGGGAGTAGAGCCCGATGGCACCCCCGGGTACGGCTCAAGCGCCGCACCCGCACGACTACGACGCCGGACGCACTATTCTGCTGACAATGACCAGAAGTCAATAGAACGGAAACGTTCCTGGACAGAGTTTTGAAAAAGGCTTCTGACTAGATCAAGCCTTTCCCGGCCGCGACCATCGGCAAGGCCGTTTCGGTCGCGGCGGCGACGAGTACGGCCTCGAACTCACGCGCGCACCGCTCGAGCCCGGCCGGACCGAGGAACCGCGAGTCGGCGCAGATGAGGAAGTCGAGCGCGTCCGGCGAGTCGTTGATGTGCAGGAAGAACTTGTTGTCCTGCTCCCCCAACTCTTGCCCCCAGCGCAGCGAGGTCTGCGGCAGCAAGCCGGCGATCAGTGCGCTGACCTGCTCAGGCGACGACGCCGCCGTGACGCTATTCGACTCCTGAGGCTCAGGCACCCTCCGGTCGTTGTAGTAGCAGGAGAGGTCCACCGGCGCGCCGCGCTCGCGCGCGACTCGCTCCAGCATCCGGTCGCACTCGTCGGGATCGAGGTAGCCGTGCATGCCGGCACGCAGCGTGGCCCGCTGCGCCTGCGCCACGACCTGCTCGAACGTCTGGCCCTCGATCTCCAGCAAGCACGGCGAACGCTGCGCCAGCTGCATCACCGCATCGGCCAGCCCTGGACGGAATCGGTTGTTCACGATGGTGAGCAGTGCGAGCGGGCTAATCCCAGTCACCCGGCTAAGCGCGGTAGCGCTCGCGGCGAGCAGAACCGGCCCGGTGTCGGTACCGCAGCGTGCTGCGACCGCTCGCATCGCAGGCATCCCAGCAGGCGAACGGAACCACAGCTCCCGGTACGGCGGCTCCTGCGGATCGCCGGCTACGGACTCACGGTCCGCAACCGCACGCGCGACGCTCTCCCAATGCCGCAGCGCCGCCGCGCACTGCCGTCGTCCCGAGGCAGAGCCCTGACGCGTGGCCAGCTCCAGCGGCTGAAGCGCGGTGACCGGCGGCGCCTCGTGCGTCTCCGGGTCCATCGAGGCCAGATCACTCAGCAGCGCTTGCAGGCCCATCCCGTCGACCATCAGATGGTTGTAGATGAAGACCGCATACCTCAACACGCTCTGCTCGTTCGCGCTCTGCTCATCAACAGCGTGCTGCCTGACGACACCGATACGCAGCGGCCAGTCGTGTTCGTCATCGAACTCGTCCCGCGAGTAGCGGTCGCTGAGCGCGTCGGCGAACGCCTTGGGGTCGCCCTCCGGCCCGACTTCGTAGAGCTCGATGACGAGTTGCCCGGACGCGGCGACCACCTGCTTCGCGCCGCCGTGCTCGTCAAACGCGAGCCGAGTGCGCAGCGACTGGTGACGCCGCATGATGAACTGCACGCTGACCACGAGGTCGTCGGCAGTCCACGTCTCAGGAAGCTGAGGCGTGACGCCGCCGATGGGAATCCAGTGTCCGACGAGGCGCACCGCGCGTAGCAGCTCGCGCTGGCCCCAGGTGAGTTCGCCGATTCCGGAGCCTTCGCCCTCGAACCGTACTGTGATCGTCGCAGGCGTGATCGTTTCAGGCACGCCGCCTCCTGACCGAGACGCAAACGGGTGGTTCGTGGTGTGCGTGGTGCGCAGGCGGACAGGTGAAACTATGCCGTCGCGCCCCGGCGCGCGGCAAGCCCTCGCGTCAGCGTTCCGACAGAAGCCCCGCGAACGGATCAGCGGTCCGCCACGGCGCCGGGAGCAGCACCTCGACGCCGTCGGCCGCGCCGCGTTCCCGCAGGAAGCCCATGGTGACGTCGAAGTCGTCGAGCACGTAGCGCATCGGCCGCACCGGCTTGTCGATCGGCCGGAAGAAGTCGTCCCAGTGCACGAGCACGACGCGCCGCGCACCGGTCGCGATGACGACCTCCTTCCAGTACGTCTCGCGGAACCCGTCGGAGTCCTTGCCAAGCTGGCCGATGCCGAGGTAGATCACCTCGGCGCGATACCCGCGCAGCATGCCGGGCAGGTAGTTGGAGCTCGCCTGGATCAGCAGGCTGTGGCGGGAGTCCCCATCCCCGTGCTCGATGAAGATCGAGTAGCACGCTCCAGTGGCCCACGCTCGCGGCCGCGCAGGTGGAACCAGCGGCTCTTCCACAGCCCCCGGATAGTGATCGCCGGGATGATGAACGCCCTCGATCAGCGTCACGCCGAGAGCCCCGAAGGTCATCCGCCGATCGTTCTGCGGCACCAGGATCCGGTTCGCGGCGAGGCCCTGTCCCAGGCCGATGTTCGCAGTGGACTGCGAGCCGACGAGCATCGCCCCGGTCTGTGCGCACACCATTGGCGCGTCGAGAGCGTGATCGTAGTGGGAGTGCGCGCAGATCACGGCCGCGAGCCGCGTGACGCCGGCCCGCCGTAGACACTCAGCGACGGTTTCCGGACGCGGCGCGATCCGTCCGCCGAGAACGCGCACAACGCCGGGCCGGGTGAAGAAGCCATCGACCATCACTGCCGTCGCGCCATCGTCGATGAGCATCGTGGAGACCCCGATCCACATCACGCGCAGCGCCCCAGGCTGCGGCGCAGCGGCTGGCTGCCAGAGACCGGAGTACGGGGACAAGCTCGGGCGAGCGAGCGGGAATTTCATCGGTGGATCAGCCTTCCCCGTGGCCTTGTCTAGCGCGTCTGCTCGCACAGACGCGTACTTGGCGAGTATGTAATGCGTCCCCGTGTCTTTGATCTAGAACTACTTGATCGTAGAACTAGACCCGGAACCTTCCCAGAGGGGTTCCCCCCGAAGTCCGGCGTGATGCGTCACAAGCGGCGTCGACGATCGTGGCCTCCATCCCACGCAGGCAGGCACTCAACTGCGCCGGGGATATGAAATGAGTATCGCCACGCATCGCGACTTCAACGGTGTCCCGCACGTCATTGATGTGCACGAAGAGCTTGCGGTTGGGCCGATCGAGCTTGGCTTGCAGGCGCTCCGCGCTGCGCGGCAACGCCGCACGCACCTGCTCGGGAGTCGGCAACGGTCCGTCACCCGCGTCGCGGCTGGCGCGTCGCCGGTCGTTGAACACGCACGACAGCTCGATCTCCTCGCCACGCTCCGCGCTCACCGCGGCGACGAGCGCGTCGAGCTGCCGAGGGTCGTAGTACGCGTTCATCCCCGCGCCGAGCATGCCGCGCCGTGCGCGTTCGACCACGTCATCAAACGTTCCGTCCGCGACAGCGATCAGGCACGGCCCGATTTGCGCCAGCGGGCTGATGATGTCCGCGAGACCAGGACGGAAGCGATTACTGACCAGCAAGCCGACCATCACCGGATTGATGCCTGTGACACCGGCCAGCGCGACCGCGAACGCGGCGAGCAGCACCGCGCCGCTGTCGGTCTGATCGCGCGCGGCCACGATGCGCGCCGCCAGATGCGTGGCCGGGGAGTTGTAGCCGAGCTCCCAGTAGCGCGGCGTGCTCCGGTCAGCCTCGGCACGCTCCTCGCCGAACTGCCGCGCCGGCATCTCGCGCAGCACGCGTTCCCAATGGCGCATCGCGACCTTGTTCACCCGCGACGCTGACGACTCGCGCTGGCGGCGAGCCAAATCAAGCGGCTGCAACTCCGGCGGCGGCGCCATCGCCTCGCCAGTCTCAGGGTCCATCCTCGCCAGGTCGGCGACGAGCGCGTCGAGGCTGTACGCGTCAATGGCCAGCTGACTGTAGACCGCGACCGAATGCGTGACCGCGCCATTCTGCACGATCACGGCATTGCGCAGCGGCCACTCGTGGTCGCGATAGAAGTTCGTCGCCTGATACCGCTCCTTGACGGCTGCGGCCACCTCGGCCGGATCGCCGTCGCCGGCGTCGATGACCTCCAGCGGCATCTCGCCGCTAGCCGCCACCGCTTGCCGCGGCTCGCCGTCGTCAGTGAACTCCAACCGCGTACGCAGCGCCTGGTGCCGACCGACCAGAAAGCGCAGCGACGCGGCGACGTCCTCCGTGGTGAAACCCGGAGGGACGCGCACCGCGCCGCCCATGTTGATCGACAGACCGCTGATGCGCGGTCGCTGACCAGATCCGGCGTTGCCCCCAGGTCAGCTCTTCCACGCCGCTGCCGTCGCCCTCAAACGGTACGAGGATCTCGCTCATCTCGCGGCAACCTCCAAACGGTTCGTGTACTGACGCACGAACTGCTGGAGGCAATTCTCACTCGGCGGCTATTTGGCGCACCATGTGAGCGGCCTGATCCTCCCACCGCGCGTACGCGGTCGGGTAGCCGGAGCGCTGCGTCTCCTGCGCGGCCTGCCACAGCGGCATCGAGCCGTAGCTCGGCGCGTACTGCGTCAGCGCGTCGAGGAACGCCGACGTCGCGTAGGCCGGGTTGGTCAGCTCGCTCGAGCTGCCCCAACCCATCGACGGCCGCTGCTGGAAGAGGCCGAGCGAGTCGGCGTCGACGGCGTTGGTCAGGTTACGCAGCGACGACTCCTGCATCGCGACCGTCACGGCGATGACCGCGACGTACGGAGACATCCGGCGCTTCTTGGCCACCTGGACGATCGTCTTCGCGTTCTGCCACTGCTCGTCGCTCGGGGCGAAGTGCTCCTGCGAGCCGTACAAGCCGTCCGGCTCAAGCTGCCCGATCGTGACGACAGCGTACGGGTCGGCCGGCGGTGCGGGCGGGCTGGCCGGCTTCGCGGCAGCCGCCACGGCCACGGTCTTCGCGGCAGCCACCGTCTTCGCGGCTACCGGCGGCTTGGCGGCGGCAGCGGGCTGGTGGGCGGCGGACTTTTTACCTCTCTTTGTGCGGATTCTTTAAATGAAGAATATACTTATTATGCTCAATTGGCTGGATTGTCCTTCTCTTTAGAATATCAATTTATTGGCATTTGTGTAAGTTGAAGAGTTTTTTTATTTGGGAATTGTTCCGTGACATGGGAATGACAGGTGGAAATGGAGGGATATAATGAAAAGATTTCATTGTTGGCTGAAAAAATATTCGATAGGTTAAAGAATTTGGAGGTGAGAGGGAGTCGTTTTGAGGTTCTTAAAGAAAAGGTATTTCAACTTGAAATTTCAACTTGAGAAACATTTATTCTTTCTTTAGTTGCTGAGGGGTGTTTTTGAAAATTCTAAAAAAGATCAACCTTATAAAATTGGAGGTATTTGTGATTGACATTTTCAAGTTGAAAATCTATTTTTAGAATTCATTATTGCTGATACCATGTACAGCAGATTTTGGAATGAAACCACCAAAATAAGTGCAGCCAAAGGTAACCAAGGATACAAAATTGATTGACCATTCAACTTGAAAAACAGAGGTGACATGTCAACAGTTGAAAGAATACATTCTTCGATTCTTTTCCAAGTTGAAAATTCAATGTTTGATTCAAGGAAATATCACCAAACAAGAGGCCCTCTCCTTCTTGGATCAAGTTGAATCTGTTGTTAGACCTCAACCTTTACTTTCCCAAGAAATTCCCAATAGAAGATGGGTTAAATTACCACAAGGTTTTTCTCAACTTGAAAAGTGTTTTTTTTTCTCAACTTGAAATGTGTAGGACAACCTCATTTTCATGTTTCCAAGGTTCCAAATGATGTGGATCAAAACTCTTTGATTTCTGTTATTTTTCAGGTAAAAAAGCAATTGAATTTCCGTGAAATTTCGCAGGTTGGTCCCAGAAATGTCAAAGAAGATTGTCTTTTGGAATTATTGGATCAAATCATTCGAACCCCTTTCTTCAATCAACTTCGAACCAATGAACAATTAGGTGAAATTTCAATGAAATTTCGTTGACAAATGAAGGAT
>CAVQPP010000077.1:0-5169 GCA_963714445.1 uncultured Actinomycetota bacterium
GGACGACGTCGTCGCCGGTCGCCACCGCCCGGGCGGCTTCGGACGGGTCGTCGACGACCATCACGGTGGCGGCCCTAGGGCTCGCTCGGCTCGGGGACCTCGGCGTCGGATGCGAAGGTCTACCACGAGGCCCTGGTGGGCGACCTCGGCCGTTTCGAGCACGCCTGCCGATCTCGGGGCCGATCAGTTCCTCGCGGTCCAGCAGGGCGTCCCGGAGGGCCTCGACCAGGTACGACTCGGGGCGGTCAGGGCCTGGCGGACCTCCATCGCGAGCCCCCGTCGAAGGATCTCGTCGACCTTGGCCCGGGAGACCTCGTCGGAGAGCACCTTGGCCGACGATGTTGACGTTGCCTCCCCCCCCACGCGCCGCTTCCAGGGAGATGAGCGAGCCCGCCATCCCGAAGCTGCCGACCATTTTGCGCGGCGGCCTCGGTGGCCGCCTGAAGGTCACCGGCCACCCCGCTGCTCGTTTCATTGAAGAACAACTCCTCGGGCCACCAACCCGCCCATCGCCACCCGTATAAAGCGTTTCGATCTCGCTGCTCGGTCCGAGTCCAGCGCTCCTCTTCGTCTCGGTGTGGGCCAGCAGTGACTGCTCACGGCCCGAGCGACATACGTAGCCGACGGATGAGTCGGGTGCTCGTCGAGCCAGGTCTGGGCGCGCTGACGGCCGCGCTCACCTGCTGCGGCGTCAGATTCTTGCGCAGCAGCAGCGGCTGGAGCACGAACTGCGAGTAACTGGTTCGTGCCCTGCTCGTCGAGCCAGTGCAGAGCATGACGGACCGCCGCGCCTGCGTCGTCGGCTGGCACGTCCGTGCGCTTGAGGAAGCCGGCCGGAGAACGAATCTGGCTGACGCGTGCGTCGTGTTCACGTTGAGCCAGCTGATCGCGTGCCGTATGGCCGTGGCGGCGTCATCGGGGGTCATGGCCGTACGTCTGAGTAGCGGTTGGAGGACGAAACCGGCGGACAGCTTCGTGGCGTGCACGTCCAGCCAATCCAGTGCGTACTGCGCGGCTGCTCGGCATCGTCGACGGGCACGTCTGCGCGCTTGAGCACCGGCGCGAGCACGAAGCCGGCGTACGGATGCGTGGCGTGCTCGTCGAGCCAGTTGAGCGCGTGTTCGGTGGCGGCGGCGATGTCGTTCGTCGACAGTTCCTTGCGGCCCAGCAGCGGCGGCAGGACGAACCGGGCCGACGGCTTCGTGCCGTGTTCGCCGAACCAGCTCAGCGCGTGGCGCACCGCGGCGGTGGCGTCGTCGAGCGGCAGGTTCGGATGCTCGAGCAGGCTGCGCAGGACGTACCCCGCGTCAGTGCTCGTGCCGTACACGCCGAGCCAGTCCAGCGAGTCCCGAACGACCCCGTCGGCGGCGTCGTGGTCCAGCGTCGAGACCTTGAGCAGCGGAGTCAGCACGAACCCAGCCGACGGATGCAGCGCGTGCTCGTCGAGCCAAGCCATCGCGTACCCCATCGCCGCGTCGGCGTCAGCAGGCGACAGGTCCCGGCGTGTCAGCGCGGGCTGAAGAACGAACCTGGCGGAGGGATGAGCGCCGTGTTCGCCGAGCCAGGTGAGTGCGTGTCGCATGGCGGTGGCGACTGCGTCTGACGATACGTCAGGCCGCTTGAGCAGCGGCGCGAGGACGAATTGCGCGTCGACGATCGCGCCGTACCTGCTCAGCCAGTCGAGCGCGTGGCGGATCGCCGCACGACCATCTTCGGGGCGCACGTCCGGCCGTTCGAGCAGGCCGCGCAGAACGAATCCGGCGTCGCTGATCGTGCCGTGCGCGTTGAGCCAATCGAGTGCATGACGGATAGCGGTATCGGCGTCACCCGGCGGCACGTCCGGCCGTTCGAGCAGGCCGCGCAGAACGTATTGCGCGTCAGCGATCGTGCCGTATCCGTTGAGCCAATCGAGTGCATGGCCGATGGCGATGCGGGCGTCGTCCGCAGGTACGTCGGGTCGCTTCAGCAATGGCGCCAGAACGAATCCGGCGTCGACGATCGTGCCGTGGTCGTTGAGCCAATCGAGCGCATGTCGTATGACAGTCCGAACATCACTCGCCGCAACGTCAGTCCGCTTAAGCAACGGAGCGAGAACGTAACCGGCATCAGTGATCGCGCCATGATCGCCGAGCCAGCCGAGCCCATGCCGGATGGCAATCTCGGCCTCGTCCGGCGGCACATCCGGACGCTCAAGCAGTCCGCGCAGAACGTATTGCGCGTCAGCAGTCGCGCCGTATTCGTTCAGCCACGCCACCGCGTGCTGTGCCGCCCCGCCCACGTCCTCGGGCGGCAAATCGTGGCGCTCAAGCAGGCCGCGCAAGACGTACTGCGCTTCGGCATGGAGCCCGTGCTCGCTGAGCCAAGTCATTGCGTGCTGAATCGCGGTGACTGCATCGTCCGGCGGCACGTCCGGGCGCTTGAGCAGCGGCGCGAGCACGAATTGGGCGTCGTTGGCACTGCCGTGTTCGTTGAGCCAAGCGAGTGCGTCGCGAATCGTCGCGCGCGCCACGTTCGGGGGTATGTCCGAACGCTCAAGTAGTCCGCGCAAGGCGTATTGAGCGTCGGGAGTCGTGCCGTTCAGGTCCAGCCACTTCAGTGCATGCCGGACGGCGACGGCGACCTGATCCGCCGTCAGATCAATGCGCGTCAGCAGCGGTGGCAGCACGAACCCGGCCGAAAGCCTTGTGGCGTTCTCGTCGAGCCAGTTCAGAGCGTGCCGGATGGCGGTGGCCGCGTCGTCCGCTCCCAGATCAGACCGCTCAAGCAGTCCGCGCAGAACGTATTGCGCGTCGCCGATCATGCCGTGTTCGTTGAGCCAATCGAGTGCATGGCGCACGGCCGCACCGGCCGCCTCCACCGGCAGATCCGCACGCATCAGCAGCGACGGATAGACGAATCGCGCCGATAGCTCGGTGGCGTGCTCGCTTAGCCAATCGAGGGCACGTTGCGCCGCCGCGTTGGCGTCGTCTGCGGAAATGTCAGGGCGCTCAAGCAAGGCACGCAAGACGTAACCGGCGTCGTCGGTCACCGCGTGTTCGTTGAGCCAATCGAGTGCATGCCGCACGGCCGCGCCAGCCTGAGCAGGCAGCAAGTCCCTGCGCGTAAGCAGCGGCGGAAGCACGAACCGGGCCTCGATCGTGATGCCGTGCCTAGTGAGCCAAGTCAGCGCTGCCGTGACCATCCGCCGCGTAGATTCGGCCGCCACGCCAGTCCGAGACAGCAGTGGGCCAAGCACGAAGCTCGCCTCGCGTGCACGGCCGTTCTGGTTGAGCCACGCCAACGCCGTGGTCACCAGGAGCGCCGCGCCATCGTCCGGCAGGTACCGCAGCCCGCGATACAGAACGTGCCGAGCGTTGATGTCCGTGCCGAACTGCGCGAGCCAGGGCGCGACAACCTGCTGCCAGCACTGCACCGCCGACGCCGACCACGGCGGCCCCGAACACACGGCGCCCAGCGCGTAGCCGCCCAAGTCCGAGTCACTACGCATGAGCGCGCCGAGTTCGGTGGCGTTGTCGGTGAACCAGGCATCGAGGACGTTGAGCACTGGCGCGGCGCGCCCAACAAGCGCCAAGTCGTTCGTGAGACGCCCGATGTTGCCTGCGAACCGTCCAACGGCACGCGGGCCGGTGAGGCAGCCCGCGAGCATGGCGCGCGTCATCGGCGCGTCCGGGCTCGAGTCATGCTCAGGCAGCGCAACTGATTCGATGAACTGATCAGCGACGAGATCATGCGCGACGGACAACGTCTCCCGGCTGACCTCCAGCCAGCCAAGAGCGATGAGCGTCGCCACGACATCCTCGGCCTTCGGCGCCGGCCCCACCGCATCGGCAAGCGCAGCATGCGCCGACGCCACGACCTCCTCGCGGGGCTGCGGACACGCCGCCGCTGCCGCTGCCGCCGCGACGAGACCGTACGACGCCCGCGCCGGCGTGAACCCATCCACGCGGCCCGGCACCGTCAACCCGTCCTCGTGCAGCCGACGCTCAAGCCACGACGAGAGCTCACCCCCAGCCCGCAGCCCGGTGACCTCGGGCACCGACAAGCCATCCCGGACCCGCTGCTCGATCTCGCCAGCGATGAGCAGCGCGACGATCGGCCGTCTTCCGCAAATCGCGGTCATCTGATCCGAACCAAGTCGCCGAATGGCCGTAGGTGCCAGCGCTTCCAGCGCGACGTCAGTGACCTGCTGCTGGAACTCCGCATCCTGCCGAAGCGCGACCTCGTCGAACAGTTCGTGCAGCAGCGCCCGGTTCGCCTTCTGCAGCCAGCTAGGCCGCACGGAAGCGAGCAGCGCGACCGGAATCCCGCGCCGATTCGCCTCGCCGAGCAGCTGATGCCGCAGGCTCGGCAAGTCCAGCTGCGATTCGTTCAGGTAGTCAATGACAACGAGCACCGCGTCCTGCGTCGCGAGCACCTGCTCCGCGACCAGCTCAGTAATCGACTCTTCTTCGCCCGGCAGGACGTGCAGCACCCGCCAACCTGCTTCAAGCGCGTGCCGCCCGACCTCGATCCCGGTCCGCGTCTTCCCGGTCCCAGCCGCGCCAACCAGCAAGATCCCGCGGTCCGAGCTGACCAACCGCGCGAACAGATTCCGCGGCTCAGCCTCGTGGTCGCTGCCCGGCGAGACGAACGGCAGCCGTTCCTGCGTCAGGTTCCTCTTGAAGTCCCCGAGCCCTTCGACGAGCTCCTGCTGCGTGACGACGGCGCGCAACGCCCGATCCGGCGCTCGCCCTGGTGCCTCCACCGGCACGGCCTGCGGCCGTATCCCGTTCTCCGCCAGCAACTGCCGAAACGCCGGATCTTCGAGCGCGACGGTAATCGGCCAAGCCTCCGCGCTCCCGGTCCCAGCGGCCGGAAGCCGCTGCGCCTGCACGCCGACCAGCAGCGTGTCGTCCTGCACGAAGAGCGCGGTACCCGAGATGCCCTGCCAGGCGTCCTGACCGTCCGGCCCCTTCTCAGCGGGCGCGGCAGTACTGAACGACAAATCCAGCAGCCCGGACTTCAGGTTCGAGCCCAGCAATATCGCGCCCTGAACCTGCCGACTATCCCGCCGCCGCAGCCCGCGAACGTCCGCTGACGCGGGCCGCTGCGCGTACGCCGGGAACCCGACGCCGCTGAACGGCACGCTGCCGATCTCGTCAGGCAGCGCCCCGAACACCACCGGCGGCA
>CAVQPP010000078.1:0-11455 GCA_963714445.1 uncultured Actinomycetota bacterium
CTCTGTCCTCGGGCGCTAAATCACCCGAACGCGATCCGAGCCTGAGCAACGCAATATCCCGCTGCGCGTGCCTCCACACAGCCGTCGCCGGATACTCGGTATCACTCGCGCCGAGTAACACGCTGCACGCAGCGCCATCCGGTTGGCCGCCACCGGGCCTATCCCCGGGCCCCAATAAATGCGCGACAGTGAGCACCAGACGCGAGCTGATCCGGTACCCGGAGCCGTACTCGGCTTTCCCTTCGCGCCTGACGATCACTTCGGCCACTCGGGCCTTGTCGAACCGGCTCATACGGCGTGCGGCTTCAGTCGGTCGTCAGCAGTTCCGAAACGTCGTCGCCGGTGATGACCGGATCACCGGTGCTCGTCACGGCACCCAAACTCAGCTTGATCACGTGGGTCTCGCTCGACTTCGCCCCGCCCTTGGCGCCCATCGACACGACCCAGAACCGCACGCCGGCGTCCGCCTCAGCGGACTTCTCCACCGCCACCTGCAACTCCAGATCGATGGAGTCCACCCGGAAGCGCACGTCCTTGCCGGCCGAGTCGAGCCGCGCTCGCTCGATCTCCGAACGCAGCGATGCCAACATCGTGGCGAGTTCGATCCCCATGCGACCCCCTCCGGGCACACGCGCGGTACATGCGTCGAGCGATGCAGAACTCGAGTGTCGCAGAGCGTCGTGGGCGCCCGGGATCGAAGAGACCCTTCTGCAACATGCGCGTTTCGGAGTCAGGGTTCGTCCTCACTGCGATCCGCACGGGATCTACCGCCGGCGATCGAACCGGCAGGACCCCGACTAGCGACGTGTGCCTCCTCCTGGACACACAGCAGGGCCCCCGACCGTCACTACCCACAAATGACGGCGGGGGCCCTACCTTTGTGCGCCGGATCCCGCACCCATGCGCCGATGGGTGGCTGCCCGGGATCCGCTACAGCGTCCGCAGGGCCGGGGGGAGAGCCCTGCGGGCGCGAGCTTCACGTGCGTCCCCTGTGTATCTGATACCCCCTACGTATCGGATACCCCTTCAGCAAGTTCCGCATCACTGAGTGTAATGCTAGTTCCTGCCTTCTGTAGAGTTAAACGGCCGTATCGCCAGGGTGGTTCCCGTCACGATGAAGATTTTCGCACGACTTTTGTCACGAAGAGTCACCGGCGATCTTGTTCTGCCCCTCCGGCCATGGATCCTTAGGACCCCAGACGCTTGCCGGTGGCCAGATCGATTACCTCCCGGGCGCCTACCGGGCTGGAAAGCTTGACCGGGAAGGTGCGCGGCCCGATGTACATCGGGCACATCACGCCGACCCTCGGCTCAAGTTGGGCCAGGCCGACGCGCACGTCAGAGGCCGATTGCTGAAGCACCACGACGTACTGGCCGCAGGCGCCGCCGTGCGCCTCGATCTGGAGGTAGAGCGTGCGGCCGTCGGCGGACTGGGTTTCTTGGTCTATCGGGACGTACTTCGATCTCGCGGGCGGCGTCGTGACCGGCGCGGGCTCGGACACTGTCGGTAGCGGCACGGGGCTTGGCGGCGCGGTGCGGATCGGGCCGCCGGGGTTGACCGAGGTGGGCGCGGTCGTGGGTAAGGACGAGATCACGGGCGGGCTTGTGGAAGGAGTCGGCGCGATGCCGTGGATCGTGCCGGTTGCCGTGCCCGCTGCGCCAACCGGGCTGCCGTTGGCGTTAGTCGTACTGCTCGCGCAGGCGGCGAGGGTGGAGGCGAGTCCTATCGTCACGGCCAGCGCCGCGCCGACCGTGCCGCCTCGCAGAAGGCTGCTGACCATGCGGGCCACCGTTCCTTCCCTCTCGAATCCGCCGCTTGCCGGAGGTTCGTTTTCGCTTTGACGGCGGCCGGCGCCGACGGGTTCCCGGCCGCGGCGAGATTTTTCGTGCGGGTCAGTGCTCGCGGCGGACGTCGTACGCGACCGCGGCCTCGCCGCGCTCGGGCACCGGCGACTCGCCGAGGTAGCTGTGCTCGCGCATCTCGCTCCAAGCCGGGATGTCCAGGCGCGCCGCCGGGTCGTCCGCCAGCACTCTGATAGTGGCACCGATCGGGACGCGATCGATCTGTTTGGCCAACTCGATCACTGGAATGGGGCATTTCAGACCGAGTGCGTCGATGATGAAGGGTGACGCGGGAGTGGGGGACAGGTTCATGCTTATGGAGGAATGGGACGGGGCTTCGGCGCGGACTCGGGCGACGACGGCGGGCAGGTCGGCTAGGAAGCGGTCCACGTCTTCGGACGTAACGCGCCAGGGGAGTGAAACCCGGACGTTGCCGTGGCTGAGGACGCCCATCGCCTCGAGGACGTGACTCGGCGTCAGAGTCGAGGCCGTGCAGGAGGAGCCGGACGAGACCGAGTAGCCCGAACGGTCCAGTTCGAGCAGCAGCGACTCGCCCGACGCGTAAAGGCACGAGAAGGTGACGATGTGGGGGAGGCGTTGGTCGGGGTGACCGACGATCTCAACGTCTGTGACCGTCCGGGCGACTGTGTCGCGAATGTGGGCGACGAGGTTCCGGTGGCGAGCGGCGACAGTCTCGCGCTCGGCTTCGCGGGCTCGTAACGCGGCTGCGGCGGCGAGTACCGCTGGGACGTTGACGGGGCCGGGGGCACGGCCGCCCTCGCGCTCGTCTTCGGGCCAGGCGGCGGCGAAGCGGGTTCCCTTGCGTACCGCTAAAACTCCGACGCCTGCCGGGCCGCCCCACTTTCGTGCGGATCCGATGAGCGCAGACCAGTGTTGAGGCGGCGGGATGCGGCCGAGGGCGGCGCAGGCGTCGACTAGGAGAGGGATCGATAGCTCGGCGCAGTGGTCCCAGACTTGCTCGATTGGCTGGATTGTTCCGACTTCGTGATTTGCGTATTGGAGGCAGGCGAGTGCCGTGTCGCTAGTCAGCGCGTCGTCGAACGCATCCATCCGCAGCTCGCCCAACTTGGTGACTGGGACGGTTACGTGCTCGCCGCCGAGTCGGGCTGCCGTGAACTCGGCTGCGTGGAGTACTGCTGAATGTTCGATGGAGCTGGTGACGATCCGGCTGCCGACGCGCGAGCGGGCCTGGGCCATCCCTGCGACGGCCGAGTGGATCGCTACCGTGCCGGACGTTGTAAACACCGTCTCGTCCGTGCGGGCGCCCAACACCTCAGCGACTGCTTCGCGTGCTGCGTCTAGCAGCATCCGCGCGCGTCGGCCCTCGTGGTACAGGCGGTCGGCGTCTGCCCAGCCATCGTCCAGCGCCGCCAGGTACGCCTCGCGTGCCACTGGATCCATCGGCTCGCCTGACGCTGCGTCTAGAAACACCTGTGTCCTCACCGTCCCAAGTCCTATCTATATAGAGCCTAGGAACAGACAACTCATGGGGGATTAGTCCGTATGCGTGAGGGCTTGATCCACCATCCCGGCCGGAGGGGTACCTGCCCGCTCGACGCGCAAACCGCTGGAGTAGGGTTTGGCCGCAGAACTGAACCCCTGCCCGCCTGCGAGCGTGGCAGGGCGAGACTCCGGGAAGGGTACGTTGAGTCAGTACGGCTCCGAACGCAGGCCGCGCGCGCTGAGCGATCCCGCTCGCGGGCGTAGGGGCGCTGCTTCAAGACAACGTCCAATTTCCGGCGCTCCGGCCGGGAGGCGACGACTGATCGCCCGCGTGGCGCTGGGCTGCGCCGTTCTGGTCGCGGCCTCCGGCTGCACCAGCAACGCCTTCACCCGGCTCGGCTTCCCCGACCCGGCCACCGCCGAGGCTCCCACGATCCTGCACCTGTGGCAGGGCTCGTGGATCGCGGCCCTCGCGGTGGGCGCGCTGGTGTGGGGACTGATCCTGTTCACCAGCTTCTTCCACCGGCGCTCGAGGCACGGCATCGAGGTGCCGCCGCAGACGAAGTACAACATCCCGATCGAAGTGCTTTACACGATCGTGCCGACGATCATGGTCGGGGTGCTGTTCTACTTCACCGCCAAGGACGAGTCGCAGCTGCTGAAGATCACCTCCGACCAGTCGACCAGCATCAACGTGGTCGGCCGGCAGTGGAGCTGGTCCTTCAACTACAACTACGACGCCGCGATCGGCCAGCAGTTCAGCTCCGGCAGCAGCGGCCCGGCGGTCTACGACGCGGGCACCCCCGGCCAGCCGCCGCACCTGTACCTGCCGCTCGGCGAGAAGGTCAAGTTCACGCTGACCTCGCCGGACGTGATCCACTCCTTCTGGGTGCCCGCGTTCCTCTTCAAGCTCGACGTGGTGCCCGGCCGGGTCAACCAGTTCGAGCTGACCCCGACCAAGGCCGGCGAGTACATCGGTGAATGCGCCGAGCTGTGCGGCGTCGACCACTCCCGGATGCTGTTCTGGGTCGACGTGGTGCCGCCCGACCAGTACCAGGCGCACCTGACGCAGCTTCAGCAGGTGGGCAAGACCGGCCAACTGCCGATCGGCTGCGGCACCAACGCCGGACCCGGTCAGCAAGGCATTCCCTGCCGCGTCGGTCCGATGACCGGCGTCAAGGGACAGAACTCGACTGGAGGGCCGGGCTGGTGACCGCGATCGACGACCCGGCGGCCGCCGCCGTCCCCTCGGTGACCGCGTACCGGACCCGGAAGCCCGGTTCCGTGGTGGTCAAGTGGATCAGCTCCACCGACCACAAGGTCATCGGGTACCTGTACCTGATCACCTCGTGTGTCTTCTTCGGCTTCGGCGGTCTGCTCGCGCTGCTCATCCGCACCGAGCTGGCCCGCCCCGGCCTGCAGATCGTGACGCCCGAGCAGTTCAACCAGCTGTTCACCATGCACGGCACGATCATGCTGCTGATGTTCGCGACCCCATTGTTCGCCGGGTTCGCCAACGCGATCATGCCGCTGCAGATCGGCGCGCCGGACGTGGCGTTCCCCCGGTTGAACGCCTTCGCCTACTGGCTGTTCCTGTTCGGCTCGCTGATCGCGGTCAGCGGCTTCCTGACGCCGCAGGGCGCGGCGGACTTCGGCTGGTTCGCCTACGCGCCGCTCAACAGCCAGATCCACTCGCCGGGCGTCGGCGGTGACCTGTGGATAATGGGCCTGGCCCTCTCCGGCTTCGGCACCATCCTCGGCTCGGTGAACTTCATCACCACGATCATCACCATGCGCATGCCCGGCATGACGATGTTCCGGATGCCGATCTTCGTGTGGAACACGCTGCTGACCTCGGTGCTGGTGCTGCTCGCCTTCCCGGTGCTCGCCGCGGCGCTGTTCGCGCTCGAGGTCGACCGGCGGCTAGGCGCGCACATCTTCGACGCCGCCAACGGCGGCGCGATCCTGTGGCAGCACCTGTTCTGGTTCTTCGGGCACCCCGAGGTCTACATCGTGGCGCTGCCGTTCTTCGGCATCGTCTCGGAGGTCTTCCCGGTGTTCTCCCGCAAGCCGATCTTCGGCTACAGCGGCCTGGTCTTCGCGACCATGTCGATCGCGGGCCTGTCGGTGACCGTGTGGGCGCACCACATGTTCACCACCGGCGCGGTGATGCTGCCGTTCTTCGCGTTCATGACGTATCTGATCGCGGTGCCGACCGGTGTGAAGTTCTTCAACTGGATCGGCACGCTCTGGCGAGGCTCCTTATCGTTCGATACGCCATTGCTATGGTCGGTCGGCTTCCTGGTCACCTTCCTCTTCGGCGGTCTGACCGGCATCCTGCTCGCCTCGCCGCCGATCGACTTCGCGGTGCAGGACTCGTACTTCGTCGTCGCGCACTTCCACTACGTCCTGTTCGGCACGGTGGTCTTCGCGATGTTCGCCGGGTTCTACTTCTGGTGGCCGAAGTGGACCGGCAAGATGCTCGATGAACGGTTAGGCAAGATCCACTTCTGGACCTTGTTCATCGGGTTCCATACGACGTTCCTCGTCCAGCACTGGCTCGGCGCGGAAGGCATGCCACGGCGTTACGCCGACTACCTGTCGTCCAGCGGCTGGACGACGCTCAACACGGTCTCCACGATCGGCTCGTATCTGCTCGGCATGTCGACGATTCCGTTCCTGTACAACGTGTACAAGACCGCGAAAACCGGCAAGCGCGTGACCGTGGACGACCCGTGGGGCTGGGGCCGCTCGCTTGAGTGGGCGACCACCTGTCCGCCGCCGCGCCACAACTTCAACTCGCTGCCTCGCGTGCGTTCCGAGTCGCCGGCCTTCGACCTGCACCACCCGGAGGTCGCGCTGCGCGAGATCGAGCTCGGCGAGCGCGGGCACGCGGCGAAGAAGGCGCTGGCGCGCGAGCGGGCCACCGGGCAGAAGGGCGAGTGACGGCATGAAGCTCACGGCGCGGATGTTCCTGATCATCGCGTTGTTCTTCTTCATCGACGTGCCGGTCTACTGGTGGCTCTCGCACGACCCGACCGGGACCGCGGCGCTGACCATGGCCACCGGCCTGGCCGGGATGATCTACTTCTACCTCGCCTTCACGGTGCGGCGGATCGGCCCCGGCCCCGAGGACCGCGACGACGCCGAGCCGCACGAGGGCGCGGGCGAGCAGGGCTTCTTCTCCCCGTACAGCTGGTGGCCGATCATCCTGGCCGGCGGCGGCGCGGCGATGTTCCTGGGCATCGCGGTCGGATTCTGGCTCTGCTACTTCGCGGCGCCGTTCTTCGCGTACGGCGTGTACGGGCTCGTGTTCGAGTACTACCGAGGCGAGAACAAGCACTACTAAGTCGCGGATCCGCGAATGCTGAGCCTAGGCTTAAGACCAGATCGGGGCGGTGCACCGGCGAAGTAGCTGGTCTGTAACAACTCTGCTTGAGGGCCGGAACGGATCTAACCGTTCCGGCCCTTGCTTACTATGCTGACGGCCGTGGATCTGCGGCAGAAGCACGCAGAGGGCGTGAGGGCAGGAGAAAAGCAGCGCGATGTCAGATGGGGTCGACTCTGGCATACCCGGACACGGGGCCGAGCCGCAATCGGTACCGGTGCCGCCCGAGCCTGAACAGCAGCCAGGTCTCATAGCCCGCCTCCCCAGACGCGGCGTCATCGCAGCAGGCGGACTACTCGTCGTCGGCGCGATCGGCGGAATCGTCGCCGGCGTCGCAGGCTCAGGCAACGGCTCAAAGAACAACGCGGCAAACGGTGGCAGCGGCAACGGCGGCAGCGCCCCCGGATCCGGCGCGCACCCCGGCAACTCTCCGAGCGCGTCCCCTTCCCCGACCGCCCCAGCTCCAACGTTCACCACGGTGCCCGCGAACGGCGCGTCGAACGTCGATCCCTCGAAGCCGGTCACCGTCACCGTGGCCGACGGCACGATCACGTCAGTCCAGCTCTCCGGCGGCCAGGAGACCAGCGGGACGCTGTCCGGCGACAAGTCCACCTGGACCTCCAACGGCGCGCTGGCGCTCGACACCTCGTATCAGCTCCAGATCCAGGCGGCCGATCAGAACGGCGCGAGCGTCAACAAGACGGTCTCCTTCTCCACGCTCAAGCCGACCGCGACGCTCGGCGTGCTGGAGATGTGGCCCGGCGACGGAGTGAGCGTCGGCGTAGGGCAGCCGATCCGCGTCCAGTTCACCAACTACGTGCCGCAGTCGTACCGGGCCGCCGTGGAGAAGGCGTGCGTCGTGACCACGACCCCGGCCGTCGCTGGCGCCTGGCACTGGGTCACCACAGACACGATGGACTGGCGCCCGCAGCAGTTCTGGCAGACCGGCACGCAGATCAGCGTCGCGCTGAACCTGGCCGGAGTCAGGGCCGGGGACCACCAGTTCTTCGTGCACAGCCACACGCTGAAGTTCGACGTCCGCGACACGGACCTGCGCCTGATCATCGACGCCAAGGCGTACAAGGCCACCGCGTACGAGAACGGCAAGGTCGTGCGCACGTTCCCGATAGACACCGGCGAGAATGACCCGCGGTTCGTAACGTGGAGCGGAGTCTTCGCGGTGCTCGGCAAGGGCAACCCGGTCGAGATGAAGGGTGACTACGGCAACGGTGACAAGTACGACGAACTGGTGAATTGGGCCACCCAAATCACCTATTCGGGTACATACGTCCACGCCGCGCCGTGGGATGGTCAGATCGGCCAGGTCAACTCGTCGCACGGCTGCATCCACTGCCACACCGCCGACGCGACCTGGTTCTACAACCTCGCGCGAGTCGGCGATGTCGTGCAGATAACCGGCACGAGCAAGACGGTCGACGTCACCAACGGCTTCGGCGACTTCACCGGAAGCTGGTCCTCCTGGCTGTCCGGCTCGGCATACGGAGCAACGCTCGGCGGCGCGCCAGTCTCAGCCTGACAGCCCGCCCTGCCCGCGTCCTGTAGCGCCACGGCCCGTTCCTGATTACCGTTCGGTAGAGGGGGCAGTGGCGCCTATCGGACAGCGCATATCGGAGAGCGCAGGAGCCAGGAGCGGCGATGGGTACTTGGGAGATCGGACCGTTCGACAACGACGACGCGATGGACTTCTTCGACGAGGTCGAGGAGACCCCAGACGCCGACGTGCCACCCAAGCTGCGCAAGACCCTGGTAGCGATCGTCGAGCGCCCCGGCCAAGTCGAGCTCCACGAGGGCCATGTAGCCGTAGCCGCCGCCAGCCTCGTAGCCGCCGGCCGCTCCCGCGTAGCCGCAACCGGCAACGCGTCCGTAGACGCGTGGCTAAGCGCTCACCGCCCGGCCGTAACCGCCGAAGACCAACGCGTCGCCCTCGCCGCCCTCGACCGCGTAACCGGCCCCGACAGCGAGTGGATGACCCTCTGGTCCAGTTCCCCGGTCAGCGCCGCCCTAGAGGAACGCATCGCCGCCCTGCGCCAGATCCTCAACGCCTAAGCGGACTAAACCCGGCCTGTGGCCTCGATCCAGCGGTCTAGGGTGGATTGGGCCGCACCCGAATCGAGGGCGTCGTTGGCGCGGGCGATGCCGGCGGCTAGGCGGTCGGTGAGGGGCGCGAGTTCGGCGGCGGGGACGTCTAGGGCCGCTAGGGCGGCTAGGGCTGCGCCGGCTGTTAGGAGCACAGCGTCGCGGATGGGGCCGCGTTCGCCGGCTAGGAGCTTGCGGGCCACGCCTGCGTTGTAGGCCGCGTCGGCGCCGCGTAGGGCTTCTAGGGGCGCGTATTCGATGCCTACGTCGCGGGGGTCGAAGGTTTCCTCGGTGACTGTGCCGCTGTGGGCGGTCCAGATCGTGGAGGTCGTCGTCACCGTCAGCTCGTCCAGGCCGTCGTCGCCGCTGATGACGAGGGCTGAGTTGCCGCGCTTGGCCAGGACGCCCGCGATGGTCGGGGCCATTCTGCGGTCCGCGACGCCTACTGCCTGCGCCTTGGGCTTGGCCGGGTTGGTGAGCGGGCCGAGGATGTTGAACGTGGTCGGCACGCCTAGTTCGCGGCGGACGGCCGCGTGGCGGAACGCGGGGTGGAAGACCGGGGCGAAGCAGAACGTGATGCCGGCTTCTAGGGCTACCTCGGCGACTCTTGGGACTGGGATATCGAGGCGGACGCCTAGGGCCTCTAGGACATCTGCCGCGCCGGACTTCGAGGACGCGGCGCGGTTGCCGTGCTTGACGACCCTTGCGCCTGCGCCTGCCGCGACGATCGCGGACATCGTGGAGATGTTCACCGTGTGCGCGCCGTCGCCGCCGGTGCCGACTACGTCCACGATCGCGCCGGGGATCGATTAGGGTTCGGCGTGCTGGTACATCGTCTCGACTAGGCCTTCGATCTCGTCGACCGTTTCACCCTTGGCGCGCAACGCGATCGCGAAGCCGGCGATCTGCGCGGCTGTCGCGTCGCCGCGCATAATCTGGTCCATCGCCCACGCGGTCGCCTCGGTCGCGAGCGTCTCGCCACGCACCAGCGTGCCCAGGACGCGGGACCAGGAGTACATGCCCTCCGCCGCGCTGCCGCTCGCCGGTGCTACTGATGCCGACGTCATGATCCCTGGCCCTCCTTCCGGGACGCTAGTCGCGCTCAGGCTACCCGCGGACGCAAGAGGGAGGCGGCCACATCCGCCAGTCGGATCGGGTCGATCGGGTGCGGGACGACGGCCTCCGCGCGCGCCCACGTCGCGAGCCAGCCGTCCTGCGCGCGGCCGGTGAGGACGAGCAGCGGCGGGCAGTTGTAGATCTCGTCCTTGAGCTGGCGGGCGATGCCGATGCCGCCGGCCGGGACGGCCTCGCCGTCGAGGATCGCGAGGTCGAGGGGGGAGCCCTTGGCGATGTTGTCCATCGCCTCGATGACGGCCGGCTCGGTGGCCACCTCGCGGATACGTACGTCGGGCAGGTCGGGCGCGGGCTTGGTGCCCAGGGCCGCGCGCACCGCGGCGCGCACATTCGCGTCGTCGCTGTAGACCAGGACGTGCAGAACGGCGGGGGGCGCCGGGGCGGCGACCGCGTGCTCGACGGTCGACTGGCTGGACATGGGCCTCTCCCTGACATAGCGCTTGTGACGTAACCGCTGTTGACGTAACCGCAGTGCCGCTGCCGATCGTAGTGGGCCGGGTGTTGGGTGTGTACGACGAGGGGACGCGGCCCCGGTAATCAGGTACTAAATACCCCTGTAACTACTCCATTCTGACGTAAGATCACCCGCGCTACGCCGTAACCCGGACCCCCTGCGTCAGGCCGATCGGGGCAGGGACCATAATGGCCGCCGTGGCGACTGCAACAGCAACCCAGGCCGCACCCGCGCGGGTGCCTAACCGGCCGAACCTGGTCAGCGTCGGGACGATTGTCTGGCTGGCCTCCGAGCTGATGTTCTTCGCGGCGTTGTTCGCGATCTACTTCACGCTGCGGTCGGTGAACGGCGACGACGTTTTCAAGGCGAACGCGGCGCATCTGAACGTGCCGCTGTCCGCCGTGAACACGATCATCCTCGTGTCGTCCTCGTTCCCGTGCCAGTTCGGCGTGTTCGCGGCGGAGCGCCACCAGGTCTCGCGGACCGGTTCGATCTTCAACATCATGAAATACGGCATGCGCGAGTGGTACGCCTGGGCCTTCGTGCTCGGCGCCGTCTTCATCTCGCTGCAGGTCTACGAGTACTCCTCGCTGGTCAAGGACGGGCACCCGATCTCGGAGAACGCCTGGACCAGCGCCTTCTACCTGGCCACCGGCTTCCACGGGCTGCACGTGACCGGCGGTCTGTTCGCCTTCCTGATGGTGATGGGCCGGACCTACAAGGCTCGAAGATTCAGCCACGACCAGGAAGTCGCGGCGGTTGTCGTCTCCTATTACTGGCACTTCGTCGACGTCGTCTGGATCGGCCTGTTCAGCGTCATCTATCTGATCAAGTAACCAACGGACGCAAGCCTTATTAGGGAACCTAGTCGTGAAATCGCTCTCCACGCGGCGACGCCACCCACTGGCAGCGTTCGTCGTCCTGGCACTAGGGCTGGCCTTCGCCGGCGCGCTGTTCGCCGCCCTCGTCTCCCCGGCCGCCAGCGCGGACACCGGGGAGACGCCGGCGCAGCAGCTGGCGAACGGCAAGGCGCTGTACATCACCTCCTGCTCCAGCTGCCACGGACCCGACCTCGA
>CAVQPP010000079.1:0-21863 GCA_963714445.1 uncultured Actinomycetota bacterium
TCCGGCGGGATGGGCACTGTGAGTGATGACATCGGATGCTGTGAATGCACACAAGAGAGACAAGAGTGACGAGGGGCGGCAGCTGTCGCCGGAGAGCAGGCCGCCGCGGCGGCGATGGTGGCCGAGGCCCGCCAGCGGGGCCTGGAGCTGACCGGCCCGGGTGGGCTGCTGAAACTGTTCACCAGAAATGTGCTGGAAACGGCGCTGAACGAGGAGATCACCGAGCACCTGGGATATGAGAAAAACCAGGCTAGGCCCGGGCCGCCAGTCCGCGAATGTGCGAACGGCGCCCGCGCCAAGACGGTTATCTCCGATGCGGCGGGCGAGGTCTGCATCGATGTTCCCCGCGACCGGGACGGGACGTTCGAGCCGCAGATCGTGAAAAAAGGCAGCGCCGGCTGGGCGATGTGGACGAGATCGTGCTGTCGCTGTATGCGAAAGGGTTGACGACGGGAGAGATCTCGGCGCATTTCGCGGAGATCTACGGCGCATCTATTTCGAGGGAAACCGTGTCCCGGATCACCGAGAAAGTCGTGGCCGAGATGGCCGGAGTGGGCCACCCGGCCGCTGGATGCTGTGTATGTGGCGGTCTTTATCGACGCCATCATGGTCAAGGTCCGGGACGGCCAGGTGGAAAACGTCCCGTCTACGCGGCCATCGGCGTCACCGTAGAGGGCTGCAAGGACGTGCTGGGCCTGTGGGCCGGACCGGGCGGCTAGGGCGCCCGGTTCTGGATGAGCGTGCTCACCGACCTGAAAAACCGCGCGTTAAAAAAGATGTGTTCTTCCTGGTATGCGACGGGCTGAAAGGGCTGCCCGAGGTGGTGGGGAATGTGTGGCCGCTGGCTATCGTCCAGACCTGCATTATCCATCTCATCCGCAAGACGTTCCGGCTCACTTCCCGGGCGGATTCCGACGCGATCAAGCGGGGACATCAAGCCGATCTATACCGCGCCCACCGCCCAGGCGGCTGCCGCGGCGCTGGATGAACTCGAACAGAAATGGGGTGATAAGTATCGCGGCGATGATCCGGCTGTGGCGCAATGCATGGAACGAATTCATCCCGTTCCTCGACTACGACACCGAAATAAGGACGGTGATCTGCTCCACGAACGCGATCGAATCCCTGAATGCCCGATACCGGCGCGCGGTCCGGGCCCGGGGTCACTTTCCCAGCGAGCAGGCCGCGCTAAAGTGCCTGTATCTTGTCACCCGCAGCCTGGACCCCACCGGGAAGGCCGCACCCGGTGGACGATGCGCTGGAAGCCCGTGATCAACGCCTTCGCCATCACGTTCGGTGACCGCTGGCCGGCTTCCCGCGCAACGTGGCCCAGGCCGAGGAGCTCGAGTCGATTCTGGTCGGCCTCGGCACCAAGCTCGATGTCGTACTCGAACTCGTCGTCCCGGCTGACGAAGTGGTGCACCGGATCGCCGGGCGACGGCTGTGCCGCAACGACAGCACGCACATCTTCCACGTGGACTTCAACCCGCCGCGCGAGCCAGGGGTCTGCGACATCTGTGGCGGCGAGCTCTATCAGCGCGATGACGACAAGGAAGAGACGGTCCGCGAGCGGCTGGCCGTCTACGACCGGGAGACCGCGCCGATCGTCGGCTTCTACGAGGAGCGCGGCCTGCTCGCCACGGTCGACGCCACCGGCCCGCTGGACGAGGTCACCGACCGCGCCCTAAGCGCTCTGGACGACCGCTAGCACGTCCTTACGTACCGCCTGTCGGCCCTTACGCCCGCAGCGCGGTGTAGTCGGTCGTGGCGTGCTGGAGAATGGTCAACATGGTGGAGCTGAAGAACGAGGAACAGTTCGCGCTGATGCGCGAGGCCGGTCTGGTCGTCGCACGCACGCTCGAACTGTTGCGGGGCGAGGTCAAGGACGGCGTCACCACCGCCAAGCTCGACTCGCTGGCCGAGGAGTCGATCCGGTCGCAGGGTGCGATCCCCTCGTTCAAGGGCTACGGCGGCGGACACGGCGCTCCCGCGTTCCCCGGCGTCATCTGCGCATCGGTCAACAACGAGATCGTGCATGGCATCCCCGGCGACCACGTGCTGCGTGACGGCGACATCATCTCCATCGACTGCGGCGCGATCTACGAGGGCTGGCACGGCGACTCGGCCATCACCGTGGCCTGCGGCGAGGTCGACCCGGCACTGATCGAGCTGATGCGCGTCACCGAAGAGTCGATGTGGCAAGGGATCGCGGCCATCGCGCCCGGCGACCGGCTCAACAACATCGGCCGCGCGATCCAGACGTACGTGCGCGGGCAAGGCCTGTACGGCATCGTCGAGGGCTACGGTGGCCACGGCATCGGCACGCAGATGCACATGGACCCGATGATCTTCAACCACCGCACCATGGATCGCGGTCCCAAGATGCAAGTCGGCATGGCGCTGGCGATCGAGCCGATGCTCACCCTCGGCCACAAGCAGACCGCCGAGCTGCCGGACGGCTGGACCGTGGTGACGCGCGACGGTTCGAGCGCGGCGCACTTCGAGCACACGGTCGCCATCACCAAGCAGGGACTTTGGGTCACGACGGCCTTCGATGGCGGCCTCGAGCGGCTGACCGCGCTCGGTCTGCCCGCACATCCCTGAAGTCCTAGAGGCTCGCTGATACATCGCTGACGCGTGATATCTCTGACGCATCGTCGGCCATGACATAGTCCGCGAGCGCGCGCTACACTCGCGATATGTCGCAAGCTGGGGTGCCGGACCCGAACGTCCGGGCGTCGGATGCCGACCGCGAGCGCATCGTGGAGCAGCTCAGGCAGCACACGGCCGACGGTCGGCTCACCATGGACGAGTTCGAAGAGCGGATGACGGCGGCGTATGCCGCGCGGACCTACCGCGATCTAGCGGAGCTGACCCGCGACCTGCCGGTAGACCTCGGCGCGCGATCGATCGGCTCGAATACGAGTGCGCGGCCGATCGAGGACGAGCGGCCGCCATGGACGCAGCATCACGGGGGACCGTTCGGACCCAATGGGCCTTTCGGCCCGAACGGGCCGTTCGGGCGGCAGACCACAACAGGGTCCAGCGAGAACAACCCTGCCGAGGTCGTCAATGCGCTGATCGGCGCGGCGATGGACTGGAAGGCGCAGAAGCAGCAGTACCGCGACCAGATGCGGGTGCAGCGTCACCAGGCCCGGATGGCCAAGCGGGCCGCGCAGCCGATCGCGTCGCACTTCGCCGGCTGGGCCGTGATCTCGACCATCCTGACCGGCGTCTGGTTCATGTCGGGGGTCACCAGCGGCATGCACTTCGAAGACTTCTGGCCGATCTGGCCGATCGGCATCCTCGGCTTCTTCTCGGTGCTCGGCGCGATGAAGACCCTCGCGCTGCGCCGCGAGCTGACTCGCCGATAACCCATCCCGTAACTCACCCGCGCCGACCGGGAATGGGCACGCCCCCTCGGGCGTTGTGCCACCGGCCAGTGTGGTCGCCACAGCAGCACCCGATTGGTGTTTTGCGCGGTCCGCGACGTAAACTGGCTCGTCGGTCCTGCGACCGCCGCGTGCAGTAACGCAGTCGTCTACTGAAGAAGCGAGGATATGCCCAAGAAAGAAGGGGCCATCGAGATCGAGGGCACCGTCGTCGAGTCTCTGCCCAATGCCATGTTCCGGGTTGAGCTGCAGAACGGGCACAAGGTTCTCGCGCACATCAGTGGGAAGATGCGGATGCACTACATCCGGATCCTCCCGGACGACCGGGTCGTCGTCGAGCTCAGCCCGTACGACCTGACCCGCGGCCGGATCGTTTACCGGTACAAGTAACCCCATACATACGCATATCCGCGATCTCGATCGCTCGAAGGGACTTTCATCATGAAGGTCAAGCCGAGCGTCAAGCCGATCTGCGACAAGTGCAAGGTGATCCGCCGTCACGGCCGGGTCATGGTGATCTGCGAGAACCTGCGCCACAAGCAGCGCCAGGGCTGAAAACGCCCGGCACGCGCCTGTGCGAGAACGCAGGACTCTTACCGGGTCCACCGCGCGCTTGCTCGTCGTCCGCGATTGACGTCCAGCACCCGTAAGAGCGCGGCATCCCGACCCCGGTAGCGCGATCATTGCGCTTCCGGACGACACCCCCGGCACGGAGGCCGGGGACCTTCTTGTGCGGTGCTGGCCGATCTTTTCAAGAACCGGCGGCGCAGGACAGGAACGGTGCCGCGCCAGACCTCCGCAGAGTTGGATTAGGAGCCTGCCGAGATGGCACGCCTCGTCGGCGTCGACCTCCCCCGCGAGAAGCGGCTGGAGATCGCCCTGACCTACATCTACGGCATCGGCCGCACTCGCGCGCAGCAGACCTGCGTCGAGGCCGGTGTCTCCCCGGATGTCCGGGTGAAGGACCTTTCCGAAGACGACCTGGTCAAGCTGCGCGACTGGATCGACGGCAACTACAAGGTGGAGGGCGACCTGCGCCGCGAGGTGGCCGCCGACATCCGCCGCAAGATGGAGATCGGCTGCTACCAGGGCCTGCGTCACCGCCGCGGCCTGCCGGTCCGTGGCCAGCGCACGCACACCAACGCGCGTACCCGCAAGGGCCCGCGCCGCGCCATCGCCGGTAAGAAGAAGCCGGGCAAGAAGTAGTCCCCGCGGTCCTCGAACCGTCCGGGACCGATCACCTCACTTGGAGTACTGCGAGATATGCCTCCCAAGAGCCGTCAGGCCGCGGGCGCCGCGAAGACGAAGGTGCGCCGCAAGGAGAAGAAGAACGTCGCCCACGGGCACGCGCACATCAAGAGCACGTTCAACAACACCATCGTGTCGATCACGGACCCGCAGGGCAACGTGATCTCCTGGGCCAGCTCCGGCCAGGTCGGCTTCAAGGGCTCGCGCAAGTCGACGCCCTTCGCCGCGCAGATGACCGCCGAGGCCGCCGCGCGCCGCGCCATGGAGCACGGCATGCGCAAGGTCGACGTGTTCGTCAAGGGTCCGGGCTCCGGCCGCGAGACCGCGATCCGTTCGCTGCAGCAGACCGGCTTGGAGGTCGGGTCCATCAACGATGTGACCCCGTCCCCGCACAACGGCTGCCGTCCGCCGAAGCGCCGCCGCGTCTGAGACCCAGGAGATAGAACACCATGGCCCGTTACACCGGACCCGACTGCAAGCGGTGCCGCCGCGAGAAGACCAAGCTCTTCCTCAAGGGCGCCAAGTGCGAGTCCCCCAAGTGCCCCATCGAGATCCGTCCCTACCCGCCCGGCGAGCACGGCCGCGGCCGGACCAAGGACAGCGAGTACCTGCTGCAGATGCGCGAGAAGCAGAAGTGCGCGCGTATCTACGGCGTCCTCGAGAAGCAGTTCCGCGGCTACTACGAGGAAGCCAACCGCAAGCAGGGCAAGACTGGTGAGAACCTGCTGCGCATCCTGGAGTCCCGCCTCGACAACGTGGTCTACCGGGCCGGCTTCGCCAAGTCCCGCGACCACGCCCGCCAGCTGGTGCGGCACGGCCACATCACGCTGAACGGCCACAAGGCGGACATCCCGTCGATGCGCGTCCGCGAGAGCGACATCGTCGAGGTCCGCAAGGACTCCCTCGAGCTGGCCCCGTTCGTGGTGGCCCGCGCCGAGTCCGGCGACCGCATCGTGCCGGCGTGGCTGGAAGTCATCCCGTCCCGGATGCGGATCCTGGTCCACTCGCTGCCCGTGCGCCAGGTGATCGACACCCAGGTGCAGGAGCAGCTGATCGTCGAGCTCTACTCCAAGTAGCAGCTACGGCACTACGGGGTGCTGTCCAGGGGTTATCCTTGGATGGCACCCCTTGGGCACGTTCTGTCAAGGGCGTGCGCGGAGGGCGTCAAATAGTGGGCGCCCCTGACCACGGAGGTTCCATTGCTCATCGCTCAGCGTCCCACGCTGACCGAGGAAGTCGTCGACGAATTCCGGTCCCGGTTCACCATCGAACCGCTGGAGCCCGGCTTCGGTTACACCCTCGGCAACTCCCTGCGCCGCACCCTGCTCTCCTCGATCCCGGGCGCGGCCGTCACCAGCATCCGCATCGACGGCGTGCTGCACGAGTTCCAGACCATCCCGGGCGTCAAGGAGGACGTCACCGACCTGATCCTGAACATCAAGGGTCTGGTCGTCTCCTCCGAGCACGACGAGCCGGTGGTCATGTACCTGCGCAAGCAGGGCCCGGGCATCGTCACCGCCGCGGACATCGCCCCGCCGGCCGGCGTCGAGGTGCACAACCCCGAACTGCTGCTGGCCACGCTCAACGGCAAGGGCAAGCTGGAGATGGAGCTGACGGTCGAGCGCGGCCGCGGCTACGTCTCGGCTGTGCAGAACAAGCAGGCCGGCCAGGAGATCGGCCGCATCCCGGTCGACTCGATCTACTCGCCGGTGCTCAAGGTCAAGTACGAGGTGCTGGCGACCCGTGTCGAGCAGCGCACCGACTTCGACAAGCTCGTCGTGGACGTCGAGACCAAGCCGTGCCTGCGTCCGCGCGACGCGGTCGCCTCGGCCGGTAAGACGCTGGTCGAGCTGTTCGGTCTGGCCCGCGAGCTCAACGTCGAGGCCGAGGGCATCGACATGGGCCCGTCCCCGACGGACGCCGCGCTGGCCGCCGATCTGGCGCTGCCGATCGAGGAGCTGGAGCTGACCGTCCGCTCCTACAACTGCCTCAAGCGCGAGGGCATCCACACCGTGGGCGAGCTCGTCGCGCGCTCCGAGGCGGACCTGCTGGACATCCGCAACTTCGGCGCCAAGTCCATCGACGAGGTCAAGGCCAAGCTGCACACCATGGGCCTGGCCCTGAAGGACTCCCCGCCCGGATTCGACCCGTCGCTGGCCCTGGCCGAGGCCTACGGCAGCGACGACGACGATCTGTCGTACGCGGAGACCGAGCAGTACTGAGCACCACCGGCACTATCCGATAGCACGACTACGCGTCCGGGGCCTGATCAGCAGGCCCCGGGACTGCGTGAGGTACCTGGCACGGCCCACGCAGGAACCACAAGGAGAAACAGGCAATGCCCACCCCGAAGAAGGGACCCCGCCTCGGCGGGTCCGGCTCGCACCAGAAGCACATCCTGGCGAACCTGGCCAAGTCCCTGATCGAGCACGGCGGGATCACCACCACCCACGCCAAGGCGCGCGAGCTGCGTCCGTTCGTGGAGCCGCTGATCACCAAGGCCAGGAAGGGCGGCCTGCACAACCGCCGTCAGGTCATGGCGGCGCTGGAGATCCGCAACACCGCGTTCTACGACGGCGGCGGCGTGATCGCCAAGCTGTTCGAGCAGGTCGGCCCGGCGTACGCGGAGCGTCCCGGCGGCTACACCCGGATCGTCAAGCTCGGCCCGCGTCGCGGCGACAACGCGCCGATGGCCCGGATCGAGCTGGTTGAGGCCCGTACTGTCGCACAGCAGGCGACCGACGAGGCGAGCGCTGCCACCCGGCGCGCCGTCAAGGAGACCGCCGCGAAGAAGACCGCGGCCGCTGCGGCCGACGTCGAGGACGACGACCTCGAGGACGAGGTCGAAGACGAAGAGCTCGAGGACTCGGCGCAGGACGAAGAGTCCGAAGACGAGGAGACCGAGGGCGACTCCGGCGAGGACGAGTCCAAGGACGCCAAGTCCGAGGCCTGAGCCTCGTGACGTTTGGCAGCGCGGATGAATGACACCGATGCGGGTGAGAGGCACTTGGGGCCCCTCGCCCGCATTCGTTTGGACGTGTCCTACGACGGCACGGACTTCGCCGGCTGGGCCAAGCAACGCTCGGGCGTGCGCACGGTCCAGGCCGTCCTCGAAGAGGCGCTAACCGCCGTGCTGCGCCTGCCTGAGCCCGCGCAGCTCACCGTCGCCGGACGCACCGATGCGGGCGTGCACGCGTCGGGTCAGGTCGCGCATCTCGACATCCAGACCGGCACCTGGATCATGCACGCGGACAAGCTGCTCTATCGCCTGGCGGGCAAGCTGCCGATGGACGTACGCGTCTGGTCCGTGTCCAAGGCGTCTGACCACTTCGACGCGCGCTTCACTGCCCTGTCGCGGCGTTACATCTACCGTGTCGGCGATTCGCGTTACGGCGTCGAACCGGTGCGTCGGCGCTTCGTGCTCTGGCACGCGCATGAGTTGGACGTCGACGCGATGAACGTAGCCAGCGAGCTGATGCTCGGCGAGCACGACTTCGCGGCCTACTGCAAGAAACGCGAAGGCGCGACGACGATCCGTCGATTGCTGCGCATGCACTGGGAGCGTGCCGAGAACGGCGAGGTCGAAGCGACCGTCGAGGCCGACGCGTTCTGTCACTCGATGGTGCGTGCGCTGGTGGCTGCGATGCTGATGGTCGGCGATGGCCGTCGTCCGGCGCAGTTCCCGGCAGAGGTGCTGAACAGCAAGATCCGGCATCCCAGCGTCAACGTTGTACCGCCGCACGGTCTCTCGCTCGAAGAGGTGCGCTACCCGGATGACTCACAGTTGGCCGCGCGCGCACTCGAAGCACGTAGGCTGCGCACGCTGTGTTGATCGACACGTTATCGACACCGTATTGATCGACACCGTGTTGAGCCCGTTTTGCTGCTGTCCGTCTTGTCAAGTACCATGAGTTTTCGTTGTTTCCCGCGCATCGCCGCTTCTTCGCGGCGCGCGCCCGGACTTCGGCCGGTTCTGCGCCGAAGAAACCGGGAGGGCACGGTGCCTGATGCCGTAGGTATAGGTGTCAGTCCATGCCTACGGATCCATCTCAGCCAGATATTCAGGTATTCCATCTAGCGAAGGCATTCCCGTGTCCACGTACAGCCCCAAGCCCGGCGAGGTCGAGCAGAAGTGGTACGTCATCGACGCCGCTGACGTCGTCCTCGGCCGCCTCGCCAGCCAGACGGCCATCCTCTTGCGTGGCAAGCACAAGCCGCAGTTCGCGCCGCACGTGGACACCGGCGACTTCGTGATCATCGTCAACGCCGACAAGGTCCACCTGTCCGGCAACAAGCGCGAGGACAAGCTCGCGTACCGGCACTCCGGCTACCCGGGCGGTCTGCGCTCGATCAAGTACGGCGAGCTGATCGACAAGGACTCCCGCAAGGCCGTCGAGAAGGCCGTGCGCGGCATGCTGCCGCACACCACCCTCGGCCGTCAGATGCTGAAGAAGCTCAAGGTCTACGGCGGGCCGAACCACCCGCACGCCGCGCAGAAGCCCGAGCCGTACACGCTGTCCCAGGTCGCGCAGTAACCACTGCCGCTAACTGTTTCCCGATCGAATAAGGAGTTCGCGGCTGTGTCTGAAACGACCGCCGAAGTCGTCGAGGCCGAGGCCATCGACGAGGAAGAGGTCCCCGAGACCTACACCACCGAGAGCGCCCCGGCGTCCGCGCCGACCCGGCAGATCTCGGCCACCGTCGCCGCCGGCGGCACCGGCCGCCGCAAGGAGGCCGTCGCCCGGGTGCGCATCATCCCCGGCACCGGCAAGTGGAAGATCAACGGTCGTACGCTCGACGCGTACTTCCCGAACAAGGTGCACCAGCAGGAAGTCAACGAGCCCTTCCACGTGCTGGAGCTCGACGGCCAGTACGACGTGATCGCCCGCATCGACGGCGGCGGCATCTCCGGCCAGGCCGGCGCGCTGCGCCTCGGCATCGCCCGGGCGCTGAACGAGGCCGACACCGAGAACAACCGGCCGACCCTCAAGAAGGCCGGCTTCCTGACCCGGGACGCGCGGATCAAGGAGCGTAAGAAGGCCGGTCTCAAGAAGGCCCGTAAGGCTCCGCAGTACAGCAAGCGTTAACAATCGCGCCTCCGATCACCCCGCGTGCGCGGTGGCGCTGCGCCCAACTTGCGACCCCGCCGTGCGCTTTCGCGTACGGTGGGGTTGCTTGTTTTCCAAAAGGCAATGAAGAGCGTTATTTCCCGCTACGTCCACTCTGGGGGATCAGGAACATGGCCCGACTCTTCGGCACCGACGGCGTGCGCGGCCTCGCCAACCGGGATCTGACCGCCGAGCTCGCGCTCGACCTGTCGATCGCGGCCGCGCATGTCCTTGCCGAACTGGGCACCTTCGCCGGGCATCGGCCGCGCGCCGTGGTCGGCCGGGATCCGCGGGCCTCCGGCGAGTTCCTGGAGGCCGCGGTGGCCGCCGGACTGGCCTCCGCCGGCGTCGACGTGCTGCGGGTCGGTGTGCTGCCTACGCCGGCCGTGGCGCACCTGACCGAATCGCTCGGCGCGGACCTCGGCGTCATGCTTTCGGCGAGCCACAATCCGGCCCCGGACAACGGGATCAAGTTCTTCGCGCGCGGCGGCCTGAAGCTGGCCGACGAGGTGGAAGAGGCGATCGAGGCCCGCATCGGCGAGAAGTGGGAGCGCCCGGTCGGCCTCGGCGTCGGCCGGATCACCGACCTGCCTGACGGCGGCGCGCAGTACGTGGACTACCTCGTCGCCACGATGCCGAACCGGCTCGACGGCCTCCGGGTCGTCGTGGACGAGGCGCACGGCGCGGCGTACCGCGTGTCCCCCGAGGCGCTGCGGCGGCTCGGCGCGGAAGTCATCGAGATCGGCGTGCAGCCGGACGGCCTGAACATCAACGACGGCTGCGGAAGCACGCACCTCGACGGACTACGCGCCGCGGTCGTCGAGCACAACGCCGACGCGGGCATCGCGCACGACGGCGACGCGGACCGCTGCCTCGCCGTGGACGCGTCCGGCGAGGTCGTCGACGGCGACCAGATCATCGCGATCCTCGCCCTCGCCCTACGCGAGCGCGGCGGTCTCGCCAAGGACACCGTCGCCACGACGGTCATGGCCAACCTGGGCTTCAAGATCGCCATGGAGCGGGAGGGTGTCACCGTCGTTCAGACGGCGGTCGGCGACCGCTACGTCCTCGAGGCGATGCGTTCTGACGGCCTGTCGATCGGCGGCGAGCAGTCCGGCCACGTGATCCTGCTCGACCACGCCAACACCGGCGACGGCGTGCTCACCGGCCTGCACCTGCTCGCGCGCGTAGCCGAGACCGGCAAGCCGCTGGGCGAACTGGCCGCCGTCATGCGCCGCTTGCCGCAGGTGCTGGTGAACGTGAAGGGCGTCGACAAGTCGCGCGTCGGCACCTCGCCGCAGATCGCCGAGGCAGTCGGCGCCGCCGAGACCGAACTCGGCGAAACCGGCCGGGTCCTGCTGCGCCCCTCCGGCACCGAGTCCCTAGTCCGCGTCATGGTCGAGGCCGAGTCCCACGACCTGGCCGAGTCGGTCGCGCACAGGCTCGCGGGCGTCGTGCGCGCGGCGCTGTCTTAGACCGCGCTCCCGGCGCAATCGCGAACGTCCCCGAGCCCCCAGACCTTCCGACGCGCGATCCCGATCACTTCCCCGAAAGCCGCCCCACTGCGAGCGTCTTGTGGCAGGGTTGGCCCGAAGGGGAGGGGATGGGTCATGGGTGGTACGCGTAGCATGCGTGAAAGGTTCGTGGACTCGCCGAATTCGCTCGGCGCGAAGGCGCGAGCTCGCCGGTGGGATTGGTTTCAGCAGGCTTTTCCGGACATCGGCGAGATGTCAGTGATCGACCTTGGCGGCCGAGCCGACTCATGGCTGCGCGCCCCGGTGAAGCCGGAGCGGGTCCACGTCGTCAACCTCGAAGACCCGGGCGTGAACGGCGATACCCCGGACTGGATCACCGGCGAGCTGGGCGACGCCTGCGAACTGCCCGAGCACGTTCGCGACAGCAAGTACGACCTGGTGTTCTCCAACTCAGTCCTGGAACACGTCGGCGGCCACGAGCGCCGCACGCGCTTCGCGGAAGCCATCCACGACCTGGGCCCGCGCCATTGGGTCCAGACGCCGTACCGGTACTTCCCGGTCGAGCCGCACTTCCTCTTCCCCGGCTTCCAGTTTCTGCCGCTGGCCGCCCGCACCCAAATCGTGCGCCGCTGGCCGCTCGTGCACACCCCGCCCGAGGACCGCCCGACCGCCCTGCGCGTGGCGATCTGGGTCGAGCTGCTGAGCCGCACCGAGATGAAGTACTACTTCCCGCAATCCGAGCTACGCGCCGAGCGGATCGGCGGCCTGGCCAAGTCGCTCATCGCGATCAAGACAAGCTGAGCCGATCGCAGTTGGTTGGCGAATCACGCCCGATTGCGTGGCGTACTTAGCGCGAGTGTGCGAATGTACGACTTACTCTTGATTTGAGCCTTATGTCAGGTGTCGACTGTAGAATAGCGGCAACGGGAAACAAGCCGCTGCCTTTGCCGATACCGTCAGGAGGCTGATGATGGACGTGATCGAGACTGCTATCCCCGCCATTTCAGTTGGCGGTGATCCGGACGTGTTGGCCATGTCACCAGTCGATGCGGCGCGATTGGTGGGGATGGTGTACGAACTGGAGTTCGACCGCCTCTCCGCAGTAGAACGTCTCGATGCTGTGGTGGCATGGGAGCGCCTGGTACGTCATGCGCACGCCGGGTTGATTCGCTGCCTGGGTGCCGTCGCTAGTGAAGCGGGCAGCGATTCCTGGTTGGTGGACAGTGAGTTGTCTGCGGCATTGGCTTGGTCTCTGGCTACGACGCAGAACCGGTTGAACGAGGCTCACGCCCTGGTGCGCCTTTTTCCGCAAACCCTTCAACTGCTCGCCGAAGGGCACGTCTCCCTTGAGCAAGCCCGCTGCGTGGCCCAACTAACCTCCGGCTTGGACGACCAGTCCGCTCAAGTCGTCGAGGCGCGTGTATTGAGCCGTATGCCCGGTCAGAGCGCTGCGGTGACCCGGCAGGCGATTCGTCGTGCTGTGTTGCGTGCCGACCCGGACGCCGCGGCGAAGCGCTATCGCTATGAGCGTGCTCGTCGTCGCGTCGAACTGCGCCCCGAGGACGACGGCATGGCCACCCTCTCCTTCTATCTGCCGGCGGATGTGGCGCAGATGGCGATGCGTACCCTCACGGAGATGGCGCAGAGGGTGAAGCGCAAGAACAAATATGGCAGTGACAAGAGGACGTTGGACCAGCGTCGTGCTGATCTGCTGCCGGCTCTGCTCAATCGCGTTGCCACAGGCGTCGACTACGCGACGCCGTCTCTGCCTGCCGTAGCTGCTCGCGTGAATGTCGTGGTCGGCATCGAGACGCTGCTGGGATTGAGCCACGAACCTGGGCACCTGGACGGTTACGGCCCGATCTGTCCGGAACAGACCCGCCGGATAGCTCAGGCGCATGCCGCTCGCTGGCGCTTCCTGCTTACGGCTAGCGACGGGACGGTCGTCGACGCCTCATCGCGCACGTACACGCCCACCGCGGCGATCAAACGGCTGACTGAACTCAAGTGCACGACGTGCGCCTTCCCGCATTGCGCTGTGCCCGCCGAACGGTGCGACCTTGACCATGGCGTGCCGTTCCACAAGGGAGGCCCGACCAGTGTGGGTAACCTCGCTCCGCTGTGTCGTCGGCACCACAACGGTAAGTCCGCTGGTCATTGGCGGCTGGATCGGCGCGGTGACGTTGTTCGTTGGACGTCGAGGCGCACCGGCCGCAGCTACACAACCACAGGGACCCGCTACCAACCCACCCCCGCCACCGAGTGAAACATTCAGAGCTTCACAGGGTCCTGAGATGCGTGCGGCAGCTGATCTCGAAAACTGAATCGAGCGCTTCCAACTCGGCTTCCCTGTAGCTGCTTCGGTCATGTGCGCGCGCAGTGCGCGCTGTGCGGTCCGAGCAGAGCACGGCTCAGGCACTGATGGCTGCTCGACGGTAGAGCTCGGTTGGCATGGCGAAGTCGAGATCCCACGTGATCGCCATCGGTGCATCGCCCTCGTGGCCTGCGTATACCGCGGTCCCATGGAAAACGAACGGCTCTGGCAAGCCGCCTTCGTCCTCCGTGCGCTCGCGCGTGAACAACAGAATGCTGCTCCCTCGCTCACGGTGCTCCTGATAGCGCCGACCGGTGTCAGTGTTGGCGTGGGTGCGGTGCTGCGTCTCCCAGTGGAACTTGCTCGGGCTCAGCGCGTAGTCGCGGTACATCGTCTGGGGCGAGAACTCTTTCTCATTCTTGTTCAACGTCACTAGCAGCGCATCAATCGCGGCGGACTCACACCAGGCGACTCCCTCTCGGAAGTTTGAGGGCGCTCTGCCGCCGAGATCGACGTAGCCCAGAGCCGCCAGGATCTCGTCTTGCGAGTAGCGCGCGTTGACGACAAGTGGCACGGTCTCGAGCCGGCCACCTAGCCGGTGCGTAACGAACCGTGGACGGTTGGCGCCGTAGCGGACGATCTGCTCCACTTCATCGCAGAGCGCAGACTCGGTGCGAAGTGTCGCTAGCGCATCGTCGTAGGTTTCGAACTCGCCACCGTCACGCCACAGGCTAAAGACCAGCATTCTCGCGAACGCTTGGCCGGTCGCCGTCATCTCGGCATAGGGAGTAAGTTCGCCGGTCGCCAATCGCGTGTAAGCGTCCGCACGATCTCGGTCGTCTACATGAATGAATGCGCGCATTCTGCGCGTCAGCCGTTGCTCCAGTTCGGTCGCTGGCGTGACAAGTTGACCGGCACGGCGGCGCAACGAGGTCCAGCAACGATCGGAGCGATAGACGTCACGGATGTCGCGGGCGCTCGCTTCGAGATAGGACACGAGATCGATCTCGGCATACCGGCGTAACTCGCGTTCCAGAACGCTGACGTTTGTGCCGAGATGTTCCTTCAGTACCTTGAGCACTCGTTCCTTCGCGACGCGGTCAAGCATGATCTGGCAGCCGGGCGGCAGGACGGGGAAGTCCTGCTTGACGTGCCGTTCGAGTCGCGAGCGGTTCAGGCCGGTCAGCGCATGGAAGCGGTCCTCAAGGCGGTACTCCTTGCGGTATTGGCCGATGAAGTCCAGGACGGTGAGCACCGGCTTGGTCGGCGTTCGACGCAGGCCTCGCCCGAGCTGCTGCAAGAAGACCGTCGAGCTCTCGGTGGGCCGAAGCAGAAGCAGCGTGTCGACATCCGGCACGTCGAGGCCTTCGTTGAACAAGTCCACCGTGAACAACAGCTTGACGGTGCCGTCGCGCAGGTCGCGCAGGGCATCTCGTCTTTGCTCACTGCCTGTGTGGCCGGTGACCGCGCGGGACGCGACGCCATTGACGCTGAAGAACTCGGCCATGTGTTCCGCGTGCTTGATCGAGACGCAGAACCCGAGACCGCGGATGGCCTGAAGGTCGCCGACCTTCTCTTGGAGGGCGTTGAACACCAGTCGGTCTCGCACCACATTGTCGGCAAGTTGTGCCTCTAGACCGGCGATGTCGTAGCGGCCGCCACTCCACGGCACGCCCGTCAGGTCAACGTCGTCCTGGATGCCGAAATAGTGGAAGGGACACAGCAGATCGGCCTCTAGCGCGTCCCAGAGCCGGATCTCCGAGGCGATACGGCCGTCGAAGAACTCGTCTTGCACGCGGACGCCGTCAGCGCGCTCCGGCGTAGCTGTCAGGCCGAGCAATTCTCTGGGAGTAAGGTGATCCAGTATCCGCCGGTAGGTCTGGGCCGCGGCGTGATGGAACTCGTCGATGACGACAACGTCGAACTGGTCTGGGGCGAACGCGTCGATGCCCTTGGCGTTGAGCGATTGCACGGAGGCGAAGACGTGCCGCCACAACACTGCTCGCTGGTCATCGACGTGGAGCTCACCGAAGTCGCGGTCTGCCAGTACGTGCCGGTACGCGGCGAGTGATTGCTGCAGGATCTCCTTTCGGTGGGCGACGAACAACAAACTCGGGTTGCCACCGAGACGATCGCGCAGGTTCCGGAAGTCGAACGCCGCGACCACGGTCTTGCCTGTTCCAGTCGCGGCGACGACGAGGTTGCGGTGCTGGTCATGCATGGTGCGTTGCACGTCGAGGTCTTCGAGGATTTCCCGCTGATGCGGATAGGGATGCGGGACGAGCGCCGGGATGTCGAACAGCGACCCGACTGCGCCCGAAGCCCCGGCTCGCCGTAGTGCTTCGGCGAACCGCTCGCCGTCGCGATCCGGGTCGTACGCCTCGAACTCATCACTGATCCAGTACGCGTCAAAGGTCGCCTCGAACTTGTCGAGCAGGCGCGGCGTCGCGATCGCGGAAAGACGCACGTTCCACTCGAGGCCGTCGAGCAGTGCGGCCTTGGACAGATTTGAACTGCCGACGTATGCCGTGTCGAAGCCAGTGTTGCGACGCAGCAGCCAGGCTTTCGCGTGCAGACGGGTCGAATGCTGTTCGTAGCTGATCGAGACCTCAGCGCCGAGTTCGCGTACCAGGTAGTCGATCGCACCGCGTTCGGTCGCGCCCATGTACGTTGTCGTGATCACGCGAAGCCGTGCGCCGCGTTCACGCAGCCTCCGTAGTGCCGGCACCAGGAGTCGCAGTCCCGACCAGCGCACGAAAGCGCAAAGGAGATCGACCCGGTCCGCGGATGGCAGTTCTGCTTCGAGTTCGTGCTTGAGGTTCGGGTCCTCGCTCGCGTTGGTGAGCAATGCGGGCTCGGAGAGCGACGTCAGCGGCCGCGGCGGCATCTCGGCCGTTGAGTCCTTAGCGAGAGCTCGCAATCTTTGGGGTAGTCCCTGCTCGCCTACAGCGAGTATGTCGTCGAGGTGCCTTAGCAGTTGGTTGGCGAATTCGACGCGTTCGTCAGTCTTCTTGACGTGCGCGAGGGCGCGTGCGGCCGCTTGACCAATGAATTGGCCGAGCAGGTGGGGCAGTTCGCTCTCTTCGACCTCGGCCTTGTCGATGACGTGACCGAGGTCTCCCCACGTTTGTAGGCGGTGCGAGAGGTGTTCGGTTACCAGCGCGTCGTAAAGCCCGAATACCGGCGAGAAGTCGACGTCACTCGAGTAGATGGCTTCATGACGCTCCACTCAAAAACCCCACCTAGCTGCTGACATGCGATGAAAATGACGTCACATGCTATGCCTCATGCCGGGTTTACGCGTCGCCGGTTAGGCGGTATGAGCGTAGGCGGTTGGATGCGTAGGAGAGGGCTGCGGCGCTGGCGATCGCGGCGAGGATGAGCGCGGTGGTGGCGGTTAGATGCGCGTTCAGGTCGGGGTTCTTCGCGATCGAGTTCGCTACGCCTAGGGAGTATTGCTCGGCGGAGAAGTACTTCGCGCCGGAGACCAGGTTGGTCACCAGGCCTTCCCAGACCGCTACGTAGGCGAGGGCGAAGGCTACCGGGTGGCGGCTGACCGTGGAGATGAGCACGAAGACGGCCGTGTAGACCACCGAGCCTACTGCTGCGCCTAGGCCTAGGCCGACCGCTAGTTTGCCGACGTTGCCGGCGGCGATGATGCCGGCGATGAATTCGGGGACTGCGGCGAAGACGATCGTCACTGCGGTCGCGACGACGGCCTTTGTTGCGATGATCGACTTTCTGGGGACCGGGGTCGCTAGGAGGTGCAGGATCGAACTGTCGTCGATCTCGGCGCCTAGGACCGAGGTGCCGACGATTAGCGCGGTGAGAGGTAGCAGGGCGCTGAAGCCGACTCGGCCGAGCATTTCGCCGGGCCAGGTGGGGGACGCGCCGTGTGCCGCCTTGAGCGCTGCGGTGAGCGCTAGAAGGACGATCGCGGGGATCACTAGCAGGAAGGCGCGTCGGCGACCTAGTAGCGCGCGCAGCGTGATCCTGGCGATGGTGGGGTTGTAGAGGTCGCTCATGGCCGGCTCCTAGGCTCCCACGAGGTAGGCGAAGACTGATTCGAGCGATTCGTCGGCCGGGATGACCTCGCGCAGGCCGACTCCGGCGTCGCGGCTCACGCGCGCTAGTTGGCGGGTGAACGTGCCGTGGTCGCCTGCGTGCACCTCTAGGCCGGTTTTGGTGAGGTTGACGCCTTGGACGGCCGGGGAGCCGATGAGCGCTTGGGCGAGGACGCGGTCGTCCGTGGTGCGTACGACGAATACGTGCGGACGGTTCGTCATTAGGCGTCTGATGGTGCGGTAGTCACCGGATGCGGCTAGTCGGCCGGCGACTACTACTTGGACCGTGTCGGCTAGGCGTTCGACCTCTTCGAGGATGTGCGAGGAGAAGAGGATGACGCGGCCTGATTGGCCGAGGCCGCGCAGCAGGTCCATCATGTGCAGGCGCTGGCGCGGGTCCATGCCGTTGAACGGCTCGTCTAGGAGGAGGACTTGGGGGTTGTGGACGAGGGCTGCGGCGACCTTCGCACGCTGGCGCATGCCCTTTGAGTACGTGTCAATTGTGCGGTCGGCTGCGTCGGCTAGTTCGACCATCGCTAGGGCGCGCTCGGCGGCGGCCTTCGGGTCGGGGAGCTTGTGCAGCTTTGCGGACGCGGTGACGAACTCGCGGGCGGTGAGGAAGGCGTAGACGGAGTCGCGTTCGGGGACCAGGCCCACGGTGCGGAAGATGTCAGGGTTGCGCCATGGGGCGACGCCGCCGATGGTGATCTCGCCGCGTGAGGGCTCCAGGAAGCCGGAGATCATGTGGAGGAGCGTGGATTTTCCGGCGCCGTTCGGTCCTAGAAGTCCGGTTACGCCGGCTCCGAGCGTCATCGTGATGTCGTTGACGGCTACGACGTTGCCGTACCAGCGGGTCGTGTTCGTCAGCCGGATGGTGAAGGGTACGGCGGCCGTGGGGTTGGGCGTAGGCGCCGGGACGGCTGCAGGGGTGAGGTCCGTGGTCATGCGACGCCGACCTTTCGGTAGCGCAGGAACAGGCCGCCGGTGGTCAGGCCGGTCAGGAGGACCAGCTCGGCTGCGTAGAGCGGGCCGCTGGACTGCGGATCGGGGATGATGCCGTCAGTCGCGTGGAACGCCCAGATGCGCGTGCCCTCGACTAGGCGTAGTGGGTCGATCAGGCCGCCGTTGCGGGCGATGCCGCTGTACGTGAGCCTCTCCTTGAACGGCGGAGGGCCTGACGGATTCGGACCGGAGGTTGGGCCGGAGTCCTGTTGGGAGGTGACGGGCTGCGGTTCGGCTGAGTGCTCGCCGGCGGACTGGAACACTTGCCCGATCGCGATGGTCACCAGGAACAGGATCGCGATCGCGCCGGTGGCCATCGCGCGGCGGCCGGTGGTCGAGGCGATGAGTAGGGTCAGCGGCGCGAACGCGATGCCGTAGGCGAGGGCGACTAGGAGGCCTGGTACGAGGTCCTTGGTTTGGCCCCATACACCGGAACCGCTGGTGGACGATGCGATCGTGCCTAGGTACATCGCGATCAGCGGCAGCGCTTCGAATAGGACGATGCCGGTGGCGAGTGCTAGGAGTTTCGCGAGCGGATAGTCGGAGCGGCGTAGCGGCCGGGAGAAGTAGAGCGGCAGCGTGTGGTGTCGTAGGTCGCGTGAGACCAGTTCGGGTGCGGCGACCGCGACGAACAGGATCATCAGCAGCGACGTGTTGTACGCGTAGTGCGTATACGGGATCGGCAGCGTCCCGCCTAGGGCAGCCACCTTGTAGATGGACACCGCCGCCGGGAGCATCATCACGGCGAAGGCGGTCATCGGGATGATCCTGGCGCGCGCGCCTCGGCCGAAGCCGAAAGTCGAGCGCAGGCTGAAGAAGTAGAGCGCGCGAATGATTTGCGCGCGGCCTAGCCGGGGGCCGGCGTACGGCTTGTATCCGATGTCGTGGATGACGCTGCCGTTGCCGTCGGCGGCAACTGTGGTGCTCGTCGTGGTCATGGTCGCGACTCCGCGATCTGCGGCGGGGTGGATTGGGGGTCTGCGGATTGTGGCGCGGTCGAGAAGAGTTCTTCTACGTGATGCCGGCGCTGTTCCAGCCGGTTGAGCGGCAGTTCGAGGTCGGCGATCGCGTCGCGTACTAGGTCGAAGACGGCGTCAGTGTCGACCGGGACCAGCAGCGCGCGCCCCTCCACGCGCACTGTTACGCCCGCGGTGGCCAGGGTCGCACCGAGCCGGTCGGCGCCCTCCTCGACCTCGATCGCGATCCACGGCACGTTCTGCGTCATCGCGGAGAGCGAGGCCGCGCGCAGCAGCATGCCGCCTTCGATCGCGACCAGCTGGTCGCAGATGCGCTCGATCTCGCTGAGCAGGTGCGAGGCGACGACGACCGCGATGCCGAACTCGGTGCCGATCCGGTGGATCAGCGCCAGCATCGCGTCACGGCCGGCCGGGTCGAGGCCGTTGGTCGGCTCGTCGAGCAGCAGCAGCCCCGGGTCGCCGACCAGCGCCTGCGCGAGCTTCACCCGCTGCTTCATGCCGGTGGAGAAGGTGCCGATCTGCCGGTACCGCTCCTCGTGCAGGCCGACGTGCCGTAGCGCCTCGGCGGCCTGCTCCTTCGCGGCGGTGGCCGGCAGCCCGGTCATCCGGCCCAGGTGCGTGACGAACTCAGTGGCCGTCACGTCCGGCGGCAGGCAGTCGTGCTCGGGCATGTAGCCGACCTTGGCCCGGATCAGTTCGCCGTCGGTCCGGGTGTCGTGGCCCAGCACGCTCGCGGTGCCGTCCGTGGGTTCCAGCAGGCCGAGCAGGATCTTGATCAGAGTGGACTTACCGGCGCCGTTCGCGCCGACCAGGCCGGTGATCCCGGGCTCGACGGCCAGGGTCAACCCGGTCAGCGCGGTCACGCCGCCCGGGTAGCGCTTGCCGAGGTCTTGCGTCTCGATGACTGACACGCGGACAACGTAGACCCACGCGGTATTACGCGGCGTCCGCTCGGGAGATGGTCTGTCGGCTCAGTCCGGAGGATGACGCCCCGGATCTCCAAGTCGGGGTTGTCCCGGAGTCAAGCCCGGTAGGCTGGCTTGCATGTGCGGAATCGTTGGGTACGTCGGCAGCAAGTCGGCGCTGGATGTGGTGCTGGAAGGCCTGCGGCGGCTGGAGTACCGAGGGTACGACTCGGCCGGCGTGGCGGTGCTCGCCGGCGGCGCGCTGGACGGCCGGAAGAAGGCCGGGAAGCTGGCGAACCTGGAGAAGGAGCTGGCCGAGCGGCCGCTGCCGACTGCCACGGTCGGCCTCGGGCACACCCGGTGGGCCACGCACGGCGGCCCGACCGACGCCAACGCGCATCCGCACTTCGACGCGCCGGGCCGCGTCGCGGTCGTGCACAACGGGATCATCGAGAACTTCGCCGCGCTGCGCGCCGAGCTGGCCTCCTTCTCCCCCACCATCTCCTCCGACATCTCCCACAGCTTTTTAGCAGCACCGGGGTCCGCAGCCCAAGGCGTAAGCGTGCGCACGATATTGCAGTCTTCGAGGTAGCTGCCGTTGTATTCTGATGCGCTTCGCCAGCCTCTCCCCAAACCACCTATACAACATCCGTGACGGGGTAGGAGATGCTTCTGGACAGGCTTACCGGAGATGCGAAGCTCCTGGTTTCCAAAGCCCTGTTTCTTGAGATTCATGTGATCATCTAACCACCCCTGATGCGGGCGAACGCTACTCATGAGTCATCATCATGTGATTAGCAATCTAACGCTTTCCATCTTTGTCTTACCTTCTGTGGGGAACTTCAAATTATGACGTCAAGGCTTAACACCTCATGCGCTAGAAGGCGCTACTATTGTTTCTGCAACTGCTTGCTCATCCTCCTGGATACCGTCAACCGTTGGCAAGATGCGCTCAACAATAGGGGCACGGATGAAGATGCCTGGGAAGGACCCAGTTGGCAAATCCTCAATCTCTCCAAAAAAAAGCAGAAACTAAATCGGCTTGGAAGCTCTTCAATCTGCCTGCGGAATGATTCTTGTTCACCCGCACGGCCAGGCCTCCAATCAGCTCCTGCCCCACCCTTCTTTGTCCGATTGGCCGATTCGGCGAGCATGATTAGTCCAGCACATGTTCCCCATGTTGGTTTCCGATAAAGTCTGGAGAAACGTTAGTCGATAAAAGCGCACCAGACATGAGTCATACTTTACGAAATCTCTCAATGGCTCCAGAAGGCCAGAATCTGCAGCGACAAGTGAGATGGCGGTGCTCTCACCTCCGGGGATAATCAAGGCGTCACATAGAGATAGCTGCTGCTTTGTACGGACTTCTGTGAAATGG
>CAVQPP010000080.1:0-14084 GCA_963714445.1 uncultured Actinomycetota bacterium
GCACCGCGCAGCCGGTCAACGACGTGCTCGTGCAGTGGGGCCAGTCCTACTCCCCCGACTACGCCGTGCAGCTGTCCACCGACGGCCAGACGTTCACAACGGTCGGCAACAACGGAGCGCCGGGTTCGTCCAGCTCATCACGCACCCGATTCGCGACCACTACCGGGCGCTACGTGCGGCTACAGCTCACCAACTACGCACCCGGCGCGACCACGTTCGACGTCGGCGAGTTCCAGATCCGCGACGACCGGATCGTGACGCCCGCGCCCAAACTGATCAACACCAAGTACCCGACTCAGGACGCTGTGATCGCGGACGTCGACGCGACCAAGTACGGCGCGGACCCGACCGGCGCCAAAGATTCCACCGCTGCGATCCAGAACGCGCTTTACGACTGCTACGACGCGGGCGGCGGCACGGTCTGGCTCCCCGACGGCAACTACCGCGTGGCCAGCACCGTCGAGGTCCCCGCCTTCTGCACCCTACGCGGCGACCACCGCGTCCCGGGCACCCCCGTAGCGCACGGCGACCGGACTGGCTACGGCACCCTGATCACCGCCGACATCGCATCCGGCGACACCGGTCCCGTCCTGTTCCGGATCGGCGGCAGCGCCGGCGTCGTCGGCGTCACCACCTACTACCCGAACCAGAACGCTGCTTCGCCGGTTCCCTACGGCGACACGTTCCAGATCCCGGGCAGCGCGTGGGCCAGCGACGAGAACTACATGATGGCCACGATCTCCGACGTGACCATGCTGAACTCGTACCGCGGCATCGGTATCAGCACGATGATGGACGAACGAGGCCGCCCGCCGGGCATCGGCCAGACCCACGAGTCGGCGACGGTCCGCAACGTGACCGGGACAGCGCTCTTCGCGGGCGTCGAGGCCTACAACGGCGCGGACGTCGGCACGTGGCAGAACGTGAACTTCAGCAACGCGATCTGGGCCAGTGCCCCGCCCGCGTACCACCCGCCGCAGCGTTCGACGATAGACGCGTGGACGCGTGCGCACGGGACCGGGTTCGTCATCGGCGACCTGGAATGGGACCAGTTCGCCGGCCTGTCCGCCGCCGACTACCACATCGGCATCCACGTGGTCCAAGGCGAGCGAGTCACCTTCACCGGCGAGTTCCAGCAGGTGCGCCTCCAGCGCACCGACATCGCAGTGCTCGTCGACGTGCTCGACACCCGATGGGGCATGTCGTTCGTGGCCAGCGACCTGGAAGGAAGCCAGTCCGCAGTCACGAACAACACCGCCGGCTTCGTCAAACTCACCGACACCAAGACCGTCGGCACCCTGACCGGCACCGTCTACCAACTAACCGGAACGCCTCCCCGCCTCACCCAACCCCCCATCACCGCAAAACCCTTCCGTTCAGCCCTCTACATCGCAACCTCAGCCCCCTACAACGCCGCACGCGGCGACGGCTACACCCCCGCCCATGACGCGACAGTCGCGATCCAAAGCGCCCTAGACCGCGCAGGCCGCGCAGGCGGCGGAGTTGTCTACCTCCCCGCAGGCTGGTACCGAATCGACGGCCGACTCACCGTCCCAACCGACGTCGAACTGCGCGGAGCCTCACCAGTCCCCAACCGCGACGAAGACGGCCGCAGCGGCGGCACAGTCCTGATGCTTTCCGCAGGCCGCGCCACGGCGACCGCGGACACCGACCCAGCCGCGATCACCCTCGCCGGCACGAACGCCGGTGTCAGCGGTCTGCGAGCCTTCTACCCCGAAAACAACCCAGCCCAGACCGGCGGCGTCGTCACCTACCCCTACACGATCCGCGGCATCGGCGAGGGCACGTACGTCGTCAACGTCGGCCTGCCGAACACGTGGAACGCGATCGACATGAGCGCGCCGCGCGACAACCACTTCCTAATCCAGAAGGTCGATGGCACGTACTTCCGCCACGGCATCACAGTCGGCGCGAACGCAGGCGGACGCATCGACGGCGTACTCACCAACGGCAACACGACCGTGCGCACCGCGTTCTACGTCCCGAACTGGGTGCTAGGCCAGAACCTGTTCCCGCAAGTCATCGACGGCGTAACCCGCCAAAACGCCGACCTGATCACGGCCAGCGGCGCCCGCGACCTGACGCTGGTCGACGTCTTCGGCTATGGCCTGCACAACGGCCTGGTGGTCAACTCCGGCCAAGTCCGCGTGTTCAATCAGGGCACGGACAACCTGGGCACCGGCGGCTTCACCGACAAGGTGGCGCCCACCGGAACGGACGTCACCGTCGTCAACCTGATGCGCTACAACGCCACCACAAGCACCGGCCCGGTCAAGATTTCCAACATCATGGTGATCAACATCGCCCAAAACAACGTCACCGCAACCGCCGCCCCCACCGGCAGCGGCACGACTGCCCTGCTCGGAAACGAGACCATCCCCGGCGCCTACGAAAACGGCAGCGAGGTAACCGCCACCGCGCACGCCGCCCCCGGCTTCCACTTCGTCGACTGGACCCTCGCCGGCCAAGAGGTCGCCACCACCCCCGCCTACACGTTCGCGGTCAGCGCCGACACCGCCCTAACCGCCGGCTTCGCCCCAAACAGCTAGTAAATGCAGTAAGGAACAAGGAGACGCATCGGGCGGACCACTCCTGCTGGGAGCGGCTCGCCCGATCGCTTTCCGCGCTATCGATCAGTCGAAGTGGATGATTGCGGCGCTGCCGGCCGGGATCGTGACGGTCGCGGTGCGGCCGTGGACGGAGACCGGGGTGGACTGCGGGCAGGCGAAGGCGCCGTGGGCGCCGACTTGCTGGCCGCCTAGCGTGATGTCGGTGGTGGCCGCTAGGCCGGCCGCGGACGTCGTTGACAGGGCCGTTAGGTGGCCGATGTGCAGGTTCCGGCCGAGGTTGAGGGTGACCGTGGTCGCGCCGTTGGCGGTCGGGTCCTGGACGTTGTCTAGGACCACGGTCAGGCGGTGGTCGTCGCTGATGGCGTAGGCGCGCATGTCGGCGGAGTCGGGGTTGTTGACCGCGACGAAGCGGCCGTTGCCGACCATTTCCGTTGCCAGCAAACCGTAGTAGATCGGGCGCGCGGTCAGGTCGCCTGTTGTCGGGCAGAGCGGGGTGTACGGGTCGCAGGCGCCGGTGGACGTTGTGCCGCCCATGAATTCGGCGTTGGCAACGCCGTCCTGAGCGAGCATCAGGCTGTAGTCCAGCGCCCAGAGTGCCGCCGCGAACACGTCACTTACACCAGCCTCGCCTGCGCAGACCGTCGAGTTCGTCTCGGTCATGTAGGGCTGCGCGTGCAGCTGCGCGGCGGCAGTGAGCAGCGCCTGCGCGTTGGCCTGCTCGTAGGCTACCGATCCGGTGCCTAACAGCGCGGGGATCGACGTGGTCGACGTGCCGCAGGCGCTGGTCGGGTACGTGTGATCGGTCACCGCCGCTACGTCTGGCGTGCCGGTCAGTTCGGCTGTGGCGAATCCACTCAGCCAGGAGCTGTGGTTGGTTTCGGCCTCGGGGCCGACGACGCCGATGCCGGGCACGGCTTGCTTGATCGCGGCGGCGTAGGTCTCGAAGTCGGTGTAGTACGCGGCCGGGTTCGCGTAGTAGAAGTTCGGCTCGTTGCCGATTTCGATGGCGAGCAGCGAGTGGCCGAAGATCTGCTTTGCGTACTTAACCTCATCGGCTGCGCGGGCGGCGTCGGGGTGTTTGAGGTTGACCGCGAGGATCACCTTCCAGCCGGCCGGCTCCGTGATCGCCGCGACGTGCTGGAGCTTGAGCGGGGTGATCACGCCGCTGGTGGCCCAGGACGGCGGGGTCTCGCCGGTCGACGTCCAGAAAGTGCCGTCGCCGGAGTTACCACCGATGCGGATGACGCCGTTGTGGCCCAGAGTCTTGAGGTATCCGCCGAAGTCGGTGGCCGCGTAGTCGTCCTTCGCGACGGTGGCGGCGCCGAACGACAATCCGACGAATCCGGGCCGCAGCGCGTTGCCGACCTGGTTCGGGTTCACGGAGATCGTCAGGCCGGCGGGAGCGGCCGGGTTGGGTGCGGCGCCATCGGCCTGAGCTGGGCCGGAGCCGATCGCCATCGCGGCGGCGACGCCTACGGCGGCCGTGACCGCGACAATGCGGGTGCGGCTCACGTTGCGATTTAAGGTGCGATGAAAGCGTTTCACGGCCCTAATTTCGGCGGCGTTAGGGTCGTTGACAAGGAGGGGGAAGGTAAAATTTCAGATGGATGACCGACATTCATAGATGTGAATGTTGAATGCCGGTCATGGGGCGCGCTGACGGTGCCGGGGCCGAGGGTCCGGGTCGCAGGCGGGGTCGGCGGAGGGTTGGAGGCGTTAGAGGAGATCGACGGCGAGTTGCTCCATCTTGTCGAAGCCCTCTTGCATGCCGACTTCCATGCCGGATTCGATGATGATGTCGCGCACTTCCCGGTTCGGGAGCTGCGAGAGCAACGTCAGCGTCGTGCGGCCGTCCTTCTCCGCGAACTCGGCGATGACGTGGGCCGCCGCCGCATCAGGATCGGGAGCGCCCTCGTACACCTCGCTGTAGACCAGGCGGTCGTTCGGGACGACCTCCTTGTAGTCGCCGTGGAACGCGACCTCGAAGTCGCCGTGTGCCGCCATCACGTAGCGCCAGCTGCCGCCGACGCGCAGGTCGACCTCAGCCGACTTGACCTCGCCTCGGTCGCCGCCCCACCAGCGCTTGATCAGTTCGGGTTCGGTGTACGCCCGGTAGACCAGGTTCTTGGGCGCGGCGAACTCACGCGTGATGAGGATCTGAGTGTCCGTCGGGAGGGTGATCACCGCGGTGTGGCTAGTCGTCATCGCTGTCATCTTTGTTCTCCAGGTCGTCCGATTCTGGTGCTGGTGCTGGTTCCGGTTCTTCGAGTTCTTTGAGTTCCTCGAGCAGGATGTCCAACCGCTCGAAGCGGGCGGTCCAGAGCTGCTCGTAGTTCTTCACCCAGTCGTAGATCGGCTGCAGCGGCGCGGGATTGAGCCGGTAAAGGCGCTGGCGCCCCTCGTCGCGGACATCGACTAGTCCCACCTCGCGCAGTACGCGCAGGTGCTTCGAGACGAGTGGTTGGGCGAGGCCCAGCGTCGCGACTAGATCGTTCACGGGGCGCTCCCCCACGGCTAGCGCGTCGAGTATCTGACGCCGCCGGGGTTCCGCTACCGCGTTGAACGCGTCGGTCGTGGTTGCCGCTCTTGCCATGCCTTCATCGTATGCCCATATGGGTATGTGTCAAGTTCGCATCGGGCCGATTCGCAAAAAGGTTCAAGTGCACGCGAATTCGCAAGCGACGTCTGGCGTTTCGCTCGAGGCGCTGCGCGAGCGTTGACGCGCGAGTACATTCACACGTGTGTTACCCGGGCGTGGGAGACGCCCGGACCTTAGGCGTGGGGGGAACATACCGTCATGCGTGCTGCCATGAGTACACGCGTACGAACCGCGATCATAGGTTTATCGGCGGCAGGCTTAGCCGCGTTCGGCCTGGCGGCTATTACTACTACAGCGCACGCGGCCGGTTCGCCGCCGGCGTTTGTGCAACAAGCCGCGACACACCACGCGAGCGTCGCGTCGACTGCGGTGACGACTACCTCGCCGGTCGCCGGTGGTGACCGGTTGATCGTCGAGGTTGGGGTGTGGAACTCCAAGTCGGCGACCGCGAGCGCGGTAACCGACGCGGCCGGTAACACGTACACCGAGCTGACGCACTTCGCCGCCGCCGACCACACCGAGCTGAGTGTGTGGAGCGCGCCGATCACGGCGGGCGGTGGATCTGCTGCCACGGTGACCGCGAAGGTCACGTCCGCTGGGGACATGGGCGTGGCAGTGCTTGAGTACTCCGGTCTCAACGCGGCGGCTGACGCGTCGGTTGTGGACGTTCAGGCGCACGCGACCGGTAGCACCGGCAGTACGTCCGCGACCATCGCGTCCGGCGTGACTCCGGCGACGACGGCCGGTAACGAACTCGCGCTCGGCTTCTACGCGGACTCCGGATTCCGGACCACGCTGGCGGCCGGCACCGGCTTCACGGCGCGTTCGAACATCTCGGGCGCCTCGGACATGGATGTCTTCGTCGAGGACCAGGCCGCGAACCAGGGCGACACGCCGAACGCGACGTTCGGCACCGGCCCGACGACCGTGTGGCTCGCGAGTGCGCTGGTGTTCAAGGGTGCGTCGTCCTCTTCCCAGCCGACGGCTCCCGGCACGCCGAGTTCGGTGACCGCGACGGCAGGCAACGTATCCGCCACCGTGTTCTGGTCCGCTCCCCCGGACGGCGGCGCGGTGATCACCTCGTACACGGTCACGCCCTACATCGGCAGCGCTGCGCAGCCGACGACGACGGTTACCGGTACCCCCGCGCCGGCCTCTGCTGTGGTCGCGGGTCTGACTAACGGAACGAGCTATACGTTCACGGTCAGCGCTACGAACGCGATTGGCACGTCACCGGCATCGGCAGCGTCTAACGCGATCGTGCCGAGTGCGTCGCCGCTCGGTTCGTGGGGGCCGCTGACGACCTCGCCGATGGTCTCGATCCACACCGTGCTGCTCAACAACGGCAAGGCGCTGCAGTGGGACGGCTGGAAGACCCCGACGCAGACGTATGTCTACGACCCGAGCAACGGCACTTACAACGAGATTGACGCACCGTCGAGCATCTTCTGCGGTGGCAACGCGAAGCTGCCGGACGGCCGGGTGCTCGTGGTCGGCGGCTTCGGCGTCGCGGTGACCGGCATGCTCGGCATCAAGGACACCAACATCTTCGACCCGGCCACCAACACCTGGACCAAGATGGCGGACATGCACGACCCGCGCTGGTACCCGGACCTGACCGAACTGCCGGACGGCCGATACCTCGCCACCAGCGGCAACTCGACGAACTCGTCGACGTGGGCGGACAACCCGGAGATCTACGACCCGTCGAACAACACCTGGACGCTGCTGTCGAACATCAACACCCCGCAGGTGCACGAGGAGGAGTATCCGTTCTCGTACCTGGCGCCTAACGGCAAGGTGTTCACCATCGGGCCGTCCGAGGATGTCTCGTACTGGGACGACCCCAACGCGCAGACCTGGACGCCGGTCGGCTCCAGCGGTGTGGTGAACGGCTCGTCGGTGATGTACCAGCCGGGCAAGATCCTCTACAGCGGCGGCGCGGCGAGCGTGACGTCGAGCCAGCCCGCGCAGGCGAACACCTCGATCATCGACCTGAACGCGCAGACGCCGGCCTGGCACGCGACCGCGCCAATGAACTCCCCGCGGATTTACCACACGCTGACGATGCTGGCTGACGGCCGCGTGCTCGCGGTCGGCGGCGGCAACATCTCCGACCAGATGCAGATCACCACCGGCGTGATGCCGGCGGAGATCTGGGATCCGTCCACGCAGCAGTGGACCACGATCGGTTCGATTGAAGCCGCGCGTAACTACCACTCGACCGCGGTGCTCCAGCCGGATGGAACGGTGCTGGTGTCCGGCGGCGGGCACCCGGAGACGCTGAACGACCCGGGTGAGTTCAACGCTCAGGTGTATTCGCCGTCTTATCTGTTCAACGGACCGCGCCCGACGATCACCTCCTCGCCGGTCAGCGCGCAGTACGGCTCGGCGATGACGGTCGGCACGCCGGACGCGGCGAACATCGGCTCGGTGAACCTGGTCTCGTTCGGCGCGGACACGCACCAGTCGGACATGGACCAGCACTTCGTGCCGCTGTCGTTCACGGCCGGGTCGGGCTCGCTGCAGGTGCAGGCGCCCGCCAGCGGCGCGATCGCACCTCCCGGCGACTACATGCTGTTCATCCTCAACAAGGCCGGCGTTCCGTCGATGGCAGCGACAGTCCACATCGCGGCGGCCCCGCCGACTGTGCCGGGCGTCCCGACCAACGTGACGGCGACACCGGGCAACGGCTCGGCGACGGTCTCGTGGACCGCCCCGGCCAACGGTGGCGCGCAGATCACTTCCTACACCGTCACACCGTCTACAGGCGGCACGTCGCTGCCCCCGACGACGGTGACCGGTAACCCGGCGCCGACCAACGCCAACGTGACCGGCCTGACCAACGGCACCAGCTACACGTTCACGGTCACCGCGACGAACACGGCCGGTACGTCGGCCGCGTCCACACCGTCCAATGCGGTAACACCGACGAGCGTCGTAACACCCGCGTTCGTCCAGAAGGCGTCGACGCACCACGGCGGTAGCGCCTCGACCTCGGTAACGCTGACGTCTCCGGTCACGACAGGCAACCGCGTTGTCGTCGAGGTCGCGACATGGAGTTCGGGATCGGCAAAGGCGAACGGCGTTACCGACTCCGCCGGTAATACGTACACGGAGTTGACGCACTTCACCGCCTCAGACCATACGGAGCTGAGCGTGTGGAGCGCGCCGATCACCGCGGGCGGAGGTGGTGCGCTGACGGTCACCGCGAACGCGACCGGGTCGGCGGATATCGGCGTCGGAGCGCTCGAATACTCCGGGCTGTCGACGGCCGCCGGCAGCGGCGTGCTCGACGTGCAAGCCACCGCGTCGGGCTCGACGAGCGGCGCGGCGACCGTTGCCTCCGGTCCGACGGCCGCGGTTGGCGCGGACAGCGAACTGGCGCTGGGCTTCTACGCCGACTCAGGCTTCGGAGACACCATTGGCGCGGGGACGGGCTTCTCGTCCCGGGTCAACGTCTCGAACACCTCTGATATCGAAGTCGCGAGCGAGGACCAGTTCGTGTCGCACGGCAGCACGCCGAGCGCCACGTTCACCAGCAGCGCGAAGACGGTCTGGCTGGCCGCGATGCTCGTGCTCAAGCACGGGTGATCTGACCCGCTTATCCGACGCCTGAGAAGGGGGTCGGGGCCCCCGCGCCCCGGCCCCCTTCGAATCTGGCCTCGTATCGAGTGCTGCTATTCGGTGCGTAGGGCGGAGGCGGTGCCGGTCGCTGCGGCCCAGCTTGCCGGGAGCATCGCGCCGCCTAGGGCGATGACCAGGCCGCCTAGGCCGAGCAGGACGATCTCGACGCTGCTGTAGACGGTCAGGTACGAGTGCGGCAGGTTGGTGCCCGCTGCGTGGCCCATGACCGGCAGCACGTAGTCATGCAGCGCCATGCCGACGGGCACGCCGACGATCCCCGCCAGCAGACCGACTAAGCCCACTGAGCTGAGCACCATCGCAATGGTCTGCCGCGGCGTCATACCGACCGCTTTGTAGACGCCGAGATCATGCACGCGCTCGCGGGTCTCGAGCACTGCCGAGTTGAGCACGGCCAGCGCGGCAACCACGACGAGCATCGTGGTGAGGATCGCGATCATGCTGTCGAGCAGGACGAAGATCGGGTCCTTGGATCGGACCGCGTTGTCCTGAACGTTCGCGCCCAGCGGACGCACCGCGTTGTTCAGGGAAGCGACATACCTGGCTCGGACGGTGCCCGGCTGAAGCATGATGTCGAAGCTGTGTGGCTGGATGGAGGGATCGACGGCGGAGATGGTGCGCAGGTCGGTGACGACGTCCATGCCGCGGTCGCCGGTGTCGAAGACCTCGCCGACGATCCGCACCGCGATCGACTTGCCCTTGTCGGTGAGGGTGACCGTAGAGCCGATGCGCGTGCCGGTGACTTGGAGGAATCGCGTTGGGACGACCGCCTGGCCGGGGCCGGTGAACCAGGACCCGGAGATCAGCGCGTAGCGATTCGCGGAATCGCCTTCCAGCATCTCGACGTTCATCGCGCCGGACACACCGGAGACCGAGAGTTGCGTCTGGTCCATGCCGAACCAGGAGCGAGTGCCTGGCTGCGCGGCGATGGCTGCCGCGACCTTTACGGGATCGGGCTGGATAGGCGTTGTGCCGTTGTCGGTCTTGAGCTGGACGGAGCCGTCCGGGCCTTCCTCGCCGAACACGTCGACGGTGACGTCTGCGTTTCCGTCGCGGGAGAGGCCGGTCTGCACGCGCTGCAGCGAGGACGCGAGGCCGAAGGCGAAGGTCACCGCGGTGGCGCCGAACACGATCGCGGCGGCGACGGCGAGCGTGCGGCCTGGTCGGGTGAACGGGCTCGCGAGCCCTAGGCCGACCGCGCGTGGCAACGGCATCCGGCCGAGGACGCGCCGGACGAAACGGCCGCGACCGGCTCGTGGTGTGCGTCCCATGGAGATGGCTTCGACGGCGCGCAGCCGTCCGGCGCGCAGTGCGGGGGCGAATGCGGTGGCTGCTACGACGACGAGGGCGATCAAAACTGCTGCGACGTCGATCCAGGGCGCGACGGTTTGCGGCGGCGTGCCGAAGACCTCGTCTTCGCGGCGCAGCAACGGGATCGCGAGCACGTTGCCGAGCAGGACGCCGAGCAGGATGCCCGCGGACGACGGGATCAGTGCCTGCGCCATGTACGCGCGCACGACCTGCGATGGGGTGAATCCCAGGGCTTTGAGAACGCCGATGCGACGCAGCGAGGCGCCGACCGAGCCGCTGACCACGTTGCCGACGATGAGCACTGACATGACCAGCCCGAGCACACCGAACGCGACCATGAACGGCACGATCGGCGCACTGCCGCCCTCCGCGCTGAGCTTGGCGTTGAGGTAGGACAGCGAACCGGTCAGCGCGCCGGCCGGCAGCGCGGCCTCCACGGCGTTGCGATCGGAGACGATCTGCGCGTCCGTCCCGGCGCTCGCGAAGCGGTAAAGCATCTGATACGTGGACGGTGAGCCCGTGGCACGCAGGGCACTGATCTCGGCAGGCGTGACCCACACGTCGGCGGTGCCGGTCACCGACTGCGCGACCCCGACGACCGTCAGCGTCGGGCTGCCGGGCAGTTGGGGGAAGGACAGCACCGTGCCGACCATCTGATCTGGGCCGAGGAGTTTGTCGGAGAGGACCGCCTGGTCCGGCGCGGTCGGCCAGTGGCCGTCGAGGAGCGTCAGGTCGTCGACCGGTCCGCCCGCATCGGCGCGGCCGACCACGGTGACCGGTGGCAGTCCGGCGTCTCCGCCGAGCGCACTGCCGTTCGCGTGGCCGCCGTCGAGCGTCACGGTCGGATAGGGGCCCGAGGCGGCGGTGACGTCCGCGACGTGCGCGGTCGCGGCGATCTGCGCGCTGGTGGCCTTTGCGCCGTCGAACTGCGCAGCCAAGTGCGCGCCGTGTTGCTGGGAGAAGGCGTGGTCGAAGGGTGCGCGCGACGCGTTGAGCAGGCCGGTGGCGAGCACGGCTGCGGTGACGGCCATCATCGTGGACAGGACCAGCACGAGTGTCTGGACTCTGCGACGGCCGACACCTGCGCGTACGACGCGGCTGAGTGCGCCGCTGAAGCCGAGTTCGATTCGGCTCACAGCGCGCCGCCGACGGGTGCGACCGCGGGGTTGGACGTCGCCGTGTCGGAGGCGATCCGGCCGTCGACTAGGCGGACGGTGCGTGTGGCGCAGGAATCGGCGAGCTGGAGATCGTGCGTGACCAGGAGGATCGTCTGGCCGTCGTGGTTGAGTTCGGACAGCAGCTCTCTGACTTCGTGGCCTGACGCGGTGTCCAGTGCGCCGGTCGGCTCGTCGGCGAGCAGGAGTGCGGGACGGTTGATCAGGGCTCTGGCGACCGCCACGCGCTGACGCTCGCCGCCGGACAGGCGGCCGGGGTAGGCGGTTGCGTGTCGCGCGATGCCGAGCGTTTCGAGCAGTTCGGCGGCTCGGGCGCGGGCTTGCGCGCGGGACGTGCCGGCCAGTTGCGCGGGCAGCATCACGTTGTCGGCCACCGTCAGGTCGTCGAGCAGGTTGAAGAACTGGAAGACCATGCCGATGCGGTCCCGGCGGTACTTCGCGGAGGCGGTCTCTCCCAGTTCGTGCACGCGCACGCCCTCGACCAGCACGCTGCCGGCCGTCGGCCGGTCAAGTCCGGCGATCATGTTCAGCACGGTGGACTTGCCGCTGCCGGACGGCCCGAGGATCGCCAGGGCCTCGCCGCGCTCCACCGAGAGCGACAGGTCGTCCACCGCGGGCGGCCCGTCGTCGTATTTCTTGCTCACTTGGCGCAGTTCGATCAGTGGCGCGTCCACGCCGGCCTCCTTGATGGGTTCCGATGGCGGGGTTGAAGGTAGGCGTGGAGGACGGGGGCGCACGTCGGTCGCCCGGCCTAAATCGGCTACCGTGCCAGGCGGACCGGTACCGACGTCATCCGGTGGATGTATCCGCGCGATGTACGGCCTCAACCGCCGGGAGGGATGTGCACCCGGGCCGCGAAGACGACAATGGCCCGGTGACGGTTAACCGGGCTGACCTGGCGCGAACGGCGCGCGGCCTGCGGCAGCGGGCGGGCGAGCTGGTGCGTCCGGGCGAGCTGCTGCGCCCGACCAGGTCGCTGCCCGCGCTGACCGCGCGGATGTGGTACTTCGACATCGCGCTGGCCCTGGTGCTGGCCGCGATCGCGGTGCGTTCGGTGGAAAACCGCCACTTCGGCGCCACTGAGGTATTTCCGGCGCCGGGCGGCGGGGAGTTCATCGTTCCCAGCGCGGCCGGCGTGCCGCTGACGGAGATCTTCCTCGCCGTGTCGGCCTCGTTGCCGCTCGCGCTGCGCCGCAGGTACCCGCTCACCGTCTTCTGGATCGTGCTGGTCTCGACGCTGAAGCTCGACAGCGCGCCGTCGGTTCTGTTCTTCACGGTGATCATCTCGGCATATACGGCGACGGCGTACAGCCCGTACCGGCGCGCCGCGATCGGGAGCCTCGGACTCGCCGCCGTGCTCATCGCGAGCACGCTGCGCTCGACCATCCCGCCGATCCCGAACGCGGCCGTGCCGTTCGTGATCCTGTTGCCGATCGCGTGGATCGCGAACTCGATGCGTTCGTGGAAGCAGCAGGCCGCCGCGAGTCTGGCCCGGCTGCGCGCGGTGGAGGAAGGGCAGGAGCGGGCCACGCGCGAGGCGGTGGAGCTGGAGCGAGCCAGGATCGCACGCGAACTGCACGACGTGGTCACGCACAACGTCAGCGTGATGGTCGTGCAAGCGGGCGCGGCGCGGAAGGTCATGGACGCGGCGCCGGAGCGAGCGACGCAAGCGCTGCTGGCGGTGGAGGCCAGCGGTCGCACGGCGATGGCCGAGTTGCGGCAGGTGATGGGATTGCTGACCAGCGCGGCGGACGGTTCGGACGAAAGCTTGAGCACGGACGCGCGGTTCGAACCGCAGCCCGATCTCGACCGGCTCGAAGCGCTCGTCGGCCGGGTGCGCGAGGTCGGCGTGCCGGTCACGCTGACGGTGACCGGCACGCGGCGACCGTTGCCGCCTGGGGTTGGATTGGCCGCGTACCGGGTCGTGCAGGAGGCGCTGACCAACACGGTCAAGCACGCGGTCGGGGCGTCGGCGCAGGTGACCGTCGCGTATGAGGAGGAGCGGCTGCGACTTGAGATCGCCGACACCGGAGGCGTGCCCGGCGACGCGGCCGCGTCGGGGAACCGCAGAGGGCTGATCGGTCTGCGTGAGCGATTGACGGTCTACGGTGGCAGCCTCGAGGCGGCGCGCCGGCCGACCGGCGGGTTCCGAGTCACTGCCGTCATTCCGCTGGAGGCGTGCTGATGGCTGAGGCTGTGAGTGTGGGTGTGGCGGAGGCTGGGACGCTGCGGGTGGTGATCGCGGACGATCAGGCGCTGGTGCGCACCGGTTTTCGGATGATCTTAGAAGCCGACGGCATCGAGGTGACAGCGGATGCCGCGAACGGCCGGGAAGCGGTCGAGGCGGCCCGGCGAACGCACCCTGACGTCGTGCTGATGGACATCCGCATGCCCGAGATGGATGGGCTCGAGGCGACCCGGCGCATCCTCAACCCGCGCAACGCCGGGCCGGGATTGGACGCGGAGGCCGTCGATCCGCCGCGCATCATCATCCTGACTACGTTCGATCTCGACCGGTACGTATACGAGGCACTCAATGCGGGGGCGAGCGGCTTTCTGCTTAAGGACGTGACGCCGGAGCATCTGGTCGGCGCGGTGCGGTTGGTGCGGTCCGGGGATGCGCTGCTCGCGCCTTCGATCACGCGACGGCTCGTCGAGCGGTTCGCCCGGGGTGATCGCGATGGGGACGAGCACGCGCGCCCGCGCCGCGATCTCGCCGCGCTGACGCCGCGTGAGGTGGAGGTGCTTGAGCAGCTTGGCAGG
>CAVQPP010000081.1:0-3187 GCA_963714445.1 uncultured Actinomycetota bacterium
GGCGCTGTGCCGAACTCGGCGGTCTCCGGGGCCAGCCGGGAGACCAGTTGGTGGGCGCAGAACCGGCCGTGCCGCAGGCCGATGCCGTACTCGGCCGACAGCCAGGTCGCGACCCGCTGCGGATCGTGGCCCTGCACGGTGAATCCGACCACGGCGACGCGGTCGACGTCGTCACTCGGCCAGATGCGCAGCGTGCGCACGTCGGGCAGCTCGGCCAGTCCGGCCTCGAGCCGGCTGCGCAGCGCGCGCTCGTGCGCGTGCAGGCTGCCTTCCGGCAGCGCCGCGAGCGCGTCGCAGGCTGCTGCGACGGCTATCGCGCCGATCAGGTTGGGCGTGCCGCCTTCGTGGCGAGCCGGGGCCGGTGCCCAGTCGACGCCGGTCCAGCTCACCTCGTGCACAGCGCCGCCGCCACGCAGGTAAGGCGGCCCGTCGTCGAGCCAGTCCCGCCTGCCGACCAGGACTCCCGCGCCGAACGGCGCGTACATCTTGTGGCCGGAGAAGGCGAGGTAGTCGATGTCCATCGCTTCGATGTCGACTCGCCGATGCGGCACGAGCTGCGCGCCGTCCACGGCCACGCGCGCGCGGTACTTCCTGGCGAGCGCGACGATTTCGGCGAGCGGCGGGGTCTCCCCCGTGACGTTGCTGGCGCCGGTCACGGCGACCATCGCGGGCACCGGATTGCGGTCCATCCGGCGCGCCGCGTCGAGCGCGACTTCCAGTGCGGCCAGGGTCTCGTTCAGGTCCCTGGTCACCGACACGACGGTGCGCTCGCACCGCTCCCATGACAACAGGTTGCCGTGGTGTTCGGCGTCGAGGTGGATGACGCGGCAGCCGGCCGGGACGACCGTTGCCAGCAGGTTGAGCGAGTCGGTGGTGTTGCGGGTGAACACGACCGCGTCGTTCGGCCGGGCGCCGACGAACTGCGCGACCGTCTCGCGCGCCTGCTCGTAGAGCGCGGTGCTCACTACGGAGGTCCAGCCCGCGCCCCGGTGTACGCTGGAGTAGTAGGTCATACACTCATTGACTCGCTCGGCGACCGAGACCAGGGAGGGCGCGGTCGCCGCGTAGTCGAGGTTGGCGTAGCGGACCTTGTCCCCGGTCACCAGGGGCACGTAGAGGTCCGCGCCGACGACGGGCAGCAGGGCGGTGCTGCCCGTCGGGCTCGCGGTGAAGGCCGGCGCGCGGTCGGCGACGACCTCGGCGGTGAGCGTGGACATCAGCTCGCTGACGCCCCGGCCGGCTGCAGCAGTTCGTCGTCGATCGGCAGCGAGGGGTCGCGCGACCACTCGTTCCAGGACCCGAAGTACAGCCGCACGTTGTTGATGCCGGCCTCCTGCAGGGCGACCATCGTGTTCGAGGCGCGGGCGCCCTTGAAGCAGTACAGGAACACCTCGGAGTCGGCGGTGATGCCGGCCTGCGCGCAGACCCGCTTGATCTCCTCGGGCTCCAGGAACATCGGGATCGTCGAGTCGGCGCGCATCAGCCGGTACCACTCGATCCACACGGCGCCGGGAATACGGCCCTTGCGCGGCGCGAAGTCCTTGCCGTACGGGGACGAGCTCTCGCCGGTCCACTCGTCCTCGTCGCGCACGTCGAGCTTGACGACGTTCTCGTTCTCCAGCGAGCCGAGCACGTCCTGCCAGGTGAGCATCAGCTTGCTGTCGACCTGCGGCGCGAAGTGCGCGGCCACCGGGGTCACCGGGGCGTCCGTCAGCTCCAGGCCGGCGGACTTCCACTTCTGCAGGCCGCCGTGCAGGATCTGCACCCGCGGGTGGCCCAGCCAGCGCAGCAGGAACCAGCCGCGGCAGGACTGGCCGTAGCCGGTGCTCATGGAGTCCTCATAGATGACCACGGTCTCGTCGCCGCTGACGCCGACGGAGCCGAACAGGTCGGTGAAGGTCTTCTGCAACTGGGTCAGGCCGTCCGGGGTGGAGGTGGCCAGGAAGCTGAAGATCTCGCGCAGGTTCACCGCGCCCGGCAGGTGCCCGGCCGCGTACTCCTGCGGCTCCCGGGTGTCGATGACGACGAGTTTCTCGCCCCGGCGCAGCGCGGCGTCCAGTTCCGCCGGTGTGATCAGAGGCTTGATGGTGCTGCTGGTCATAACTGTGGCCTTTCCGGAATTGTCAACGACCGGGCGCACTGCGACAGAGTTTGATGACAGTGTTCTGCGACAGGGAACCGCGACCCGCGGGAAGAGATGATCGACGCGGCCCCGTACGCCGCGTGCTAAATCGCGTGCGTTACCGCTTGCCCCACTCGACGACGCCGTCGGTCGGCGCCGCCTCCTTCAGCTTGAACTGCGCCGCGAAGCCGCCGAACACGCTCTCGTCCTCGAAGGCCTTCGTGCCGAGCAGGTCGTTCATGGCCGCGCCGTTCTCCCGGCTCATGAACAGCTCCTTGACGATGTACGAGCCGTTGGTGCCGATGACCTGGCCGCTGCCGTCGCCGGGCAGTTCGAGCCCGTGCAGCAGGACGTCGCCGTCCGGGGTGCGCCAGGTGTAGTCGATGGAGTGGTTGGCCAGGTTGAAGGTGATGTCCCAGAGCACCAGGCTCTGCCCGCTCACCACGTTGGTCACAATGGTGCTGCCGTCGAAGTACAGCGAGCCGGCGCCGGTGCGCAGGTCCAAGTCGCCGCCGCGCACCAGCCACGTGGTGGTGGTGTTCACTTCCTGCGTCGAGTGCTCCCACGGGTTCACCGGCGCGACGACGATGTCGTGCGCGAACATGTTCGCGATGTACGACCTGGTCATGAAGATGGTGGCCGTCCCGCCGACGATCGCGGGCGCCTTGAGGGCGCCGGCGATCGCGGCGTCGGCGTCAACCGCAGAAACGGTCGCTGAAGACAAAGCGGATCACTCCCTGGATGCGGTGACGTCCGGGGCCCGTGGGCGGGAAAGCCGCCGCGTCGAGGTCGAGCTCCGGTGGCAAGTGTTGACTATTCGATCGTCGTCTACCTGCCGGTCTGCCGCATCTTCCTGCTTGCTGTGTCCTTACACAGCGGCCCGCTTGATGAGCACGGCCTGGATCAGCCGCGTGCGGTTCTGCTCCATGGCCTCGACCAGGTTGGTGAGCTTGGTCGCGAAGTCGGGCACGAACACGCCGAGTCCGAGCGGGCTGGGCGGGCCGGCCATGATGGCGCGCATGAACTCGCCGTTGCTCTCCGTCAGGTCGTTCCAGGCCTCGACTT
>CAVQPP010000082.1:0-10981 GCA_963714445.1 uncultured Actinomycetota bacterium
GCACGACCAGCGCGCTGCCCGAGCCGAACGAACGCACGCCGATCACCGGGTTGTCCGCGTTGGCGTTGACGTCGGCGACCGGCGCGTAGTTCAGGTTGATCCCGGCGGCGGCCAGGTCGTGCCCGATCGCGCGGGCGACTTCCTCGGTGAGCCGCGGATCGTCGGCGCTGCCGAGGGCGGCGTTGCCCGGATACGAGGAGCCGTGGGCCACCTCGAGCCGGGTGACGTCGCCGCCCTCTTCGTCGATGGCGACCAGCAGCCCCGGCTCGTCCGCGCGCAATTGCGCGGTGAGCGCGGCCAGCTGCTCGGTGTTCTGAACGTTGCGCGAGAAAAGGGCGACGCCGCCGAGTTCGCCATCGGCGATTCGGCGGCGCACCCAATCCGGCGCCGTGGTCCCGTCGAAACCGGCCTGGAGCACGGCTCCGGCGTCGCGCAACAGTCGGGCGGTGTCGGTGCCGGGCTTGGCCATGTCGTCTGTCCTCGGTCTCGCTCTACGGGCCGTTCGGGCTGGTCGTCTGTCTTGCCGCCAAGGGCTGCGACGGCACTAGCCCTTCACCGCGCCCGCGGTCAGACCGGACGCCACGCGCCGCTGGAAGACCACGAACAGGATGATCACCGGCAGCGAGACCAGCAGCGCGCCGGCCATCTGCGAGCCGAAGTCGGCGCCGTGCGTCGGGCTGGAGGAGTAGAAGGACAGCCAGACCATCGAGGTGCGCTTCGAGTTGCTGCTCAGCAGGGTGTTGGCGAGCACGAACTCGTTCCACGCCTGGATCCAGGCGTACACGCCGGTGGTCACCAGGCCGGGCATCGACAGCGGCAGGATGATCCGGAAGAACGCGCCCCAGCGGGTGCAGCCGTCCACCATGGCCGCCTCGTCCAGCTCCACCGGGATGTTGACGATGAAGGAACGCAGCGTCCAGACCACGTACGGAATGGTGAAGACCAGGTAGGCGAGGATGACGCCGAGGTACTGGTCGTAGAGGCCGGCCTTGTTCAGCACGATGTAGAGCGGGATCGCGATCGCCAGCAGCGGCACCATCTGCACGATGAGGATCGCCACGATGAACGGGTTGCGGCCGCGGAACCGGAATCGGGCGACCGCGACGGCGGCGAGGAAGCCGACGATCAGGCCCGCGATCACCGAGCCGACGGTGATGATCGCGGTGCTGCGCATGCTGGCGAGGAAGTCCGGGTCGTGGAAGATCGTGCTGTAGCTGGAGAAGTCGAAGTGCGACGGCCAGAAGGTCGGGTCCTGCGAGAGCAGGTCGTGGTTCGACTTGACCGTGGTCAGGATCATCCAGTAGATCGGGAACGCCATCACCAGGCCGAAGACGACCGCGATCGCGTTCCACACGCCGGTCATCGCACGGCTCTCGCCGGGGCGGCGGCCGCGCGAACGCATCCGGGTCTTGCGGTCCTCGGGCAGCTGGTTGGGCATCGCCCGCGCGGGCGTGAAGGCGGACATCAGCCCTGGCCTCCGATCTTGACGACTTGTCGGATATACGCGACCAGCACCACCAGCATCAGCACGATCATCGCGATCGAGATCACCGAGCTGGTGCTGTAGTGCGAGCTGGTGAAGCCCTCTTCGTAGAGGTAGATGCCCACGGTCCAGTAGCCGGGTTCAGGCGACTGCTGGCGCAGCGCCCAGATCTGTGCGAACACCTGGAAGTCCCAGATGAAGCTGAGCGAGGTGCACAGCAGCAGGAACGGCCGGATGATCGGCAGGATGACGTGCCGGAACTGCTGGACCGGGTTCGCGCCGTCCACCTTGGCGGCCTCGACCAGCTCGCGCGGCACCTGGGTCATCGCGGCGTTCAGGCCGAGGACGAGGAACGGCAGGGCGCCCCAGACCACCGCGGCGGCGACCACGACGTACAGGCCCTCGGTCGGGTTGGCGAACCAGTCGTGGTTCTTCATCCCGCTGCCGCCGAACAAGTAGGCGATGTAGTCGGCCACGCCGCCGGTCGCGCCGAACAGCCAGCGGAAGACGGTGCCGGTGACCAGCTGCGGGATCGCCCAGACGAACATCAGCACGGTGGCGACGAAGATCTTCGCCCACGGCGAGACGCGGTTGAGCACCAGCGCGAAGGCCAGGCCGACCACGATCGAGACGGCGACCACCTCGAGGGTGAAGAAGAAGGAGCGCTCGACGACCTGCCAGAACTGCGAGTCGGAGAGCACCTTGCTGAAGCCCGCGAAGCCGATCCACTTGTCCAGGCTCGGCACGGCCAGCCGCAGATAGCTGTTGACGTTCTGGAAGGCGAGCAGGATGACCCGCACCAGCGGATAGCCCAGCACGCCTATCAGGGCCACGATCGCCGGGAGGATCAGGACGTACGGTATGTAGTTGCCCCGGATCGAAGTGCCGCGGCGGCCTGGGAACGGTGGCGCCGGGAAGTCTGGTTTTTCGGTTTCGTCCTGGCCGCGGCGATCGGACTGAATCGCGCTCATCGTGTGGAGGGGTCCTTCCCTGGAGCCCGCGATCAAAATGCCTACCGGGTGCGCAGGCAGCCCGCGCACGGGGCGCGGGCTGCCGTTACGCCGCCCTGGGCTCGCCAGGCCAACTCATAACGCAATGAGCTGACCTGGCGAGGGGGAGACTACTGCGCGTTCAGGTCGCCCAGAATGGTCGTCTGAGCGGTGCCGAGCGCGGACGCCGGGTCGGTGCCGGTGGCGATCGCCGAGAACGCGGTCTGCAGCGCGGTCTCGTCGGCCCCGGACCAGTTCGGCGAGTTCGGGATGAACCAGGTGGACGCCTTGGCCGCCTCGCCGGTGGCCTGGTTGGCCGCGCTGGCCGCCTCGTAGGCGGAGATCAGCGTCTTGTTGTTCGGGATGGCGTACTTGGCCAGCAGCGTCTGCGTGGCGGTGTCGGTGAAGATGCGCAGGAACTCGGCGCCGAGGGCCGGGTTCTTGGCGTGGCTGGGAACCGCCACGTCGGAGCCGCCGAGGAACGCCGGGGTCGGCGTGCCGGCCGCGGTGCCCGGGACCGGGACCTCGGCCAGGTCGTTGGCCAGCGCCGGGTTGCCCGCCTTCGGGTCGATCACGGAACCGGCCTCCCAGCCGGCGCCGATGATCGCGGCGATGTTGCCCTTGGCCATGGCCGCGTCCTGCGTGGACTCGTCGATCGTGGTGGCGCCGACCGAGTACTTCTTCTGCAGGTCGTTCCAGGTCTTCACGCCGCTGATGAAGTTCGGGTCGGTCAGCGTGCCGGCCCAGCTCGAGCCGCTGGCCTTGGCCACCACGCCCTTGACGCCGTAGGTGCCGGCGCCGAAGGCCACCGCGGTGTACCAGTCCTTGCCAGGCAGGTAGAGCGCCGAGAAGTTCGGGGTCGAGGCGTTCTTGGCCTGGACCTTGGCCAGGTCGGCGGTCAGCTCGTCCAGCGTGGCGGGCGGGGTGCTGACGCCGGCGGCGGCGAACAGGTCCTTGCGGTAGATCAGGACGCGCGCGCCGGCGTAGTACGGGACCGCGTAGGTCTTGCTGCCGTCCGGGCTCTGGCCGGAGGCGGCCAGCGAGTCCAGCCACTGCGCGGAGTTGTCGAACTGGCTCTTGACGCTGCTCAGGTCGACGAACGAACCGGCGTTGATGTACTTCGCGGTCTGCGTGTTGCCGAGCTCCAGCGCGTCGGGCGCGTTGCCCGAGAGCAGCGCGGTGTCCAGCTTGGTGGTGTAGTTGCTCCACTGCTGGTACTCGATGTTGAGCTTGGCGCCGGTCTCCTTCTCGAAGGCCGTCTTCGCCGCGGCGACGACGTCCGGCCAGCCCTTCTGCGCGTCGACCATCAGCCAGACGGTGACGGTCTTGCCAGCACCCGAAGTGCTGAGCACGCTCTGCGGCGTTGAGTTGTTGTTGCTGCCCGACGACGATGAGCACGCCGACGCGGTCAACGCGGCCGCGGCAAGGGCCGCGACGGCTGCGATTGTGCGCTTCAAGCCATCCTCCTGTGGATGCCATGGCGGAGTGGAGACGTGTTTGGCGGCACCGGTCCGGTCTCGACCCGGCGACCCTGGGCTCCGCCGAGCCGGGACGGGTGCCACGCTGCCTGTTCTGAATCGAAAGGCTGCCTGCTGAACTGAATTGATCTTGCCGTGCGGCCGGTCTCTCGCCGTAGTCCTGAATGGTTTAGACCAGTTGGGAGAGTGGCATAGACCAATATGGACCGTCAAGAGTTCCCGCGCCAGGGGGTGGAAGCCGTTATCAAGGCTTCACCGGCCCGGTGGTTACGCGGGCATGGTGCATACTGGTCTAGACCTCTCCGCTGCACAGGGCGCGACGCCGCGCGCCGGAGGGCTGTCGGTGCTTTACAGTGCCGTGGGACCATGACACCTTGTGGCCACAACATCAGGAGGTGCCGTGACGGTCGAGCACAGCGCGGTCGAGGTCCGTGCCCCGCTCGTCGAGCCGGGGGAGCCGGAGCAGGACGACAACGCCCAAGCCGCCGAGCCGGCCGCGCGCGTCCCCAAGTATTACCGGCTCAAGCGGCATCTGCTCGAGATGACGCAGACCATGCCGCCCGGCACGCCCGTCCCGCCGGAACGTACCCTCGCGCTGGACTTCGACACCTCGCGCACCACGGTGCGCCAGGCACTGGCTGAGCTGGTAGTCGAGGGCAGACTCGAGCGGATTCAGGGCAAGGGCACCTTCGTGGCGAAGCCGAAGGTCGCGCAGGCGCTGCAACTGACCTCTTACACGGAGGACATGCGCGCTCAGGGCCTGGAGCCGACCTCGCGGCTCCTGGAGATCGGCTACGTCTCAGCGGACGACGACCTGGCCGACCGGCTCGTGGTCAAGCCCGGTTCGCGGGTGCTGCGCATCGAGCGGCTGCGCATGGCGAACGGCGAGCCGATGGCGATTGAGACCACGCACCTGTCCGCGAAGCGCTTCCCGGGCCTTCGCAAGCATCTGACGAAGTACACCTCTCTCTACACGGCGCTGAGCGAGGAGTACGGCGTACACCTGGCCGAGGCCGAGGAGACCATCGAGACCGCGCTGGCCACCCCGCGTGAGGCGGCGCTGCTGGGCACGGACACGGGGCTGCCGATGCTGCTGCTCTCCCGGCACTCGAAGGACGACAACAGCGAGCCGGTCGAGTGGGTGCGTTCGGTCTATCGGGGCGACCGGTACAAGTTCCTGGCGCGACTGACGCGCCCGGCCGCCTCGTCGTGAGGCTGGCACCGTCGTGAGGCTGGCACCGTCGTGACTCTGGGCGTGTCATGAGGTTCAGGGGCCTCGTCCTCGCCACGATCGTCCTGCTCGTAATCGGTCTCGGCATCGGCGTCGCGATCGGTGTTCACGACACGCCGTCACGGTCAGCTGGACCGCCGAATGCCACGCAGCAAGCCACGTACGCAGACGTCGTACCCGCGCCGGTGAGTGCAGCAGCGACGAACGGGCAGTTCACGTTCAGCGCATCGACAGGCATCTACGTCGCCGCTGGCGGGGCCGACGCAACGGCCGCGCATGGTGTCGGTGATTACCTGTCGGCGCTGCTAAGTCCGGCGACCGGATTTGTTGTGCCGGTAAAAGACGGAGGCGGTTCGGGCGCCAACCGCATCCGCCTCGTCATCGGCCAGAGCGCTGACAATGACGACCAACTCGGCACCGAGGGCTACCGGCTCGACGTAGCGACCGATCAGATTACTGTCACGGCGAACCAGCCTTCCGGGCTTTTTCACGGGATCCAGACACTGCGTCAGCTAATGCCGCCGCAGGTGGAGAAGCACGCGGCACTCGGTAGCGCGCTCACAGTGCCCACAGGCCACGTCGTCGACCATCCCCGGTACACGTATCGCGCTGCGGGGCTTGACGTGGCTCGGCACTTCTTCAGCGTCGCCGACGTGGAGCGGTACATCGACGAGGTCTCGCTCTACAAAGTCAACTACCTGCACCTGCATCTGACGGACGATCAGGGCTGGCGGCTGGCCATCGACGGCTGGCCGAACCTGACCGCCGTCGGTGCCGCGACCGAGGCCGGCGGCGGTGCGGGTGGTTTCTACACGCAGGACGATTACCGCAAGCTCGTCGCATATGCACAGTCGCGGTACATCACGATCGTGCCTGAGATCGACGTGCCTGGGCACGTGACCGCCGCCGTGGCGTCGTACCCGGCACTGAGTTGCGATGGCAAACCGCAGCAGGTCTTTACTGGCATCTCCGGCGGATTCAGCTCCCTGTGCGCCAGCAAGCAGACCACGTACACGTTCCTCGACGACGTGTTCCGGCAATTGGCCGCGTTAACTCCGGGCCCGTACGTAGGTATCGGCGGCGACGAGGCGCAGGCGACGTCAGCGAGCGACTACGCGAAGATTGTCGACCACGCGGCGTCGGCCGTTCGCGCTGCGGGCAAGATCCCGTGGGGCTGGGAGGAGACCGTCGCGGCGTCAGTTGGAACCCCCGCAGTCGCGACGTATTGGAATACCGGCGCACCAGCTCCGGGACTGACGCAGGCCGCGAATTCGGGCACGCAGATCGTGCTCGATCCCGCCAACCACACGTACCTCGACCAGAAGTACAACGCGAGCACCGAGCTCGGGCTGCACTGGGCCGGCTACGTCGACGTGCGGAACTCGTATGAGTGGAATCCGGCGAACTACTTGCCGGGCGTGAAGTCGTCCGCGGTGCTCGGCGTCGAGTCGGACCTGTGGACCGAGACCATCGCTTCGAAGTCCGACATCGACTACATGGTCTTCCCGCGGCTGCCCGCCGTGGCTGAGCTCGGCTGGTCCCCATCGACCGCTGACAACTGGGCAGCGTTCCAGACGCGCCTCGCCTCGCAGGGCCCGCGTTGGAGTGCGATGGGTATCAAGTACTACCGATCGACGCAGATCCCCTGGCCGTCCGGAAGCTAGTGCCGTGTCAGCCAACCTTCGCCCGCAAGCGAGGCGTTCCAGGGCGGCATAGGGCAAGGCGCGGGAACGCCCTCGCACTGGTTGTGCGTGGGCGTTCCCGCAACGCAGCCAGATGTCGTCATGGGACGGCGAGCGGGGCGAAGGTTGGCTGACACGGCACTAGCGGCACCCGGCGGTTAAACTCGCCGGTCATGAGCATCCTGGTCGTGACCGGTACGGGGACTGGCGTCGGCAAGACCGTCGCGACGGCTGCACTGGCGGCCCTGGCGGCGGCGCGCGGCGCGTCGGTCGCGGTGGTCAAGCCAGCGCAGACCGGCGTCGCGAACGGCGAGCCCGGCGATCTGGCCGAGGTCGAGCGGCTGGCCGGAGTGACCGATACGCACGAGTACGCGCGCTACCCCGACCCGCTCTCCCCCGCCGCCGCAGCGCGCATGAGCGGTCTGCCGCCGCTGTCGCTGCACGACGCCGCCGCGGACATCGCCAAGCTGGCGGACTCGCGGCGTCTGGTGCTCGTGGAAGGCGCGGGCGGCCTGCTGGTGCGTTACGACGAGGACGGCGCGACCCTCGCCGATCTGGCGCGTGAGTTAGGCGCGCCGGTGCTGGTCGTCGCCGATCCGGCGCTTGGCACGCTCAACCACACGGCGCTGACGCTTGAGTCGATGGCGACACGTGGTGTCGAACTCGCGGGCGTGGTGCTGGGAACCTGGCCAGTCCCGCCGGAGGAGCCGGACCTCGCGATGCGCTGCAACATCCGCGACCTCGAGACGCTGGCGGCGCGTCCGCTCGCGGGCGCGATCCTGTCCGGGGCTGGCGCGCTCGATGCCCCGGAATTCCTGCTCGCTGCTCGGGATGCCATCTCCCCGGCGTTCGGCGGAATCTTCGATGCGGCGGCGTTCCGGGATCGCTACTCCGGCTGATCCGACTGACTGTTTCAAAGTTTCACAGGACCCTGGCACATGAATCCGGCCATCCAGGCCCTCGCCGAAATCTGATTTTCAGATACACTGGACGCATGCGCACCATGACCGCCACCGAGGCCTCGCGGAAGTTCTCGGATCTGCTCGACGCGATCGAACGCGGCGAGACGATCACGATCACCCGCGGGAACCTGCCGGTCGCCGAGATCGGCCCGGCGCACCGCCGCACCGGCGCCGATCTGCGTGCCGCGCTGGCCGAGATCCCGCCGCCGGACGACACGTTCGAGGGCGACATCGCGGGCGCGCTCGAACTGCTCGATCAGGAGGCGCCCGACCCGTGGGCCGGCGACTGATCCTCGATACGAACATCCTGATCGCGTACGAGAAAGGCTCGTTCGACCGCTCCGCTCTCGACGAGGATGAGCTGGCCGTGGCCGCGATCACCGTCGCGGAGTACCGCGTCGGGATCGAATTGGCGCCCTCGGCCGCGCGCGCCGCGGATCGTGCGCGTGCACTCGCCGCGATCACGTCCATCGTCGACGTGCTCGACTACACCGACCTGACGGCGGCGCATCACGCGCGGCTTTTGGCGCACACCGGCGCATCGGAGCACAGCGCGGCGCGCACGACCTCATCATCGCGGCGCACGCGGCGGAAACCGGGCGCGTGCTGATGACCCGGGACGCCAAGGCGCGCTTCGGTGAGCTGCCCGGAGTACTCGCGCTCGAGGTCTGATCGATCCGCAGTGTGACCAACCTCCATGCGACCAACCTCCATGCGACCAACTCCATCGACCAATCTCGATGTGACGGACCTTCAGCCCGGCTCCACCGCTGTATGCGTCGATGGTGCAGACTGCCGGGATGACGCCCGCACCGAGGAAGGGCTCCGCATGACCGTCGCCGTTGAGACCAGCAGGGAAGGCAGCAGCGGAAGACAGCAGCAGACGGACGTCCTGGCCGTGGCGCGGCTGCAGGTTCTGGAGCAGGGGTCGCGGGCTCGACGAGGCGCAGACGCTCGCGGTGCTGGAGCTGCCGGACGAGCGGCTGGAGGAGGCGCTGGCGCTGGCGCACGAGGTGCGTGAGCGGTGGTGCGGGCCGGAAGTCGAGGTCGAGGGCATCGTGTCGGTGAAGACCGGCGGCTGCCCGGAGGACTGCCACTTCTGCTCGCAGTCCGGGCGCTTCCCGACGCCAGTGCGTGCAGCGTGGCTGGACATCGCGTCGCTCGTCGAGGCGGCGAAGGAGACGGCGGCGACCGGAGCGAGCGAGTTCTGCATCGTCGCGGCGGTACGCGGCCCGGACGAGCGACTGATGGCGCAGGTGCGTGAGGGCGTCGCGGCGATCAACGCCGAGGTGGAGATCAACATCGCCGCGTCGCTCGGGATGCTGACGCAGGCTCAGGTGGACGAGCTGGCCGGGATGGGCGTGCACCGCTACAACCACAACCTCGAGACCGCGCGCTCCTACTTCCCGAACGTGGTCACCACGCACACGTGGGAGGAGCGCATGGACACGCTCGATGGTGCGCGAGCTCGGCATGGAGGTGTGCTGCGGCGGCATCGTCGGGATGGGCGAGACGCTTGCCCAGCGCGCCGAGTTCGCCGCTCAGCTGGCGGCGATCGCCCCCGACGAGGTGCCGCTGAACTTCCTCGATCCGCGCCCGGGACGCCGTTCGCGCACCGCCGGCCGCTGGAGGGCAAGGACGCGTTGCGCGCGGTGGCGGCGTTCCGGTTCGCGCTGCCGCGCACCATCCTGCGTTCGCCGGCGGCCGGGAGATCACGCTCGGCGACTTCGGTACCGAGCGGGGCTGCTCGGCGGGATCAACGCGGTGATCGTCGGCAACTATCTCACGACGCTGGGACGCCCAGCCGCGGAGGACCTGGAGCTGCTGGACCGGCTGTCGATGCCGGTCAAGGCGCTGTCCTCGACGCTGTGATGTCAGGCGAGCAGCAGGGGCTGGGGCTCCTCGGCGGCGCCGATCAGTTCGGGGCACGCGAGTGAGGCGGGCACGGACCGGGACCGCTCCGGCGCGGTCGAGGAACGAGCCTTCGTGCATTGCCTCGGTAGGATCGCGAACTGCTCCCCGCCGAACCGCCCGACGAGGCCGGGCCCTTGCAGGTTCTGGGTCACCGTGCGCGCGATGTCCTGCAGCACCTGGTCTCCCGCAGCCAGCCCCGCGGTTTCGTTCACGCTGTTGAAGTGGTCGATGTCCACCATGACCAGGGCCAGCGGCGCATCGCTGCGCCTGGCCCGGGTCGAACTCGGCGGCCGCCTCGCGCTGCCACGTGCCGGCGTTGAGCAGGCCGGTCTTGGCGTCGATCCGGGCCTGCGCTACTTCCAGTATGTCGACGGTAGCGGTAGGCAACCCCACAATTCAACCAATTCAACCATCGGCTGTCGTTCCGCGGGAATCGGGAACAAGTGGTATCTTCGGTTATTGCCGTAGTTGGCGGGGTTTCAATCTGGAGGCGGCCATGCCCTATGCGCTGTTTGAAGACGATGAAAGGCTCACCCGCAGCTTTCCGACGCGGCAAGAAGTCTGGAAGGCCGCCGAACATGCCGGCCTGGTAGTGCCCGGTACCGACGGAGAGTTGATTTTAGACGACCATTTCGAGATCAAGCCATGCGAGGCCGATCCGGGCGAAGAAGTAATCAATCCGGGCTCCGACTTCATCCTCGGCTGACGATACGACCTGATTAACCTCTGCCCGCCGATGTCACGCGCAAGACAGTGTTGTCGACAACATTGGCAATCAAGAGCGCACCTGACTTGTCGATCGCAAGTCCCATTGGGCGGCCGCGTGCCTGATTCTCGCTGTAAAATAATCCAGTCACAACGTCGTGCGCCATGCCGTTCGGCTGCCCATTGTTGAACGGCACGAAAACCACCTTGTAGCCATTCAGCGGATCGCGGAGCGTGCTCGCCGGCAAAGGCGCCGCCGCGATAGGTTTCGGGAAGTTTGCTGCCAGCGGAGCGCCATGCGAGCTCAGGGCGCAATCGGGAGCGATAGCTGATCCGGGCGCTCCGGCCCGACGCGCGGATCGACCTGCAGCCCATAGCAGCTTTAGGGCCAGCCATAGAAAGCGCCATCTTTCAGCGAGGTGAGATAATCCGACACAAGATCCGCCCCGAGTTCGTCGACGCTCATTCACCGCAACCATAGTGGGCCGCTCTGCGGCTCAAAACTAAGGTTGTTCGGATACGCAGCCGCTCGCGAAG
>CAVQPP010000083.1:0-7250 GCA_963714445.1 uncultured Actinomycetota bacterium
TCAACGGCCAGCTCCACGGGCAGGCCGTGGCAGTCCCAGCCGGCTCGCCGCTCGACGCGGTAGCCCTTCATCGTCTTGAAGCGCGGGAAGACGTCCTTGAAGACGCGTGCCTCGACGTGGTGGGTGCCAGGCGTGCCGTTCGCGGTCGGCGGTCCCTCGTAGAAGGTCCAGCGCGGTCCGCCGGCGGTGGCGTTCAGGGACTTGCGGAAGATCGAACCGGCGCGCCAGAAGTCGAGCACCTCGTGCTCCATGGCAACCAGGTCCACCTGGGCGGGTACCGGGCGATACATGCTCTCTGCCGTCCCTCTCGCTCGCGAACATCCGTCTTCGCCGCGAAGGGACGAGGCGCCCGCGCTGTGTCTTACAACACTGCGGCGGGTTTCCCGCGGTACCACCCTCCTTGGCCCGCATCCGGCGTCACCGCCACGCAGCAGGCCCACTCATTGGACTGTCCGGCCGGGTCTACTGAGCGCTGCGGCCACGTCGGCCGTCCCGCTGTTCTTCCGGCGGCTCCGGGGTGATCTTCACGTCGCGCACGCCGCCAGGCTCACACCGTCCCTGGCTCGCTCGCCGCTGCGTGCGACGCTACTGCTCCCCTTCCACGCCTTTTCGGACTGCGGCTCATAGTGTACGGCCATGCCAGCGCCGCAGCCGACTCCATTACCCGAACCGGCCGTCCGCATCGCGATCCGCGTAAAGCCCGGGGCGAGCCGTACGAAGGTCGGCGGCACGTATCCGGCAGAGGCGAGCGCACACGGAGTGGATGGCGGCGGACACGCATCGGAAGGCGCACTGGTGGTGGCCGTACAGGAGCGTGCGGTGGACGGCAAGGCGACTGCCGCGGCGCTCAAGGCGCTCGCCGACGCGCTCGGCGTGCCCGGGCGCAAGATCCGGTTGATTTCCGGGTCCACGAGTCGAGACAAGGTGGTCGAGGTGCTGGATCCGCCGGGCGGCCTTCGACAGCGTCTGAACGGTCTTCGCGCAGGTTAGCGCGGTGTGGCGGGGGCTCACCCGGCCGGCGCAAGCTCCCGGCGGAAAAAGTTCTTTGCCTTTCCGTGATTAAGGGACGAGGGCGCCGGGCACCAATCGCACGCGTAACCCGTTGTGCGGAATGGGTGACGGGCGTCGGAGCGCTCCCCACCTAACCAACCACACGCCCGCACCCGAGCCGCCCCGGTAGCTTCCCTTCGCCGTCGGAGCGGCCCTTTCCGATAAGAGAGCGAGGGATGCACCCGTGAGCACCACCGCGCGCAATTCCGCCTCCGCCGCTGCGACTGCGGCATCTGCCCCGGCCGCCAAGAAGGCGACGAAGAAGACGGCGGCCAAGCCCGCGCAGCGTCCGGCCGCGTCAGGCCCGGCGAACAAGGTGCCCGCCTCGCGTGGCGGCAGGACCGCGGCCAAGCCCAAGACGGACACGCTCCCCACCGAGGCCGCGGCTCCGGCGGCCCCGACGGCGGTCGGCGCTCCGGGCACCCTCCCGGTACGTCCGGGCGAGGACCCGTGGACCGAGGAGGAGGTCGCCGAGGTTCAGGCCGACCTGCACGCCGAGGTTGACCGGCTGCGTGCGGACGTGGCTTCGGCGGACAACGCCCTGGCCGACCTGCTGCGTGACGCCAGCGACGGTGCCGGCGACGATCAGGCGGACGCCGGCTCGAAGAACTTCGAGCGCGAGCACGAGATGTCGATTGCCGCGAACGCGCGGGAGATGCTGATCCAGTCCGAGCGCGCTCTGGCCCGGATCGCCGCCGGTACCTACGGCATCTGCGAGAGCTGCGGTGAGCCGATCGGCAAGGCCCGGCTGCAGGTTTTCCCGCGGGCGACGCTGTGCATGAGCTGCAAGCAGAAGCAAGAGCGTCGGTAGTCGTCGTCGAGTCGCCGGCCGATCTCGACAGCCGAGTTTCGACAACCGTGTGCAACGCAAGTCGCCGGACCGGATAGGGTCGGCGGCGTGGAGCGTATGGACACAGCTAACGAGCAGGACTCCGTGTCAGAGTCTGCCGGTGCGGCCGGTCAGACAAGTGAGCGCAGTGCGCCCGGAGACGGACGCGTGCGCCGGATCCGGGTGCTGCTCGCGGTCGCCGCGATCATCTTCGCGCTGGACGTGGCCACCAAGGCCATCGTCGTCGCGACGATGCACTACGGACAACCGATCCGGCTGCTCGGACCCGTTCTCCAGTTGGCGTACACGCGCAACTCCGGCGCTGCATTCTCCATCGGGGAGACTTACACGATCATCTTCACGGCCATCGCGGTCGGCGTGATCGTGGTGATCCTGCGCCTAGCGCGCAGCCTGTTCAGCCTGCCATGGGCGATCGCCCTCGGCCTGCTGCTCGGCGGCGCGTTCGGCAACCTGGCGGACCGGATCGCACGCGGTCCCGGGTTCCTGCGCGGCTGGGTCGTGGACTTCATCCAGCTGCCGCACTGGCCGATCTTCAACCTCGCCGACTCGGCGATCTGCGTCGGCGGCGCGCTGATGGTGCTGCTGGCCTTCCGCGGCCTGCACCCGGACGGCACCGACGAGCGCGCCGTGGCCCGCGGTCAGGGCCAGGGCGGTCAGGGCGAGCTCGACCAGAGCGGCCACGGCGATGACCGAAATGGCAACGGCCACCAGGGCTTCGACGCGGATGCGACGCCTGGAGCCGCGTCGTGACTTCTGCCAGCTCGCCGGGCAGCCTGCGCTCCCTGCCGGTGCCCGAGGGCCTGGACGGCGAACGCGTGGACGCCGCGCTGTCGCGGATGTTCGGCCTGTCGCGCACGAAAGCGGCGGAACTGGCTGGTGACGGCCGCGTCGCGATCGACGGTTCGACAGTCGGCAAATCCGACAAGGTGCGCGGCGGCGCGTGGCTCGAGGTGGAACTCCCGCCGCCGCCGGTGCCGCTGGAGCAGACGGTCGCCGAGCCGGTGCCCGGCATGCGGATCGTGCACGACGACGAGCACATCGTGGTCGTCGACAAGCCGGTCGGCGTCGCGGCGCACCCCAGCCCCGGCTGGCTCGGCCCGACCGTCGTCGGTGGCTTGGCGGCTGCGGGGTACCGAATCTCCACCTCCGGCGCGGCAGAACGCCAAGGCGTCGTGCATCGCCTGGACGTCGGCACCTCCGGCCTGATGGTGGTGGCCAAATCAGAGCTCGCGTACACCCTCCTCAAGCAGGCCTTCCGCGAGCGCGAGGTGGACAAGACGTACCACTCGCTCGTGCAGGGACACCCGGACCCGATGAGCGGCACCGTCGACGCACCGATCGGCCGGCACCCCAAGCTCGACTACAAGTGGGCGATCACCGCTGACGGCAAGGACTCGGTGACGCACTACGACACGATCGAGGCCTTCCGCCACGCCACGCTCCTCGACATCAAGCTGGAGACCGGGCGCACGCACCAGATCAGGGTCCATATGTCCGCGCTGCACCACCCCTGCGTCGGGGACCTGACGTACGGCGCGGATCCGGTGCTGACCAAGCGGCTCGGCCTGGCGAGGCAGTGGCTGCATGCCGTGCGGCTCGCCTTCGACCACCCCGGCAGCGGACAGCGCGTCGAGTTCGAATCCCCATACCCTGATGACCTGCAGCACGCCCTGGACATCATCTCCGCGGAGAGCTGACCGCGCTCCGCTTGAATCTGCGGGAAAAGTGCTGGTCAGGGCGTCCGATATACTCGGACTTCCGGCGGTGGGGCCCGCCGTAAACCGTCGCGCCGCCGCGACCAACGGTCCCTACTCGAACGAACGTCATCGCGAGTAGGAGAGGTGCGTCCCGATGACCGCACACATCAACGCCGGCGCCGAGGCCGCGATCGACGGCAATCATGAACTGCCGATCGACCCGGATATCGGGATCGAATCGGCGGACGGCACACAAGTCGGCACGAGCGTCGGCGGCACCGGACGTGGTCGTCACCTGCGCATCCTCTCGGCCATCGCGATCGGCGGATTCGCCGGCGGCCTGGTGCGCTATGGGATCGGGCTGGCCGAGCCAACGCCGCACGGTGGCTTTCCGGCCGTGACGTTCGGGATCAACGTCGCCGGATCGTTCATCCTCGCGCTGCTCGTCGTGTTCGTGCTAGAGATCCTGCCGCCGACGGTCTACCTGCGGCCACTGCTCGGCGTCGGATTCTGCGGCGCGCTGACCACCTTCTCCACGTGGATGGTCGACACCGACCGGCTGCTGGCCGCCGGTCACGACGGCGCGGCGATGGGCGACTTGTTCGGATCGCTTGCCGCCGGATTGGCTGCCACCAGCCTCGGCTTGACCGTCGGCCGCGCGATTGTCGCCCATCGCGATCGCGTGCAGGGCGAGACGGATGGGCGTGCGGGCGAGCGCGAGTTGGCGGTGGATGCCGCGTGATGCTGGCGTTGCTCGTCGGATTCGGCGCGGCGTTCGGGGCGGTCGCGCGTTACCTAGTCGACCAAGCGGTCGCTCGTCGGCGCAATGGGACGTTCCCTGCGGGCACCTGGGTCATCAACATCACCGGCTCGTTCGTGCTCGGCTTGCTCGCGGGTCTCGCCACGCATCACGGGCTCTCGACGGATGCGGTCGCGATCGTCGGCACCGGCGTGTGCGGCGGCTACACGACCTTCTCAACGTTCAGCTACGAAACCGTGCGGCTGATGGAGGAAGGGTCGGGCCTGATCGCACTGGCCAATCTGGCCGGCAGCCTGGCCGCCGGATTGGCCGCCGCGGCGCTCGGCCTCGGGATCGGGCTACGGTAACCCGCACTCTTCACCACGCACAGGCGAATACGGGGCAAATCCTTTCTGATCGGTCTTGCGCGCCGCCGTGTGTGGCAGCAGGCTGCGGCGTGGGGTCGACCGTTACCGCGGATCAGGGAACGTACTTAACACTCCTACGCAAGTGCTGGAGACTCGACTATGCGTATGCGAAACAGGATCCTCAGCATGGCCGCGACCGCGGCGCTGTCGATAGGCGGCCTCGTCGGCGCCGTCTCGGCGCAGCCCGCGGCGGCCGCCACCGGCCCGTGCGGCACGCTGACCACCGCGCCGCACTACACCCACGTCATCTGGATCTGGGAAGAGAACCACAGCTACAACAGCATCATCGGTAGCAGCTCCGCGCCGTACATCAACTCCGTCGCCAATGAGTGCGGCCTGGCCACCAACTACCACAACCTCTCCCACCCGAGCCTGCCGAACTACGTCGGCGCCACCTCCGGCCTCGCGGTCAGCTCCCTGTCGAAGTTCGACAGCGACTGCAACCCGTCAAGCAGTTGCAGCACCTCGGCGGCCAGCGTCTTCGGGCAGGGCGAGAGCTGGAAGGCCTACGAGGAGACCATGCCCTCGAACTGCGTCAAGTCGAACTCGGGCAACTACGCGGTGCGCCACAACCCGCCGCCCTACTTCACCTCGCTGACCACCTGCTCCAGCTTCGACGTGCCCTACACCAAGCTCGCCTCGGACCTGTCCGCGGGCACGTTGCCGGCTTTCTCCTTCGTGACGCCGAACGTCCAGGACGACATGCACGACGGCAGCGTCTCGAAGGGCGACAGCTGGCTGTCGGCCAACCTGCCCACGATCCTGAACAGCTCCGCGTACACCAGCGGCACCACCGCCGTCTTCATCACCTGGGACGAGGGCTCCGGCGGCTCGAGCGGTGAGAACTGCTCCACCAACACCAGCGACCAGAGCTGCCACGTCGCCACGCTCGTGATCAGCCCGAGCACCAAGGTCGGCAGCACGTCCGGCACGTTCTACAACCACTACGGCCTGCTGGGCACCGCCGAGCAGCTGCTCGGCCTGCCGCTGCTCGGCCAGGCAGCCTCCGCCACGACGCTGACCTCGGCATTCAACCTGTAGCACCGAGAAGATGTTCAGGGCGCGCCGGGTTCATCGACCCGGCTCGCCCGTCTCGTTTCGCCGCTGTATCGGTGGGTTCTGATTGGCGCGATTGACAAAGGTCTAAACCAGTCGCATGGTGAGTTCGGGGATGGGTTGACTGCCCATGGAGACGTATATGAACATGCGCATGCTGATGCGCAGATCCCGCACGGCCGCGGCCGCCGCGCTCCTGACCACCGCGACGATCGCGCTCCCCGTCGCCGCCACGCCTGGCGGCGTCGCAGGTCCGCTGGCCGCACCGCGTGCCGCAGCCGCTGCCGGGACGCCGATCCAGATCTACGGAGCCTGGCACTGCAGCAACGACGCGTGCCTGTGGGGCACCGTGCGCTCCATCAGCGATTTCGACGCCAACAACCACTGGCTGATCGACCGCGGCGACGGCAGGCCGTCGGTCAATCTGGTCGTGCTCAGCTTCGTCAACCCGCTCAAATTGCTGAGCGGGACCAACGACAGCGGCGACGCCAACGGCGTGCCGGTCGGTATGACCTCTACCATCGTGAACTACTTCACCAGCCATGGCATCCGGGTCATGCTCTCGATCGGCGGCATCACATACGTCAGCGCCTGGGACAGCGCGCTGTCGCAGAACGCGACGTTGCTCGGCCAGAAGGCCGCCGCGTTGGCCACCCAGCTCGGTGTCGGCATCGAGATCGACTACGAGAACAGTTCGAGCCCGAATCTCAGCGGCCTACAAGCGTTCATCGGCGCCTACCGCGCAGCGCACCCCTACGACGCGACCGGCGCCGACCCGACCGCTCGGCTGACGCTCGACGTCGCGGCCGGCGACCGCTACCTGATCGGGCTGGACCAGTACGCCACCGCGAACTGGCTGACCGCCAGCAACCCAGTGCTCGACTACGCCAACGCGATGGTGCCCGCCAAGCAGCCCTCGACGACGTCGGCCGAGTCCAACTGGCTCGAGCACGTGGACGGCAAACCGCAGTACGCGCCGCCGATCCCGCCGCTCGCCCCGGCCAAGTTCACCGGCTCGCTCTACATCGCCGAGGGCAGTCAGGTGCGGCCGGAGTGCACGAACTTCAGCTCGTCACTGCAGAACAACACCAGCGCGTGGGTCCAGTCCGTCGCCCCGGCCGGCGCCGGAACCACGTCGGGCATGCTCGGATACATGTTCTGGGCTGCGGACACGCCCTCGACGCGGGGTGTGACGACCGATCCGCCGAACACCTGCCTAGGTGGCGTCGGTGTCGGGGCGACCGCGCTGAACGTGCCGATACCCATGCCGGCGCTTCGTCAGCAGTAGGGCTCACTAGGGTTACTGCGTAAGGGATGCATCGCCGGGACCGCGCAGCGTGCTGCGCGGTCCCGCGCTTTGACCACCTTGTCCGAGCCGATCCATGCGCTGCCAGCGCAGCCGCGTTCCGACGATCGCCGTGACGACCTAC
>CAVQPP010000084.1:0-17987 GCA_963714445.1 uncultured Actinomycetota bacterium
CTTGCGACTCTCGTGTTCTGGCACCTATGGTAGCTTCAAGTCCGGGTAAGAAATCCCCGTGGAAAGAATTTCATCCCTGGTCACCGTTGCGCCACATAATCGGCGAGTAACCTCCTCGCCTTTTCTTGTGACCCCCTGATGCACCACACGTAAAACGCAAACGGTGTTGAGCCAACCTCTAACCTTGTCCGAGCGATCCCTATGGTATTCATCCTCGAATTGGCAGCCATCGCGGTGGGCACCGCGGCGAGTGCTGCGGTCAGCACTGCGGTGGCGACGACGTGTGCGGCGAGACGGTCCATGTGCTTCCCTGGGGTGCGGGGGATCGGGTCGATATACCCGTCTTGATCACTTGTCAGCGATCCGGAACGGTACACAGTGGGAGACCAACGAGAGCCCCTAAGATCGGTCCGACTGAACGGAAAGGACTCGTTCGTGCGAACCAAGATCACCAGTTCGGGGGAATCCGAGTCCGCCGCTACAACCTCGGAGAATGTATGACAAGCGTTGGATCAGCCTTCGACGAGAGCTGCCTGTTCTGCCGGATCGTCGCCGGGCAGATTCCCGCCACGGTCGTCCGCGCGAGTGATGACTTCCTGGCGTTCCGCGACATCAGTCCGCAGGCTCCGGTGCACGTCTTGGTGATCCCGAAGGCGCACGGCTACCGGGACGCGGCCGAACTCGCCGCGAAGAACCCGGAGTTGGCCGGGCGGCTGCTGGCCGAGGGGGCGCAGGTCGCGCGGCAGGAGGGGCTGGTCGACCACCCGGAGATCTCCGGCTACCGATTCGTGCTCAACACGGACGACGCTGCGGGGCAGACCGTCTACCACGTACACCTGCACGTCCTCGGCGGGGAGCGGCTGGGTCGCTTCGGCTCTGCCGAGCAGTGAGCAGAGTGGATCCCCTGTTCAGTGATCACGGCTCGCATAGATCGCGATGTCGACGCGCTGGCCCTGGGAAATAATTTTCCGTGGGCGAGGCGTTTTTGCTCGTTACCATGGATAGCGTCCACTCCGGCAGCGATTGAAGGAATGATTCGAAGGCCCCAGCGGCCCAGCCCATGACTGAGCAGCCAAACAGGTCCCGCAGCGCCTCCCCGTCCCGCGCCCGCACTCGCAAAGGGCCGGCAAACCCTCCGGCAGCTCCGGGGTCCGCCCCGGCCGGGGCTCCCACCGCCGAGAGCGGCGAGCCGGTCGCGCAGGCGAAGATCATCATTCCGGCGGCGCATCCTATGGTCGCGGTCCTCGGTACCGGCGACAGCATCCTGCGGGTCATCGAGAAGCATCTGCCCGGCGTCGACTTCCACGCTCGCGGCAACGAGATCACCGCATCCGGTCCGCGTCAGGACGTCGAACTGGTCGAGCAGCTGTTCACCGAGATGCTGCTGGTCCTGCGTACCGGCGCGCCGCTGACCGAGGACGCCGTGCAGCGTTCGATCAGCATCCTGCGCGCGGCGCAGTCCGGCGAGGGCGCGTGAGCGTCCGGCCGAGGTGCTGACGCAGAACATCCTGTCCAACCGGGGACGCACCATCCGGCCCAAGACGCTCAATCAGAAGCGTTACGTCGACGCGATCGATAAGCACACGATCGTATTTGGCATCGGTCCGGCTGGTACCGGTAAGACTTACTTGGCGATGGCCAAGGCCGTGCAGGCGCTGCAGGCCAAGGAGGTCACCCGGATCATCCTGACCCGGCCGGCCGTCGAGGCGGGGGAGCGGCTCGGCTTCCTGCCCGGCACGCTCTACGAGAAGATCGACCCCTACCTGCGCCCGCTCTACGACGCGCTGCACGACATGATGGACCCCGACTCCATCCCGCGGCTGATGGCCGCCGGCACGATCGAGGTCGCTCCACTGGCGTACATGCGTGGTAGGACATTGAACGATGCGTTCATCATCTTGGATGAAGCGCAGAACACCTCGGCCGAACAGATGAAGATGTTCCTCACGCGCCTCGGCTTCGGCTCCAAGGTGGTCGTGACCGGCGACGTTACGCAGGTGGACCTGCCCGGCGGGACCGAATCCGGGCTGCGCGTCGTGCAGGGGATCCTCGACGGCATCGACGACATCCACTTCTCCCGGCTGACCAGCGCGGACGTGGTCCGGCACCGGCTGGTCGGCGAGATCGTGGACGCCTACGGACGCTACGACGCGGCTCAGCAGGAACGTGAGGGCGGGTTCGGGCCGATGAACCGGGCGCAGCGGCGCGCCGCCCCTCGGGCTCGCGCGGTGGGATGATTCCCGCCATGTCCATCGATATCAACAACGAGTCGGGCGTGGCCGTGGACGAGTCGGCCATCGTCGCGCTCGCCCGGTACGTCCTCGACCAGATGGGGATTCACCCGCTGGCCGAGCTGTCGATCCTGCTGGTCGACACCGCCGCGATGGAGCAGCTGCACATCCAGTGGATGGACGAGCCGGGGCCGACCGACGTGCTGTCCTTTCCGATGGACGAGCTGCGCCCCTCGCGCGCCGAGGACGACAACGAGCCGACGCCGGGACTGCTCGGCGACGTGGTGCTGTGCCCGGAGGTCGCCGCGAAGCAGGGCGAAGCCGCCGGGCACTCGATGGCTGACGAGCTGCACCTGCTCACCACGCACGGCATCCTGCACCTGCTCGGCTACGACCACGCCGAGCCGGAAGAGAAGGCCGAGATGTTCGGCCTTCAGCAGGAGCTGCTGGAGCGGTGGCGCCGGCACGGCGCGCAAGGCTCCGGTTCCGACGAGAGACGCGGACGCTGAGCCGTGACCGCGACGATAGTTTGGCTGATCGTCGGCGCCGTGGTCTCGGTCCTGATCGCTGGGCTGGCCGCTGGAGTCGATGCGGCGCTCGCGCGGATCTCGCGCGTACGCGCGGCCGAGCTGCTTGAGCAAGGCGCGCCGGGGGCCGCACGGCTGGTGCGACTGACGCAGGACCCTGCGCGTTACGTCAACCTTGTGCTGCTTATCCGCGTCGTCGGCGAGATGGCCGCCGCCGTGATGGTGACCATGGTCTGCGCGCATCGCTGGGGGCTGACGTTCAGCACCGGCGCCCTGTCTGTGGCGATCATGGCTGTCGTTTCGTACGTAGCCATTGGCGTCTCGCCGCGCACACTCGGACGTCAGCACGCGCCACGAATTGCTGCGGCGGGGGCGGCCGTGCTGATCCCGCTTGGGCGGATTCTGGGCCCGTTGCCGCGTGCGCTGATCGTGGTCGGCAACGCGCTGACGCCTGGCAAGGGCTTTCGTGAGGGACCGTTCGCCACTGAGGCTGAGCTGCGCGCGCTGGTGGACATCGCCGAGCAGAACAGCGAGATCGAGGCGACCGAGCGCCGGATGGTGCACTCCGTCTTCGAACTCGGCGACACGCTCGTCAAGGAGGTCATGGTCCCGCGTACCGACATGCTGGTCATCGAACGCGGCAAGACGCTGCGTCAGGCGCTGAGCCTGGCCTTGCGCAGTGGCTTCTCGCGTATCCCGGTGACCGGCCGGAACGCGGACGACGTGATCGGCATCGTCTATCTCAAGGACCTGGCCCGGCGGATGCACGAGGGCGGGGACGGGAGCGGCGGCGGGAGTGGCGCGGTTGTCGGGGCAGAGGCGAGCGCCGACGCGCTCTCAGAGCCCGTTGAGGCCGTGATGCGCCCGGCTACGTACGTGCCCGACTCTAAGCACGCCGACGAGTTGCTGCGCGACATGCAGGCGCAGCGCATTCACCTGGCGATCGTCATCGATGAGTACGGCGGCACCGCGGGTCTGGTGACGATCGAGGACATCCTCGAGGAGATCGTCGGCGAGATCACCGACGAGTACGACCAGGGCCGGCCCGAGGTGGAGTGGCTCGGCGAGCCTGGCGATCCGGCTGGTGGCGCGCGTGTCTCCGCGCGGCTTGGTCTGGACGAACTCGGCGAGCTGTTCCACCGCGACCTCGAGGACGAGGACGTCGAGACGGTCGGCGGCCTGCTTGGAAAGCGGCTCGGCAAGGTGCCGATTCCGGGCGCCACGGTGCGCGTCGACGGGCTGATCATCACGGCCGAGTCGACCGAGGGCCGCAGGCGGCGGATCGGCACCGTACTGGTGCGTCCGGTCGTCGAGGAGGACGAGGGGGCCGGTGCGGACGAGAACGAATCGGATGAGGCCGGGTTCGGCGGGAAGTCAGCTGATGACGGGCGCAATGGTTCGCGTCCCGTTGACGATTTCGACCCCGTGGAGCGGGAGACCGAGAAATGACCGGATCTGAGGAGCCGATGACCGAGGCGTCGATAGCTGGCGAGCTTGATGCCGAGGACGCGAAGATCGTCACGCTGGCTCGCTCGACGCGCGCGCGTAATCGTGCCGCCGAGGGCGCTGCCGTTCGGGACGCGACTGGCCGCACGTACGCTGCGTCGACGGTGGATCTGCCGTCGCTGAAGCTGTCCGCGCTGGAGGTCGCTGTCGCGATGGCGGTTTCGTCGGGTGCGGATCGGCTGGAGGCTGCGGCGATTGTGTCCGAGGTGAGCGAGCTGAGTGACGCGGCTGTTGCGCCTGCGTTAGACCTCAAGGTTGGTGCGGTGTTCCTCGCGGCGCCCGACGGAGCGCTCGTCGCGCAGCGGTGACAAGGACGACAGTGGCGCGGCGATAGCGCCCTATGCAGGTATGTGACGCGCCGAGGCATCCCAAACGGGATATCCGTTAATAAGTACGTAGCAATACCGCGACAGTTCTGCACGAAAGGGCGCAGTCCTGTGACGACGAAGGCTGTCAGTCACCGGTTTGCCGTACCTTAAAAATGTGAGCGGTGAAGGTTCCGACCGGTATTACGGCGGGGCGGCGCAGGAGCCTGAGTATGGTCAATCCGACCCTCAGCAGGCTTACGGCGCCCCCGCCACTCGACCGATGCCCCCGACCAGCTCGACCTACGGCCGTGGCGCGAAGACCGTCGCGCCGGCGAAACCGACCAAGCCCCCGAAGCCCCCGCGTACCGACGGCGGCAGCTGGTTCCGGCGGCGCTGGGTCCGCATTAGTGTGATCAGCTTCGTCGTCCTCGTTCTGCTGTTCGTCGGGACGGTGGTCGGCACGTGGCTGTGGGCGTCGTCGAAGCTCACCAAGGTTGCCGCGCTGTCCGACTACCCCGGGCGTCCGGCGCAGGGAGCTGGCACGAACTGGCTGGTCGTCGGTTCGGACAGCCGCTCGAACATGACGGTGGCTCAGCAGGACCAGTACCACACCGGCACCTCCGTGGGGCAGCGCACCGACACGATCCTGCTACTGCACTACGGCTCGTCCGGTCCGGACTTGATCTCGCTGCCGCGCGACTCGTACGTCACGATCCCCGGCTACACCGACTCCTCCGGCAAGTCGCACTCGGCCAGCAAGAACAAGATCAACGCGGCGTACGACCTCGGTGGCGCGCCGTTGCTGACCAAGACGGTCGAGATGGCGACCGGCGTGCGCATCGACCACTACATGGAGATCGGCTTCCTCGGCGTCGTGAACGTGGTCAACGCGGCCGGCGGCGTGAACATGTGCCTCGACACGCCGGTCAAGGACAGCTATTCGGGCGCGAACCTCGCGGCCGGCTGCCAGACGCTCGACGGCAAGCAGTCGCTCGCGCTCATTCGTAGCCGCTACTCGCTGCCGAACTCGGACATCAGCCGGATGGCGAACCAGCAGAAGTTCGTCTCCGCGCTTGCCAAGTCGGCGCTGCGGCCCGGCGTGGAGTACAACCCGTTCACGCTGTATCCGTTCCTCGGCGCCACGCTGGACTCGATCGCGGTGGACAACGGCAGCGGCCTGTCCGACCTGGTCGGCCTGTCCCAGCACGCGGGCGGGATCACCGGCAGCGGCGGGACCACCGGGACGGTGCCGATCGCGAACGAGGGCTACAACGTCTCCGGCGTCGGCTCGTCGGTGCTGTGGGACAAGACGAAGGCGAACAGGGTGTTCGACGCGGTGAACCAGGACAAGACTGTGCCGTCTGGGTTGCTTAATACGATTGGCTGACGGGTTGTCAGGCTCAGATTTGGTTGCCGTCAGCCCCGGATCGCGGATACGAGCGATACTGCGGCGAGAGCCAGCATCACGACTGCGGCGGCCCTGACGATCAGCTTGAGCGGGATCACGCGCAGCAGCGCCTGCCCGCCGAGGATGGCCAGCGCCGCGACCGCCCACAGCGCGAGCAGTGCGCCGATGCCGACTGAGAGCCAGTCGTACTTGGCGGCGAGGTTCGCGGTCACGATCTGAGTCAGGTCGCCGAACTCCGCGACGGTGATGACGGTGAAGCTGGTGAGCACCGCGCGCCAGGTGCCGGTGCCCGGCTTGTTCGTCGCTCGCTCGGCCGCCTCCGCCTCGTCTTCCTCTTCGGCGCCGTGCCAGAGCATGAATAACGCGCCGATCAGGAACAGCCCGGCGACGATCGCTTCGAGCGCGCGATGCGGCAGCAGGGCCAGCAGGGCGCCGGCGCCAAGCGCGATGCCGACCTGCACGGTGAAACCGACGGCCGCACCGGCGAAGACCGGCAGCGGCCGGTATTTGGTCGCGAGTACCAGGCTGGCCAGCGCCGTCTTGTCGGGTAGTTCCGCGAGGAAGACGACGCCGAACGTAGTCGCGATGATGGCAGCGTTCACCGGTCGGCGCCCCCCTTCGCGGTGGCCCTGGATCGTTGACGCTGCCGCGCCGGTACCTGGTTAGACCCAGTCAGACGGATCAGATGATCAGTCTGATCATCAGTCTAGTTCCTCAATCGCCGTAGAAGCCGCGCTTGAGCGCGATCATGCCGACGACCACGAGGGCCACTGCGATGCCGACCACGAGGGCGATCGGGAACGACGCTTTTTCCTGCATTGCGAGGATGAGGGTGATCACGCCGATGCCTGCGGCGGGCAATACGGTCGAGCGCGTGAGGACGCGCGGGCGCGGGCGCTTTACGTCGCTCGCGGAGGGCTTGGTCGCCATGCGGTGAGCGTAGGCCACCAGGCTCGAAACAGGGAAGGAGATGCGGGGTTCTGTCGGCGGGAAGCCGGAAACGATCTCGGGAAGTCTGCTGAATCGCCCGGGAAATGATCATCGCCGCATCGGTGCGGCGATGCGGCGATGTCTATTCAATTCGGCGCTCCGGACCAGTCCGGTTCAGGGGCCGGACGGTTCGGGGCCTGGGCTCCTGGGCGCGTTGGGCGCGGCCCCCGGAGTCCACCCTCGATTACGAGAGTGGCTGAGATCACTAGATTTGTCAACTCCCGCAACAAACTCGCCGGCGTCTTTTTCGAGCGCTTCCGCGACGGCACTATTGGCCCCGCTTAGGCACATAGGCTACGGTGGCGTAACTTACGCTTCAGTAGGGTTCGCCCTCGTAGGCTCTGACCAGCATCTTCGAACCACTCCACGCAGGAGCAGCCGTGCCGCAGCAGACCGACGCCCGCCCCGCCCTCGACCGGACGCAGGAGCTGGTGTTGCTGCACGAGCTCGAGCCCGTCGTGGAAGCGAACCTCAACCGCCACTTCGCTATCGCGAAGGAGTGGTTCCCGCACACTTATGTGCCGTGGAGTGATGGCGAGAACTTCGACGGCCCGCTCGGCGGGAAGGCCTGGGAACTCGGCCAGTCGAAGCTCGACGAGACCGCGCGCACCTCGCTGATCCTCAACCTGCTGACCGAGGACAACCTGCCGAGCTACCACCACGAGATCGCGCTGCTGTTCGGCCGTGACGGCGCGTGGGGCACGTGGGTGCACCGCTGGACCGCCGAGGAGGGCAGGCACGGCGCGGCGATCCGCGACTACCTGCTGACCACGCGTGCGGTGGATCCGATCGAGCTTGAGCGCGCTCGGATGACGCACATGACGACCGGTTACATCTCGCCACACGACCACCGCATCATCAACTCCGTTGCGTACGTCGCGTTCCAGGAGCTGGCGACGCGTATCTCGCACCGCAACACCGGCAGCTACAGCGGCGAGCCGCTCTGCGACCAGCTGCTCGCGAAGATCGCGAACGACGAGAACCTGCATATGGTCTTCTACCGCAACCTGCTCGCCGCCGCCTTCGATCTGGCGCCGGACGAGACGATGGCCGCGGTCCTCGATGTGGTCAAGGGCTTCCAGATGCCCGGGTCGACCGTGGAGAACTACACCCGCAAATCGGTCCGTATCGCGATGGCCGGGATCTACAACCTGCGCATCCACCGCGACGAGGTGCTGATCCCGATACTGCGCCACGTCAGGGCGCTGGAACGTGCCGACCTCGGGCCGGCCGGCGAGCAGGCCCGCGAGGAACTGGCCGGGCTGCTCGACTTCCTCGGCGTCTCGGCCGATCGCTTCGAGCAGAAGCGTGCCGCGCACCTCGCCCGGTTGGCCGAACGCGGCACAGAGGTCCGCACTGTAGACGCCCGAACCTCAAGCTGACACTGCATCAGAAGCTAATATCAACATTCACCCATGAAGCCGTAGCGCGCGTGACCTGGACCGTACCTGAGCGTTCAGCGGGATAGGCGGTTTTCTTCCGCCTACTCCTCTACTGATCAGAAGAGGTCCTCCATGTACGACATGGCCAAGCGCAGCCTGGCCTTCACGGTCGCGACAGGTGGGCTGCTGCTGACAGGTACGGGGTACGCTCCGGCCGACGCGGCCGTAGGCTTCGGCACTCTCCCCGGCCCAGCGCAGGCGCAGGGCAGTGCCGCGGCGAATCAGGCGTCCCCGACCACCGTCAGCACCCCCATCAGCGTGCGCGGTCCCGAGTCGGCAGCGCCGCTCACGGCGATCGCGCCGAAGCAGGCCGTCCGAGCGGTCACGCCGCTGGACCCGCGCACCGCGGGTTCCGGCGCGGCCGCGGCGGCGGCCAGCACCGTGAAGAACTCCAGCGGCATCCTCACCGGCAACACGGTGCAGATCCCGATCTACCTCGGGCTGAACCTGTGTACCAACCAGGCGGACGCCGGCGCGCTCAACAACAGCGTCGCCGGCTCGACCTGTGGCGGCTCCGGCGCGGCCGGCGGCTCGAACAGCGGCGCCTCGGCGACGTCGACGGTCAGCCACTCGCGCGGGATCCTGTCCGGCAACACGATTCAGGCGCCGATCAACATCCCGGTGAACGCCTGCGGCAATCAGGCGATCGTCATCGGGTCGAAGAACAAGGTCGCCGGCGGCACGTGTGGCACCGGCGGTCCGGGTTCGGGCGGCGGCTCGACCGCCACCGCGGTGACCGACCACTCCGGCGGCATCCTGTCCGGCAACATCATCCAGGCGCCGGTCAACGTCCCGGTCAACGCTTGCGGCAACCAGGTCAACGTCGTCGGGCTCCGGGACAAGGTCAGCGGTGCGAACTGCTCGCTCGGTTCCGGCGCCCCCGGTTCCGGCGGCTCGACCGCCACGGCGATCACCGACCACTCCGGCGGCATCGGCTCCGGGCTGACCGTGCAGACGCCGATCAACGTGCCCGTCAACGCCTGTGGCAACGAGGCCACCGTCGTCGGGTACCGCGACAGCACCGGCACGGCGACCTGCACCAACTCCGGCGGCAGCAGCACGGCGATCAGCGCTCAGATGAACTCCGGCGGCATCGTCTCCGGCTGGCAGGGCGGCGTGCCGATCAACGTGCCGGTCACCGCGTGCGGCGACCAGGCGAGCGTCGGCGGGATCCACGACACCACCGACACTCCCGTCTGCATCATGCCGTCGTCGACCGCGACCGAGACCGGCATCGTGGAGAACTCCGGCGGAATCCTGTCGGGCGACCAGGCGTCGGTGCCGATCAATGTGCCGGTCCACGTCTGCGGCGACGAGGCGACCCTCGGCCTGAAGAACACGACCGGTTCGCCGGTGTGCGGCACGGCGCCGCCGACCACCCCGCCCCCCACGACGCCGCCGCCGACCACCCCGCCGCCGACGACGCCGCCGCCCACCACACCGCCACCTACGACGCCGCCGCCGACTACGGCGCCGCCGACTACGGCACCTCCGACGACCATGCCGCCGACCGGCATGCCGTCGACGATGCCGCCGCACGGCCCCGGCACCCCGCCGCCCGGCGGATCCGGTGGGCAAGGCCCCGGCTCGCTGGCGCACACCGGTGGTGAAGAGGGCGTCGCGCTGGCACTCGGCGCGGGCGCGCTGCTCGCGGGCGTCGGTATTCGGGTCGCCAGCAAGCGTCGCTCTCAGCGGTAGTCGCGCTTGTTCGATAACCAAATAGCTAAATACTGAACAAGAGGGCAGATCTCGACTCTTCGGGATCTGCCCTCTGCTTTATGGACAAGACGGTAGTATTCGGCTCGCTGAACGGAAGGAGTGAGCGGGTGACCGACGAGGTGAAGGGCGAACCCGTACTCGACGTCTACGATGCGGGCACCGGGTACGACCTCTACGACGCGTCGCCGCCCACGACGGCCGGCCTGTGGTCCGCGGTCTTCGGCGCGTTCGGCGAGGTGCTGATCACCCTCGGCCTGATCATCTCGCTCTACGTCGTCTACGAGCTCTGGTGGAGCAACATCACCGCCGCGCAGGAGACCCGGCGCAACTCGGCCGCCCTACTGCGCGCCTGGCAGCAGCCCGGTCCGACCGCGCCGAGCGACGCGATCGCGAAGGGGCAGAGCTTCGGCTTCCTCTACATCCCCGCGCTCGGGGCCGACTGGCGCGCCCTGATCATGCAGTCCGTCGACCGAAACAGCGTGCTGAACACCGGCGCCGTCGGCCACTACACGGACCCGCCCTCCGCGCTGCCCTGGGACGCCACCGGGAACTTCGCGATCGCCGGGCACCGCGACGGCCACGGCATGATCTTCCGCGACCTCGACCGACTGGCGGTCGGCGACAAGGCGTACGTGCAGACGCGTTACGGCTGGTTCGTCTACCAGCTCGACCGCGAGGCGGCGTCGGTGCCGATCAACGATGTCGGCGCCGTCGAACCGATCCCGGAAGGTTCCGGCTTCACCAAGCCGGGCCGCTATCTGACGCTGACGACGTGCACGCCGATCTACATCGACTCGAGCCGGATGGTGTGGTGGGGCCGGCTGATCGAGCAAACGCCGAAGGGGAAGGTCCCGGCCGGGGTCACGCCGGTCTCGTGACGTTGTTGTCTCGTGAAGCTGTTTTCTTATGACGCTGTGTCATAAATCCCCGAACTCGGGCGAACCATAGTAAACCATGACCACATAGGTTCTGATTTCGTCACGGTTCCCAGCAGACCGGTTTCGACACGCCGCCGCGGACCTACGATCGGGCTCCGGCGCCAGCACTGGGCGCCCGCAGTCGTTTCGGCGTTGGCTCGAAACCGTTTCTCAGAGGGGGGAACCGGTGGACCTCGTGCGTGGATATCCGCGTGCCGCTTTCATAGGCCTGCTCACCGCGGGACTCATATCCACCGCAGTCACCGTGGCCGTGCTCCCGGCGCGAGCCGACGAGACGACAGTGTCTCAGGACACGTACCGGGACGGCTGGGACCAGAGCGAGACGGCGCTGGACCCCGCGTCGGTGACCTCCCCCGACTTCGGCCAGCAGTTTTCCACGACGCTCGACGGCCAGGTTTACGCGCAGCCCCTCATCGTCGGCAACGAGCTGATAGCCGTCACCGAGAACGACAAGGTCTACGGTCTCGACAAGGCGACCGGCGCGATCCAGTGGACCAAGGACTTCGGCCCCGCCTGGCCGGTGATGTCGACGATCGGCTGCTCGGACCTGACGCCGAACATAGGCATCACCGCGGCCCCCGTCTACGACCCGGCCACCGGCTACGTGTACCTGGTCGCGAAGGTCAACGACGGCGCGGACGCGCTGCACCCGCACTACTACATGCACGCGGTGAACCCGACTACGGGTGCTGAGAAGCCGGGCTTCCCGGTGACCATCGGCGGCCACCCCTCCAACGACGCGAGCGCCACCTTCGACCCGGCCTACCAGGGCCAGCGTCCCGGCTTGCTGCTGCTCGGCGGTGTGGTTTACGCGGCGTTCGGCTCGCACTGCGACTACGGCAACGACTGGCGCGGCTACGTCGCCGGCGTCTCGACGGCCGGCGTGCAGACCGCGCTGTGGTCCGACGAGACGGGCGCCGGGATCATCGGCGGCGGGATCTGGCAAGGCGGCGGCGGCCTGGTCTCCGACGGTCCCGGGCAGATCCTGCTGTCCACCGGCAACGGCAACACCGGCGCGGCCCCCGCCCCGGGCCCCGGCAACAAGCCGCCGGGCAACCTGTCCGAGTCGGTGGTCCGGCTGCACGTGAACGCGAACGGGTCGCTGAGCCCGACCGACTTCTTCAGCCCGTCGAACGCGACGACCATGGACGCGAACGACACCGACCTGGGCTCCGGCGGCCCGATGGCGCTGCCGGACGGCTTCGGCACGGCGGCGCATCCGAACCTGATGGTCCAGGTGGGCAAGGACGGCCGGCTGTTCCTGCTGGACCGCAACAACCTCGGCGGGCACGACCAGGGCGCCAGCGGCGGCGACAACGTGCTCGGCAAGCTCGGCCCGTACCAGGGCCAGTGGGGTCACCCGGCGTTCTGGGGCGGCGACGGAGGTTACATCTACTACGTCGGCAACGGCGGTCCGCTGCGCGCGTTCAAGTACGGGGTCAGCGGCTCCGGCATGCCGGCCCTGACGGCGGTCGGCTCGAGCGTGGCCACGTTCGCTTACACCGCGGGTTCGCCGGTGGTGACCTCGAACGCCAAGACTCCCGGCAGCGCCGTGGTCTGGCTGGTCTCGCCCTCGGGGCCCAGCGGCACCAACGCGATGCTGGACGCGTATTCCGCGGAGCCCGACGCGAACGGCCACCTCGCGTTGCTGTGGTCCGCGCCGATCGGCGACGCGGTCAAGTTCACCACCGTGGCCAGCAGCGACAACCGGGTCTACGTCGGCACCCGCAACAGCACCGGGGCCGCCAACACCACCGACGGCAAGATCATCGCCTTCGGCCGGCCGACCACCTCCGCGCTGACCGGTTCGCCGGTGAACTTCGGCGACGTGCCGGTGGGCACCGCCGGTCCGGGCACGCTTACGGTCACCGCGAGCACGGACCTGAACATCACCGGCGTCTCGACTAACTCGCCGTTCGCGGTGACGCCGCCGACGCTGCCCTACCACCTGGCGTCCGGAGCGTCCGTGGGCATCCCGGCTACGTTGACGCCGGGCGCGGCAGGCACGATCAGCGGGTCGATAACCGTCACCACCGACGCCGGTGTGGTCTCATTCGGCGCTTCCGGCCGGGGGACCGCGCCGGATTCGCCGCCACCCCGCCGAACCTGACGTTCACCGATCAGCCGACCGGCCTGACCTCGACACAGAACATCCAGGTCACCAACACCGGTACGAGCACTGAGACGGTCTCCTCGGCGACCGCGCCGGGCGCGCCGTACACGATCACCGGACTGCCCGCGGCAGGCGTCACGGTCGCGGCCGGCGGCTCGTTCATCGTCTCGGTGACCTACGGCCCGACGGCGACCGGGACGAACACGGGCTCGATCGTGATCAATTCGAGCTCGAACTCGACCCCGCACACGCTCTCGATTCCGTTGACCGGCAACGCGGTCGTCGGCCAGGGCAAGATGGACATCGCGCCGCAGCCGGTCGACTTCGGCGCGGTGGCGCTCGGCTCCACCACCACGAAGACCTTCACGCTGACCAACGACGGCAACATCCCGGTCACCGTCACCAAGGCGAAGGCGCCGGTCTCCGACTTCAGCACCGCGACGCCGCTGCCCGAGGGCCAGCAACTCGCGCCGGAGCAGAGCTGGGTGCAGTCGATCACGCTGACCCCGACGAAGCTCGGGACCGACCGCAAAGTCTTGGCTAGTCATACCTGATGGCCCTCACCCCGTACTCGAACCCTATTCGCCACGCGCAAAGGGCATTACAGCAATGCGATCCAGCCGCCCGTGGGATCATCGGTAGGCTTCCGGCGCTTAGATGCGGGGGGATCGATCATGCTGAGGATTTCGCCATTGCGACCGGCGGTAGCGATCGTACTTTTGCTTACTGCCGGCGCGATCTTTGTCGTTCGAGGCCCTTACCGGGCGCTGCGAGATTCCGAGGATTTCGCCACCCCCTATTCCTCCGCTAAGTGCTGGGTGGCGGGTCTCAATCCTTACCATCAAGCGACCATAGATTGCGAGTATCGCCGTGCCGGCGGCGTTCCGATGGACGCAGAAAGCCCGCAATCGCTGCCAACGGTCTTTATCTCGGTCTATCCGCCCAGCGCATTCGTCCTCGTCTCGACGCTTGCCGGTGCCGACTGGAAAACAGCCAAGATCGCGTGGATGACGATCAATACTCTTTCGTTTCTCGCCAGTATCGTGCTTGTGCTCAAATCAGCCTACAACCGCAGTCGCCAACTCGCTGTCTATCTGTTGGCCTTCTGTCTTCTCTTCGCTCCGGTACAAACTGGCATTGCCAAGGGCCAGCTTAGCGTTCTTGCCATCTGCCTGCTGACGGCAGCGCTGTACCTGCCTGTTTTTCCAAGGCGGGACTTGATAGCGGGGCTACTGGACGTGCCTGAGCTGCTGCATCAAGCCACAAATTGCACTGCCCTTCTTTCTTTATTGGATCTGGCGGCGGCAGTGGGGCCTGATCGGCGCCAGCATTGGCGTGGTAATTACCGCGTGGGCGGTGGCCCTGCCCAGTCTCATTCATGGCTCGCCAACCTGGGCCAGCGACTGGCTGAGCACGCTTCAATCCGCCACGGGGCCCGGAACAAGTTGCGAATCCGATTTTCCGCAATGTATCCACTTATCAATTAGTCAACTTTCAGAGCACCGTTGGCTTCTTCACGGACAATACCGTCGTCTGTAATCTGGTCACTTACGCCTTGATTGCCGGATTGATAGCGCTGATATTAGCGCTGAAGCGTACCCTAGCTCCGCACCCCTGGCTCATACGCGGATTGTTGCCGGCGCTGATTTTGTTTGGTTCTTACCATCGCTACTACGATTTGCAACTTCTGCTTCTGTGCATCGGCGGCTTGGTCATCGTGGATTGGAGCGGGCGTAGGGGTCTACTGGGGGCTCTTCTCGCGGCTGTGGCTTGTCTATCGGTTCCCCTGCAAGCCGCAGCGGCCCGAGCGTATTCGGTCCCTTCCTTGGGAGACAAGTTGAAAGAAGGTGGTCGAACGCTGCAATTCGTCGCATTTCATCATCAGCCTTGCTGTCTCCTCGCGATCGCCCTGATGTTCGCTTGGCTAATCGTTGTTTCTCCGTCCGGGCGGTATTCCGGTTCGGCAGCCAAGCCTCTGGCCCATGAGCCACAACGTGGATATTGAGGGCGATGCACTGACTGCGTTCGCAGCGGACGGGACCGCATATTAAGGAGCCCCCGCAACAGTCAGCGGCCCTCGTTCGGCGCTCGCGTTGCCAGGCTTCGCCGTCTGCCGGTTTCACTGAAGCGGTACCCGATTTAAGCCACTGGTTTCAAGTGGCTAGCCGTCGCGTTCAAACAGAACGTCGGATGAAACTCGAAGCCGTACTCGTGCTATCCACAAAATGCGCCGATTGATAAGCTTGAACGGGAGGGAAAGTGGTAGAAAAACGCCGGTTGCCGGGCCTGGACGGACTTCGTGCGATATCCATTGCGCTCGTGATATTCGCCCACGTAGCGCAGCCAGCTTGGTACGCGGATACGGGGTCTTCGGCGTCTCCATCTTTTTTGTCATATCAGGATTCATTATTACCTTATTGTTATGTCTGGAAGAGCGTTCGGTCGGGCGAATCCACATTGGACATTTCTATTGGAAGAGAGCTTTCCGTATTCTTCCGCCGGCAGTGCTGTATCTCGTCGTCGCAAATGCCTTGCTTGGGGTAGACCTGCGAGACGTCGCTCATTGCCTGCTGTTTGTCCGAAATTTTTTCGACGGTCCCATCTATACCGTGCACTATTGGTCGCTTTCTATTGAGGAGCAGTTCTACTTGTTTTGGCCCGTGACGTTCTTGATGCTTCGCGGGCCGAAACAAAGGATCGCCATCCTCGGCGTTTTGGTGGCGATTGCACCGTTGTGGGCGCATGTGCTGTACCACATGGCAGGCGGCGCACAGAATGTCAACCCCATGCGTTCCGACCTGCGGTTCTCAGCCATTGCCTTTGGCTGCTTGTTGGCGCTGCTCAAGGATCACTACCCTGCAACATTCGCGGCCAATCCCCCGCGCTGGTCAGCGATACCGATAATCGGCCTGCTGGCCTTAGCCGTCAGCGGCATCGTTCCGCATGCGGGCATGGTAGCCGGTATCGTCGAAGGTATAACCGTTGCCGCGCTCATTAACCTCGCGGTGAACGCTCCTCGAGCTTTCTGGAATGGAAGCCAGTCGCGTGGATTGGGACGATTTCCTACAGCCTTTATTTATGGCAGCAGCTGTTTTGCGAAAGGCCCGCGGTGGGGTGGTTCGGTCATTTCCCACAGAACATTGTGTGCTCGATTGGCGCCGCTACGCTGAGCACCTACCTGGTTGAAAGACCGGCGCATAAGCTGCGGAACATGTGGTGGCGCGGTAGAGGGTCCTAAGTTCCTGCTGCCTGCGATCGGGCTTCGCGTTGACCCTGCCGGCGATTCTCGCTCGGCCCCACGGCGCGTTTCCGCGCGTTAAGCTTTTCCAGACCAACCGAGTACACGCGCTCGCATGGCCGAGGTAATTGCCGCGGTTGCGTTTTGGATGTATCCACGAAGCGGCGTGGTCCATACATAGGGAATCACAAGCAGCAGGTACACCACGCCGGTGATCGACACCGCAATCGCCATGTTCAGAATAGTGGCCGCTCCAAACCAATTGTGGACCGCCCACGCGACCGAACCCGCCACCGCAAAGCGCCAGAAGAACGGCAGATAGGGCCGGCTCAATTCCCCCAGCGACACCTGCAGGGTTCGACTCAGCAAAAAGACGTCGGTGGGAATGGAGACGAAGATAGCTCCGAACAGAAACCCCAGCGCCACTCCCGGCATCGCCCCGTATCGCACCAAGACAATCGCAACATAACACTGACCGCACCGTCGACCAGCGCCTTGATCGAGAGCAGCTTCTCATGCCCGAAAGCAAACAGCGTGACTGCCAGCGTATAGTCGGCCTGGCGCAAAAGAAAAGTGAGCAGCAATATTACGTGTCAGTTGCATGCCGCCAAAGAAATGCGCCCCCAACCACCAGGTGACGAACTGCTGATTGACGGCCAGGATCATACAAAAGACGAAGCCGGCAAGCAGCAGCATGGCTTGCGTAAGCGAGGTGGTGGCCTGCAGGATCCGCTCGCGCGATTCACTGGTTTTCATGTGACTGAGCCCGGGCAGCGCCACACTGGCCAGAATCTGCGGTTGGTTCTGCAGCACCGCGACCAACTTGTTGGTGGAGGAATACACCACAACCGTTGAGGCGCTGATGGAGCGGCCCACGATCAACAGATCGGTGCCGGCCACCAGCTGCGTGGCGAGCTGGTTTACATTCACCCAGAATCCGCGTGCGAACCAGCGCCAGCGAATCGCCCCGGCCCGCTGCCAGGCCTGGGACGGCGAAAGATCGCGGCGCAACCGCAGCAGACGGAAGAATGCCACCAGATCGTGCCCCATCTGTTGCAAGCACCAGCCGCAAGCCAGGGCATAGAAGCGCGCGCCCATCAGGAGCATCACCACCACCAGCACCGTCGAGATACCAAAAACCCTTATAAATTGGATAACTCCACACAGAACATAGGATATCGCTCCCAATCTAATGCGTTACTCTCGAATGTCAGGGTCATCGGGGCAGCTTGTCATCCCTGCCAAGTGACAAAAGTCAGATATCACCTTGAAAGGGTTGACCCTCGCTATTCCGATAAGCATCTAATTAAAACTGCTGTATGCTCGTCCAGTCGTACCTTATTCATCTTCATATGCTCTAAGATGTCAGCTTCGGCCTCGAGCCACTCGATTTATTCAGTTTGTCGGTCGTGAGAGGCCTCTTTCGTCATCGTTTCGTCGAATAAGTCGCCAAGTAGTTTACAGAGAGGCCATTCCCAATGAAGGCTAGTAGTTGCAAGTGGAGAGTGATGCGTAACAAAGCCCCTGCTCGAATTCTTCTTGCTGATCGCGGATTACATCCACAATT
>CAVQPP010000085.1:0-31001 GCA_963714445.1 uncultured Actinomycetota bacterium
CCGGCCAGGCGCGTCGTGGCTTCGGTGACCAACACGGTGTCCTCGACCTCGACGCCGAGGTGATCAAGTGCCGTCGGCGCGTCGTCGGCGCCCTCCAAGAGCACCAGCTTCAACGGCGGCTGCGCGATCGCGAAGTTCGCGTAGCCGGGCCGGCGCTTGGCCGGTTCGGTGCCGAACAGCTTGCTGTAGAACGCGATCGAGCCCTCAAGATCGGAAACTCGTAGCGCCAACTGAACTCGGGACACGGCACTCCACCTCTCTGATTAGACGTTCATCAATACAACAGCGAGCTTGCCCCCTGTATCGATGGCTGTCAAGATAGACGTATGTCGATGAAAGAACTCCCGCTGCTGCAGTCGCCATCGACGGGAGCGGCCTGCTGCAGCCCGATGGTCCGCGAGCCGTTGGGCGAGACCGCCGCGAAGTCGCTGGCCGGGATGTTCAAGGCCTTGTCGGATCCGGTGCGCCTGCGACTCCTCTCGCTGATCGCGTCGCACGAGGGCGGCGAGGCGTGCGTCTGCGACCTCGCGGGCCCGTTCGACGTGACGCAGCCGACCATCAGCCACCACCTGCGGGTGCTGCGCGAAGCCGGCCTGATCGACTGCGAGCGTCGCGGAACCTGGGTCTACTACTGGGTGCTGCCTCAGGCGCTGGAGCAGCTCGGATCGCTGCTGTCCACCGACGGCCTGATCGGCGCGAGCTCCCGGTGAACGTGCCGCTGACCCGGCGCGCCCTGGCCGAGGGCTTGGGCACCGGGCTGCTGGTGACGGTAGTGGCCGGCTCCGGGATCATGGCGCAGCGCCTGTCCCCGGGCGACATCGGCTTGCAGTTGCTGGAGAACTCCATCGCGACCGCGTTCGGGCTCGCAGTGCTGATCCTGATGCTCGGCCCGGTTTCCGGCGCGCACTTCAACCCGGTCGTCACCCTCGCCGATTACGCACTCGGCCGCCGCCTACGTACCGGCGTCGACGCGTACACCGTCGCGGTGTTCGTCTCCGTGCAGATCGTCGGCGGTATCGGCGGGGCGGTGCTGGCGAATCTGATGTTCGCGCTTCCCGCCGCGACGGCGTCCACGCACGCGAGGACTGGCGGGCATCTGTGGCTCGGCGAGGTGGTTGCCACCGCCGGGCTAATTCTTCTGATCTTCTCCCTGGCGCGTACCGGTCGCGGTTCCTATGGCCCGGCAGCGTTGGGCGCGTATATCGGTGCCGCTTACTGGTTCACCAGCTCGACCAGCTTCGCCAACCCGGCGGTGACCGTCGCGCGCGCGTTCACCAACACCTTCGCCGGGATTGCTCCGGGCTCGGTGGGTGGCTTCGTTGCTGCGCAACTAGTGGGCGGCGCGATCGGCTGCGCGCTTGTCGTCGCGCTGTTCCCGCACCGGCCGACGCCGGCGCCGGCCAAGCCGCTGGCCGCCATTGACCCTGCGGCCGAGCTGGCCGCCTCCGCTACGAACGCAAGGAGCTGAGCTGACGGTGAGTGAGACTGGAACTGGGGCCGACAAGCCGAGTGTGCTGTTCGTGTGCGTACACAACGCAGGTCGCTCACAGATGGCCGCCGGGTTCCTCACGCGGCTTGCCGGTGACCGGATCGAGGTGCGTTCGGCCGGGTCCACGCCTGCGGATCACGTGAATCCAGTCGCAGTCGAGGCGATGAAAGAAGTTGGCATCGATATCGCCGCTGAGACGCCGAAGCTGCTGACAGTCGACGCGGTTAAGGCGTCTGACGTGTGCGTGACGATGGGATGCGGCGATACGTGCCCCGTCTTTCCGGGCAAGCGTTACCTGGACTGGGAGCTTGACGACCCGGCGGGCCAGGGCATCGAGGCGGTTCGGCCAATTCGCGACGAGATCGAGCGACGAGTACGCGTCCTGATTGACGAGCTGCTTGGCGCGGAGGGCTCGAAATGAGCGGCGCGTCCACCATCCAGATCACTGCGATGCCGCCGGAATGCGCGGCGGAGGTGCTCGCGATTTACCAGGCCGGCATCGACGAAGGACAGGCGACGTTCGAGACGACGGCGCCTGAGTGGGAGGCGTTCGACGCTGGGAAGCTGCCGGACCATCGGTACGTCGCGCTCGACGCGGATGGCCGCGTTATCGGCTGGGTCGCGGTTAGTGCGGTCTCATCGCGCTGCGTCTATGCGGGCGTCGTCGAGCACTCGGTATACGTGCACCCCGACGCACGCGGACGCGGCGTTGGTAGGGCGCTGCTGGAAGCGTTGATCGCGTCGACGGAGGCTGCCGGGGTCTGGACGATCACGTCCGGCATCTTTCCGGAGAACGCCGCCAGTCTGGCGCTGCATCAGCGCGTTGGCTTCCGCACGGTCGGCGTGCGTGAGCGGATTGGGCAGCATCACGGCGTATGGCGAGACGTTGTGCTGATTGAGCGTCGAAGTCCGACTGTCTGATCGTCAGATACAGCCAGTGGTCGCGGTTGCCGCGTCTGCGGTCATCGGATCGACGGCGATTCGGGTGACAGCGTCGACGGCCGATTCCACGTCATCGTGAATCGGCCAGAGTTTCACCAGTCCCATCCGCCTCAGTTTCACCAGCAGATGGTTCTCCGGGATCACCAGGCGTAGCGTTCCCGCGCGGGACGTCGCCTGCTTGCTGAGGGCGACGATCACGGCGATGCCGGCGGAGTCGACGAATCCGAGCTTCCGCAAGTCCATCACGACGTGCACGAATCGGCCCGATGGATAAAGGGCTAGATATCGACGTAGCTCGAATGCCGTGTACGCGTCGAATTCCCCGGTCAGTTCGACGACGGTAGCAGGCCCGCAGTCTCGTACGGTAAGAGTGAGATCGGCGAAGGTTTTGCTATCCCGCAGATCGTCGAGCACGGTCATCCATCGCCTTCGGGGAAGCTTGGGCGTCTTGCCGAGCGTCTTGCCGAAACCCTGAGACAAAGTTGTGGCGGAAGTTACCCAAGTGGCCGGTGGGCTCCGCTTACCATTGCTCCTGCATTAGCAGTCGCTAATGCGCGATAGCATTTCGTCTTAGAGTGAAGGAGTCCTGACGCTACGTCACTAAGTACAATGCACCGGAGCATGCACCGGAACAAGTAGCGAAACGTGGCTTTACTAAGTCTTTGCCTGACTCTCCCCCACGACGTCGTGGCAGACTGAGCCGCCCCGAAGGGAGGTCCCCGCGTTGCCGTTCCAAGCGAGCTGGCTGCAACGACAGCTCGGCAAAGAGCTCCTGGAGCTGCGCGAATTCCGGGGGCACAGCACCCGCGAGGTCGGCGAGGCGCTCGGCTGGGCGCATACGAAGGTCGGCCGGATCGAGCGCGCCGAGAACAAGATCGACCCGGTGGACGTCATCAGGCTCGCGAAGTACTACAAGCTTGACGACGCGAATACCGATCGACTGTGCACGATGGCGCGTCAGAGCCGCACAGACATCTGGTGGGAGAAGTACAAGCAGTGGCTCACTGACCCGTACTACACCCTCATCGGCTACGAGAACGACGCTACGAGGCTGCATGCCCTGCAGAACTCGGTAGTGCACGGTCTCCTGCAGACCGAGAGCTACATGAGGGGTGTATTCGAGGCCAGCTCGCTGATTCGCGACCCGGATCATGTGGACATGCACGTCGAGGTGCGTCTGTTGCGTCAGCGACGGCTGGTTGAACCCGAACCGCTGGCCGTCGATGTGATCCTCGATGACAACGTGCTCGGCACGCCGTACGGGGGTGCCAAGGTCCTCAATGAACAACTCAGGCATCTACGGGAATTGTCTGAGCTGCCCACTGTCTCGATTCGCGCTATCTCCTCGACGGCTGCGGTGAACCGAATGCCGCTTGACATCTACGAGTTCGGCGGTGTCGACGGTCCCGCGGTGGCGATGACCGAAACCATGTTCTCGACGATCGTCCATGACGGTTCCCTCGAGGTGCGGCACGCCAGGCGGGCGTTGGAGTTCGTGCAGGCCGCAGCGATGTCACCGGAAGCGACGACGAGAATCATCGAACGAAGGATCAGGGAAACCGGTTAAATGGAACGAAATGTTTGGCGTAAGGCAACGGCCAGCGGCTCGAACGGTGGTTCGTGCGTTGAAGTGATGATCACAGGAGACGCCGTAAAGGTGCGCGACACGAAGGACGGGGACACGGGGCCGGTACACGTGTACACGCACCTGGAGTGGAGTTCCTTTCTCGACGGAGCGAAGAAGGGCGAGTTCGACCTCTGAGGGCTACCTCGCGACAACGCAAAGCGGCCGGTCCAGTGATCATCACTGGGTCGGCCGCCAGTCGTCTCCAGCGAGGGCGGAGAGGTGAAAGTTGCGGGCCACAACGAATACGTTCGAGGCTTAGGCGCGAGGCTAGGGTGCGGCCTGCCGCCCGGCGCCGCTTGCGGTAAGGCGCTCCATCTTCCGTCGTTCGATCCGGCTGCGTACCGCGTCCGCGATCAGCAGCAGCGTGATCGCTCCTACGCAGCAACAGGCGATGATCACGCCCAGCTTCGGGGTGTGCGCGGCGGTCAGGGACAGCACGAGCGTCGTGGGTATCAGAATCCCCAGCTCCATGCCGCGCAGGCGCCGTTGCATAGACAGCATTCGGAACCGAGCCGGGAGGCGCAGATTTCGCAACCGGTCATCGAGTTTCCGATCTCGGCGCAGCATCGTCTCGATGTCGGCGAGGATGCGCTGCTCCCGCAACGAGAGCCGCTTTCCGGTGTCCATAGCCCGCCTCCGCACTGCGCAGTGTGGTGCGTTGATCGTGTGATCGTCGTTTCTATGTACCCCGTCGGACGCGGAAAATGCGCGTTGCGCTGGGGCTCGCCAGGTCCGCTAATGCCCTGCTGGCGCCGTAGATCGACACAATAGGGCGCACTAGTGCGCAGGCGTTTCAGGTTGGTGCGCTTCCGGTCTGTGGATCACGGATTGTGAGGCAGTAGACGCCGCCTGCCGGGTCGCGCATGACGATCCAGCGCGGCATGCGGCCCACGACTGCCGCGCCGCGCCGCTCGTGGTCGGCGCGGGTCGCCGCGCGGTCTGAGCACGCTACGTCGAGGTGCGCGGAGGCCAGCCGACCGGTCGTCAGACGCTGGAGCAGGATCCTGATCGGCAGGCCGTCCGGCGGCTTGAGCACTCGGAACTCCGGCAGGACACTGTCACGTAACTGCCATCCCGTCAGCTGTGCCCAGAACGCTACTTCGGTCTCGTAGGCGTCAGGTGGTACGTCTAGGCACACCTGGTCCAGCCGGCTGCGTGAACCGTCGTTGGCGACGATTACGTCTGGACGCTTCGATTCCCCGCACCATTGGACGGCGCAGAACGCCAGTCCGGCCGGGGATCGCAGTACGCACAAGCCATCTAGCTCCGCGATCACCGACGCGCCGAGCTCGATCGCGCTCTGGGTGAACGCGCGCCAGTCGTCGGTGCACAGGTCCAAGTGCGCGCCCCCGCCTTCATCGACCGCCTGCAGCTTTACGCACGCGTCGGCGCTCTCCGGCAGCAGGGTCGCGAACTGGTCGTGCTCACCGCGTAACGCAGACAGGCGCGTGTCAGTGACTGCTGTCCAGAACTCGGCGGCGCGCTTGAAGTGCTCGCGGGGGCGGTCGATGAAGGCGTAGGTCCAGCGGATCACGTCGATCCCTTCGGTGATGTGATCGATGCTGGATCAAGAGTGACACCACTGACGTGGTCAATTACGTGGTCAGAGATGCGCAGGTCAGCGATGGGCTCAGAGCTGCGACGGCGGGCGCACCACGACCGTCCTGGAGGCTTGCGTGGCCTGCTGCGCGGTCAGCATCCGCTGCCGGCGCAGCGCGGCTATCTGCATGATCAGCGCGACGGCGCCGACGGCCATGAGCACGGCGCCTACCGCGATCACGCTGAAGCCGTGCGTGCGCATGTGCGTCGCGAACGAAAGGATCGCGCCGAAAGCGATCACCGCGAGACTCGATCCGATAGACATAAGATCTCCTTCATCTCCCGGGCCCCTTCACACCCTTCGCATGTGCCGCTATCGGCGATAAGGTATGTGAAAGGGCAACAGAGTTCGAATAAGAATGTAATGGAGCTTCTATGGAGCGCTTCGAGGCCGAGGTCGCGGCTGCCGGACAGGGTGGCGACCGCATCGTGACCGTGCGTGGCGAACTCGACCTCGCCGCGGCCGACCGCCTGTGGGAGACGATCGAACCGCTGTTGCTGCCCGGCGTCCTGGTGGTGCTGGACGGGACGGACATGACGTTCCTCGACTCCAGCGGCCTGCGCGTCCTGCTGCAGGCTCACAAGCGGGCCGAGACCGACGGTGCGGTCTTCCGTGTCGTCGCTCCGCAGGCGCCGGTCCAGCGGGTGCTCGGCCTGGCCGGCGCCGACGCGTACTTGCAACTGCGCGCCGACGCGGCTGCCGCGCTGGCTGGCTGACGTCGCCAACGTCGCTGGCTTCACTCGGGTGGCCTGGTAGTCGGACCGGCAGGCTGTCTGATCGTCAGATCGTCGGCGGCTGAGAGCTGATCGCGGCGAGCACGGAGGCCTCGTCGCGGTCCTGCGCCAGGTCACCGATCGACACGATGCCTACCGCGATGCCCTCCTGCACTACCGGCACGCGGCGCACGCCGTGCCTCCGCATCAGCGCTACCGCCTCGGCCGGGTCGTCGTCCGGGCCGAGGGTGATCGGGGAGGCGGTCGCCACCTCGGCGATCGAGACGATGTCCGGATCGGCGCCCTCGGCCAGCCCGCGCACTACCAGGTCGCGGTCCGTCACGATGCCGATCAACCGGTCCCCTTCCACCACCAGCACGTCGCCCACCTGGGCGTCGCGCATGAGCGCGGCGGCCGAGCGGATCGGCGCGGTCAGCGGCAGCGTCACCGGGGCCGGAGTCATCACGTTCGCGATCTTCTGCTGCATGATCCTCAGTCCTCCGCTTCGCGCTTCGGAACTATTCCGGCTATTCGCACTACCCCCGGCGGCGATTTGGTAACGGTGCCGGCGGCGTGTTCGTGCTGCGTATTGGCGCCGTGTGCCCGTTACGTCACAATTTACGCAACCACACGCGCTCGATCCGGTGATCCGCACTCTTGCGCAGCACGAGAGTGGCCCGCCGACGCGTCGGCAGCACGTTCTCCAGCAGGTTGGGCAGGTTGATCTGCTGCCAGAACCCGCGAGCCTGCTCCACCGCCTCGTTCTCCGGCACGTCGGCGAACTTGCGGAAGTACGAGTCCGGGTCGGTGAACGCGGTCTGCCGCAGCTTGCGGAATCGGTCGAGGTACCAATGCTCGATGTCGTCGGTACGCGCGTCGACGTAGATGCTGAAGTCGAAGTAATCCGCCAGGCCCATCCGGATGCGCCCGTCGCTGCCCGGCGCGGCCGGCTGCAGGACGTTGAGTCCTTCGACGATCAGGATGTCCGGCTGGCGCACCATCAGCAGCTCGTCGGGCACGATGTCGTAGATCATGTGCGAGTAAACCGGAGCGGTGACCTCAGGCCGGCCTGACTTGATGTCAGCGACGAAGCGGGTCAACGCGCGCCGGTCATAAGACTCGGGGAATCCTTTGCGGGCGAGCAGTCCGCGCCTCTCCAGTTCGGCGTTCGGCAGCAGGAAACCATCGGTGGTGACGAGTTCCACGCGCGGGTGCTCGGGCCAGCGCGAGAGCAGTTCGCGCAGTAGACGTGCCGTAGTGGACTTGCCAACCGCGACGCTGCCGGCGATCCCGATCACGAACGGCGTGCGCGCGGCTTCGTCATCGTGACCGTCGACGTCCGGGCCGCGCAGGAACGTGTCCACCGCGCCGCGCAGACCGTGCACGGCGGCGACGTAGAGGTTGAGCAGGCGAGAGATCGGCAGGTACATCTCACGCACTTCGTCCAGCTCGATCATGTCCCCAATACCGCGCAGCCGTTCGACCTCCTCGGCGGTCAGCGAAAGCGGCGTCCGTTCGCGTAACGCGCTCCAGGCCGCCCGATCCAGATCGACGTAGGGCGTGCCCTCGGCGCTACGCACCCCGCCTGAGGAGCCGTTGGAGCGCGGCGCGCTTCCCGGAGAGATCGACATCTGTCCATTGTGGCCTGTTGCTCGTAGCCGGGCTGAACTGTCGTCTGGATGAACCGCGCTTTGGTGGACCACGGCCTTTGCTTGATCGTGGCGGGAGTGACCTGAAGTTGCCGGGCTTCGCACAATCGTCCGTTTTTATCCGGTGCTATGAGAGGATGAGTGTCCGCAACGCTTGGAAGGCCGGGGCTTGCTGAACCGAATCCACTTGCCGCGCGTACGTCGCACAGTGTTGTCGAATAGCGTCGCAGCCAACTCTCGGTTGGCTCGTACCGCGTTGACGACGTCGGCGTTCCTGCTCGTCTCGGCCATCGCGGCCGGACTGGCGCTGCTGGTGACCCCGGCTCAATCGGTCTCGTCCGCCGGTCAGACCATCAAAGTCGGCGCGACGGCGCCCGACCTCTCCTTGTCCGGTCCGGGCGAGCTTGACCTGTTCGGCCAGTCGGTACCAACCACGTTGCACTTCAATGGCCTGATAAGGCCGAAGCTCGAGCTGACCCGCATCAGCATCGACGACCAGCTCAGCGAATTCGTGCAGACCTCGAACCGCTCGAACGCGGGCAGCGCCCTGAGCGCCGGCCTCGTCAGCGGCTGGGAGCGGTACTTCCTGTGGCAGACGCTGATCACCGCCGGCTTCGCGGTCATCCTGCTGCTCGCTTACTCAGGCATCCGCCACTACACGCACCGCAGGATGTTCAAGGTCGTCGCGGCCGGCACACTGATCGCGATCGTGGCCAACATCGGCGCGGTGGTGCTCTTCGCCACCGGTACGCCGTCCACGTTGCGTCAGGTGAAGTCGCTCGGTGACCTCGTCGGCTCGATCCCGGTCGGCCCACCGCCTAAGGCGGCCGGCGCGAGCCTGCCCGGCGTGCAGGCTGTGGTGATCGGCGACTCGACCGCGGCTGCGATCGGCAATCCGCCGGTGCAACACGCGACGCCGCAGGACACCGCCTGTGGTCGCAGCCTCGACTCGTACGCGGCCGATCTGGCGTCGGTCAACAGCTGGAACGTGCTGAACCTCGCGTGCAGCGGCGCGACCGTGCCGACCGGCATCCTCGGCTCGCAGAGCACCGGCGGCCAGGTACTGCCGCCGCAGATGACCGTGCTGGAGCAGGCGGACCACGCCTCGGTGATCGTAGTGAGCATCGGTGCGAATGACGTGAAGTGGGTCGCCACGGCGGCGCTGTGCGTGCTCGCCGCGGCTTGCGACGATCAGGCGACCACGGCTTACTTCCAGAGCAACCTGGCCGACTTCACCAGCAACTTCTACGACGTGCTGCGTGACCTGGCCGCGCTGCCGCAGCATCCGCGCGTGCTGATCAACACATATTTCGACCCGTTCGGGTCCAACGTGAAGTGTCTGGCCGCCGACGGCTTCACGCCCGCGAAGACCAAGGCGCTCTCGTCACGGCTGGCGACGCTGAACACCGTGCTGACGCAAGGCGCGCAGACCTTCGGGTTCATCCCCGTGCACCCCAGCTTCGAGGGCCACGAGCTGTGCTCGAGCCAGCCGTACGTGCAGGGACTGCACGACAAAGCGCCGTTCCACCCGACGGCGGCCGGCGAGCTGGACATTGCCCTCACAGACCAGCAGGCGCTGACCAAAGCCGCATTGGCGGTCAGCGCCGCCGGCGTGAATGTGAACTAGCTGAACTGACGCTAAGTGAACGAACTGAACGAACTGTGGGACCTTTTGTCGTACTGTCGTCCGCGCCTACCTGTCTCCGGCGATCACATCTCCGGCATCGAGGGCTGCTGGCTGATGAGGAAGGCGATCTCGCCCTGCTCATCGATGCGCGCGTCCAGCACCTTGTCCTCAAGCTGGTGGGCGACGTCAGGCTCGAGGTAGACGCGCGTGTCCGAGGCCATGATGACCTCGTCGGCGGCGTCGGGAGCCTGCGAGAGTGACAGCGCGTACGCGGGGCCACTTCCGTTGTCGGGCTGCGGGGTGATCCGCAGACCGGTCCCCTCGGGCAGGCCGGGCTGCGTGGTCAGATCGTGGATCACACCTACTGCAGCGTCGGTCAAAGCAAGCACGTGAGTCTCCTCACCGTCGATCGTTGCGGACCGACCCGCACTACCCGCTCACCCGGGGCCAAACGGGTGGCGACCCGAGAAATTTCGCGAGAGCGATCACCCGGTTGAACACGGCGATCAGAGCGTCGGCTACTGCGCTTAAGCGCCGATCACAGAGCCGATCAGAGAGGGCCGATCAGAGGGTCTGTTCGGCGTGGTCGTGGTCCGGCTCCTGCGCGTCACGCAGGCCCACGATGTATTCGCGCAGCTCGAACAGCAGCGACGGGTCGGGCATCGCGTCGCCCTCGGCGGTCGCCACCGCCAGATCGTCGTACTTCGCGCTGGTCTCGTCGAGCAGCCGCTGCAGCATCGGCTCGATGACGCGGTGGCCGTAGTCGACGTAACTCTGCGCGTACGTGATCGCCTCGGGGCGGTGGACCAAGTCCTCGACCGCCGCGCGCGACGCACCTTGCGCGCTGAGCGTCTTGAAGTCGCTGTACTCCAGCGGCACGCCCCGGCTGATCTGGTGCAGCCGGCGCACCTCGAGCCGGGCCAGTACGACCAGGTTCTCCAGCGCCCTGGCCTCTACCGCGCACCGCAGCCGGGAGAGCTCCCGCCGGGTCTTGGTCAGCACGTCCAGCACGTGCCGCCCCACCGACCGGCCGGGATCCGAGAGCCGGTCCTGCCGGTCGATCGCCGACAGCGCGGTCGACAGGCCGACGAGCTCGTCGCAGGTCTGCGACAACTCGGCGACCGCCTCCGCCAGCCGGTCCTCGCGACCGTAGCGCCCCTGCTCCTCCGTCACCGGTGTTCCTTCCACCTTCCGCCGCGTCTTGTGCTATCCCTAAGAACAATGGGCCGCCGCCCCGTTGTCCAGTCCTATTGTCGCTGCCCCGACGTGACAGTGCTGCGTATAGCGGTGCAGGTTATGGGCGCGCCGCTTAACACCGTGCCGTGTAAGGAGCGCGCCGCCTAAGCTGCGGCCATGAGCGACTACGTCCCGACGATCTCCGCCGAGTACGCGGAACGCATCCGTCAGTGGCACGAGACCGCGTACCAATCCGCGAAGGTGGAAGGCGCGACCAGCCAGACCTTCGACTACCTCGGCCGCACGATCCACGTACCGCCGCAGGTACAGCCGATCACCGGGATGTCTCACCTACTCGGCGAATCGGTGCTGGCCGAAGCGCGCGAGTCCGACCGGGTGCTCGACATGGGCACCGGCAGCGGCGTCAACGCGATCCTCGCGGCGGGCACGGCGCATAGGGTTCTCGCGGTGGACGTCAATCCGCTCGCGGTGGCCGCAGCGCGCGCGAACGCCGAGGTCAACGGCGTCGCCGACCGGGTCGAGTCGCGCGAGAGCGACGTGTTCGGCGCGGTCGAGGGCGAGTTCGACCTGATCGTCTTCGACCCGCCGTTCCGCTGGTTCGCCGCGCGCGACCTGCTCGAGAGGGCCACCACCGACGAGAACTATCGGGCGATGACGGAGTTCTTCCGCTCCGTGCGCCGGCATCTCGCGCCCGGCGGCAGGATGCTGATCTCGTTCGGCACGTCCGGTGACCTCGGCTATCTGCGAGGGCTGATGGACGAGCAGGGCTTCCGCTCGGAGGTGGTCGCGCGGCACGCGCTGATGCGGGACGAAATGCGTGTCGAGTACTTCGTCTTCCGGCTTACCGACGCGACGCACGAGGACCGCACGTGACGAGCACTGAGACGAGCGCCGCAGCGCGTGCCGAGCGCTTCCCGATCGGCGCCGCGGCCACGGTCGCTGAACTCGAACACGATCCGCACCCGACGCTCGCGCGGCTGCGTGCGCAGGAGCCGGTCTCCTGGCTGCCCGCGATAGACGGCTGGCTCGTGACCCGGCGGGACCTGGCGCTCGCGGTGATGCGCGACGCCGAGACGTTCACGGTCGACGACCCGCGTTTCTCGACCGCTCGCATTGTCGGGCCGAGCATGCTTTCGCTCGACGGCGCGCAGCACACCCGCCACCGCACGCCGTTCGCGGACGCGTTCCGGCCGCGCGACGTCGAGGCGCGGCTGGCCGCGTTCATCGACGAGGAGGCGAAGCGGCTCGTCGACGCGCTGAAGCCGGGCGGCGCGGCGGAGCTGCGCCGGGGTCTGGCCGGACCGCTGGCCGTCGCCGTGGTCGCCGAGTCGCTCGGGCTGGCCGGGGCCGACGCGGCGACCGTGCTCGCCTGGTACGACGCGATCGTCGGCGCGGTCTCGGACATCTCCGCAGGGCTCGAACCCCGGCGCGGTGGCGCGGAGGCGTTCGCCCGGCTCGGCGACAGCGTCCGTGCGACGGTTCGGGCAGGCGACCGGGAGTCGTTGCTCGTCGCGGCCGCCACGAGCAGTGGCGCCGTCGCAGGACTCGAACTACCTGAGGTGGTTTCGAACGCCGCGGTGATGATGTTCGGCGGGATCGAGACCACCGAGGCGATGATCGTCAACGCCGCGTTGCACCTGCTCTCGGAGCCGGAGCAGTTGGCACAGGTGCTCGCCGAGCCCGAGTTGGTCATGGACGTCGTCGAGGAGTCCCTGCGCCTGGAACCGGCCGCCACGCTGGTCGACCGGTACGCGACGCGTGACGTCGAGCTTGCCGGTGCGCCGATCCGGGCCGGGGACCTCGTCTCGGTCTCGATCAGCGGCGCGAACCGCGATCCGGCGGTCTTCACCGATCCGGATCGCTTCGACATGCGCCGGCCCAACGCACGCGTGCATCTGGCATTCGCTCAGGGCCCGCATTTCTGCCTCGGCGCGCACGCCGCGCGGATGGAGACACGCGTCGCCATCAGCCTGCTGCTGAGCGAACTGCCCGGCCTGCGGCTGGATCCGGACCGGCCACGTGCCGATCCGCGCGGACTGGTCTTCCGTAAACCAGAGACCTTATTCGTATGTTGGGATAGCTGAGCTCTGATCTGACCCGGAAGATTCAGCCGTGCCCGAGCGATTGCGCCCCAGATGGAAGGCCCCCGGCGTCTCTGGGGGAAGGCGACGCCGGGGGGTGCATCCCGAACCGCGTACTCGCGTTCCTCGGGAGCATGATCAGACTGGGGGGATGCCTGATCCTTCCCAGTGTCTCACCTGAGGCTCAGTTAGTTGCGCACTCGGCGAACCGGTGTGGCATCAATTCGCCAAAGTGTTGTCTGAGACTTCCTTGACAGCCTATCCAGGACCTAGCCCACAGATAACAGGCCCATCCGACAGGCCGCACCGGCTCTGAGTCGTTCCCGGATCGTTATTGATCGTTATCAAAGCTCGGCAACGCGGCGGGCGGCTCGATGAGGGTAGAGAACATGAGTGAGCAGATCGGCTTTGCCGATTTCGTCGCGTTGCGCCGCGACGCGTTGTTGCGTGCGGCTTGCCTGCTCACCGGGGATCCCCACACCGCCGAGGAACTGGTGCAGACGGCCTTGGTCCGAGTCCGGCCGCGGTGACGGCGTATCAGTGCCCGTGGTGATGCGGACGGGTCCTCTTTATATCTGTTTCATATCTGTGTAACGGTTCGGTGATCTCTTGGTCGTTCGATCGCTGGGCCACTAACCTGCGTGCGTCCGCACCCGATCTAGGGGGTTGCATGCGCGCCACATTCAACTCGAGCATCGCCGCGTTCAGCTCGGTCACATTGGCCGCACTGGCCGTCGCGGGCTGCTCGTCGTCGTCGAACGTCGGGGCGGCGGCGGTGTCCCCGACCGCCAGTCCGAGTCCCACCGGCATGGCCGCGAAACTGCTTACCCCCAAGGACTTGGCGAGCGGATGGAGCGTCGACGTGACGCCCTCCGACGCGCCGGTGAGCAACACCGACTGTCCGCTACTTAACGCCCCGCTCTGGAACATGTCGCTGGGCGGTCACGGCGAGGCGGACATGAGCCAGAGCCTGGCCGGTCCGTACCTCGTCGAGCAGGTCGCCATCGGCACGTCCGATGAGGTGGACAAGGCGTGGCAGTCGCTGACCGGCAACCTCTCGAAGTGCACGTCGTACACGCACGCCGGATCGTCGGGTCAGAGCACGTTCACGATCACCAAGACGAATCTGCCGTCATACGGCGACAGTTCGTACGCGTTCACGCTCGACATCACGATCACCGGAGGCGTCAGCGCGTCCGGCGACATCGTCGCGGCGCGGGCTGGCAACGCGATCGTGACCGCCTACATCGTCAGCATCAACGGCGTGAGCAAGGGCACTGTCGAAGACGTGGTGAGCAAGGCGGTCGCGAAGGCGCGCACCTGACCGTGTGCCCTCGCGGCGCTTGAGTGATCGCCTGTCTCGGTTAGTGGAGTCAGTTCAGCAAGTTCAGCTCAGTAAGTTCAGCGAGCCAGCAGTGCCGCGAGATTCGCACCAACGGTGCCGAGCCCGCTCGGTCCGAGGTTCGGTAGTCGTGAGCCCGCTTCGTCGGACACGACGTTCAGTCCGCTGAGACCCGACTGGTACCGCCGCGCGAGCGCCGCGTCGTCGTACCGGCGCGTGTTGCGATGCCAGTGCAGGACGCCGGCCATCCAGTTCTCCAGCTCCTTCACGTACCGGCCGAGCATCTCGCGCGCCTCGTCGTCGAGCTCGAAGTCGTCGGCGACGACCGGGAGCTCGGCCGCGACGATGTGCTGGAACTGGCGCATCCGGGAGTTCATCAGGTCGCCGACGATGTTGATCGCCGAGTCCTGATCACTGTTGAGGAAGTTGCGCACCACCAGCACGCCGTTGTGAATTTCGCCCTCGAACTCGATCTCCTTGCGGTACGAGAACAGGTCGTTGAGCAGGCAGGCGTAGTCGGCCGCCGAGCTGTCCAGGGACCGCATCGGGCCGGCGCTGAAGATCTCGTCCCCGACTCGGTCGGTGTGCCGCAACCGCGTCAGGTACATCGTCAGCTGCGAGCCGAAGGAGTCGCGGCGCATCTCGATGTAGTCCACCGGGTCCGGGATGCGGTTCTGGATCTGGTTGCCCAGCTCCCACAGCGTCGCGTTGAACATCGCCTCGTTGGCGCTACGCAGCTCGGCGCGCGCCGGGACGCTCATCTCGCCGGTGGTGCGCTGCCAGAGGTCTGCCAGGCCGCGTTCGAGCGCGGTGAGCGCAACGGCAGGGCTCTGCGTCGTCTCCAGCGGCATGAACAGCGAAAGCCGCCTGATGACGTGCTTCGCGGCGGTCAGATCGCGGCGTGAGCCGTAGACGGCCGGGATCAGGTCGTCCCAATAGGTGCCCCAGGCCAGCCACTGCGAGCTGAGCTCCAGCGCCTCCCGCGACGCGTCCGGATTCAGTCCCGCGGCGCACAGCGGGAAGTCGAATCCCGCGAGCAGCGCCTCGTCCCACACCGCCGAGGCCGGTTCGCCAGGCTGCGCCTGCAACAGGCCCATGCGACGTGACCAGCTCAGGGTGGCGCGCCGGGCGTGATCAAGGTGCCGATTCAGTTGGAGCTCGAACGGCATCTCGAACTGCGGCAGACGGATCGACCCGACCGGCTCGAACGGCACGTGCGAGAAGCTCCGGGCGCGCTGCTCGCCGCCGGTGACGCCGGTCAGTGAGCGCAGATCGACCGTTGACATGACGGCCGACAATCCAAGGTCCGCCAAGGGAAGCGCGGTCAGGCCGAACGGGAGCTGGAGCCGGGCAGCCGTCGCGGCCACGGCTTCGCGCACCGCCTCAGCAATCTCAGCGTCCGCCGACGCTGATGGCGATCCCGAGCCGCCGTTGTTCATGTACCGGCTTGACCGCATGTGCCACTCGTGGCCGCCGGCCTGCCAGTCCTGCAGCCCCTTGACATACGCCAGCACCTTCGCGCACGACTCGGCATCGAGGGCGTGCTCCACGAACAACGCCGGCAGCTCGGTCAGCGCGGTGTTCTCGAACTGCTGCAGCCGCGAGGTGAGCAGGTCGTTGACGGCGTCGGCGGCGCGCTGCGTGTCGTAGCCGAGGAAGGTCTCCAGGACCAGCACGCCGTTGCTCAGCTCGCCCTCGTCCCGCGTCTCGCGCTCGTAGGAGAACAGGTCGTTCCTCAGGTGCACGGCGTCGGAGAAGGCGTCTCGCAGCACCCGCAGCGGACGCGTCCCGGCGACCTGCGCCGGGATCTCGGCCATCGCCGCGTGCTCGATCAGGGCCGCCGACCACGGCGCGCCGCCGACCTTGCGGCGCATCTCGATGTACTCGACCGGGTTGGGTATTCGGCCCTCGTTGATGTTCGAGAGCTCCCACAGCGACTCGTTGAGCAGATTCTCAGTGCTCTCCCTGAAGCGAGCCCGCCAACACTCTGACATCGTCGGCACGGTGCGCGTCCACAGGTCCGCGAGGCCCGCCTCGACCGGGTTGGTCGGCGCGGGCGTGCCGAACGTCAGGTTCATCGGCATGAAGTCGGGCAGCCGGTCCAGGTACGCCTTGCCGGCCGCGCGATCGTTGGTGCGCTTGAACTTCTCCAGGAAGTGATCGTCGAAGAAGAACACCCACGTGTACCAGTCGGTCACCAGGTCGAGCTCCGGCGCCGCAGCGTCAGGGTGCGTATACGCGCAGAGCAGGCCGTAGTCGTGCGCGTCGAGGTCGGCCTCGGTCCAGATACCGGAGCCCTCGAGCATGCCCATCCGCCGGGCCCACTGCTTGGAGTGCTCGCGCGCGCCCTCGAGATGGGGATTGAGGCGGGCCGGGTACGGCAGGTAGAAATCCGGCAGTTCGAACGGCTGGGTCACGCGGGCGGCCCGCCTTTCATCGTCGGTGGTGGCTCCGGCGTCAGTGGCGCAGTCGTTGGTGGCTCCGTCTCGGAGTCTGGCGACGCGTCAGATGCCAGGCAAGCGAAGTCACTCTTACCAGTGACGTTTGAATCGTTGACGCGCTATTCGATCGACGCCGTCTACGCGGGCGCGCCGGTCCCGTATAGTGCCGCCATGACTGCTGGGGGGTCGGCTCGCGACCTCATCGACGGCCGCTTCGAGCTGCTGGAACGGCTCGGCGGCGGGGGAATGGGCCTGGTGTGGCGCGCCCGCGACACCATGCTGCAGCGCGACGTCGCGCTTAAAGAAGTGCGCTCCGCCGAACAGGCTGTGTACGACGACGATCCGATCGCCGCGCACGTGATGCGCGAGCGCGTGCTGCGTGAAGCGCGTGCCCTAGCGCGGCTGCACCACCCGAACGTCGTGACGATCTATCACATCGTCGACTCGGTCGAGCAACGGCACCCGTGGCTCGTCATGGAGCTGGTTACCGGCGGCTCGCTGGACGACCGCATCAAGCGCGGACCGTTGTCCCCGCAGGAAGCGGCGCACATCGGCCGTGGCGTACTCGCGGCGCTGCGCGCCGCGCACGCGGCAGGTATCCAGCACCGTGACGTGAAGCCGGCCAACGTCCTGCTACGTCCCGACGGCACGCCGGTACTCACCGACTTCGGCATCGCCGCGCTACGCGAATCGAGCAGCCTCACCGCCACCGGCGCGCTGATCGGCTCGCCGGAGTACATCGCCCCCGAACGCATACGAGGCCAGGAAGGCAATCCGGCCTCGGACATGTGGTCGCTCGGCATGCTGATGTATGTCGCGCTCGAAACCCGCAACCCGCTGCGCCGCGACACCACGCTCGCGACCCTCGCCGCTGTGCTCGACGCCCCGATCCCCGAACCGCCGCACGCCGGCTCGCTCACGCCGGTACTCGCGGCGCTGCTGACGCGTGACCCCGCGGTACGCCCCGACGCCGTGCAGCTGGACCACATGCTCGCCGCCGCCGAACAAGGCGCGCTCTCCGCCGTGTATGGCAACCATGGCAGGGATAACACCCCCAGCGATTACATCAACCCGGCCAGCTATGGCAGCAACATCCCGTACAACGGTGGGTACAACAGCGGGCAGGACCGTCAGAGTCAACTTGCTGACGCTGTCGACGGCGACGGCCGATCGCGACGGCGCCGAACGGCGACGTTCATCGCTTCCGTCACCGGTACCGCTGTCATAGGCCTTGCCGCAGCGCTCATCTGGACGCTGCACTCGCCCGCGTCCGCGTCGACTGGCAACAACCCGGGCGCGAGCGGGCAGACCGGCACGACCTCGCCGTCAATCGGCTCCGTCGCCGCGTCTTCGTCCGCGACATCGGCATCCCCGACCGACAGTGGCAGCACCGACGGCAGCGGCAGCAACAGCAGCCAGTCGCAGAGCTATCTGACACCCGCCGGAGCGCGCTCGCTCGTCAGCGCGCTGCATCGGCAGTTCGGCAGCCGGAAGATCGTCGAGCTAGTCATCTACCCGGACTACGCGTCGGTCGAGGTCGTGACCGCCGCTGACGCGACCCTCTACGACGAATACTGGTACCGCAACAACGCGTTCGAGCACGTCATGGGCGGCGAGATCACCGACGAACAGCCGGTGGATCTCAACGCGGTCGACTGGAACGTGCTACCGACGCTGCTCGCCGACGGCGCGCAGGAGTTGAAGATCCCGCACCCGACGTCGCAATACGTCATCATCGAGGGCAACTTCCTCAACGAGGGGCCCGGGCTCGCGGTCTATCTCAGCGACGACTACGGCAGCGCATACCTGCTCGCAGACCTGAAGGGGCACGTCGAAAAGACGTACCCCCGCGGCAGTTAACGTCAGCTAACGTCGCCTCAGGTCCAGCTGTACCGATTGCGCAGCCGGTCGACGACGAGGTCGAAGTAGTGCCGCTGCATGGCACATGCCTCGCGCCGCATGCCCTCATGGTGCAGCCGCATCACACGCTCGAGGTTCACCCACGACTCGCGGCCCTCGTGGTCCCAGGGCCCTGAGCCGACGTCCACGAAGTCGGTCGTGCCGTCGTGTTGCTTGCTGGTCAGCTGCACGCCCAGCACCGTGCCGGTGTGCTGCTCGCGCGCGACGATGAGCACCGGCCGGTCCTTGCCGCGGCCGTCGTGCTCCTCGAAGGGTACCCACGTCCAGACGATCTCGCCGGGATCCGGATCGCCGTCGTGCTTCGGCGCGTACGCGGTGTGCACCGGACCGATGTCGTGCGGATGCACCTCGATCGTGGCAGTAGGACCGAAACGGCCAGGTGAATCCGCGAAGGGGTCGTGCTGCGAACTCGAATGTATGTCTGTCACATGGTCATTCACGCGGTCACTGTAGCGGCAGTGCCGACACCGCCGGTGCGCGTGTGTCGAGTTGGTACACGCGGCGGGTGTTCGAGGCGCTGATCATACGAGTCACCCGATCGGCGTCCGCGGCGGTCCACGCGTCGTCGTCGACTCCCGCGCGCAGGAACGATGCCAGCCCGCGCCGAAAGAGCTGCGCGCCAAGGAAGTACAGCTCCGGCAGCCCAAAGGCGTCCGACGAGTACAGCACCTTGCCGAACGGCGCCAGCTCCAGCAGTTCCGCGATGAGCGTCGCCGAACCGCGCCCGAGATTGTGGGTGGCCAACCCGACGTCAACGAAGACGTTGGAGTACACCTGCGCCAGATATCCCGCGTGCCGGTGGAACGGGTAGTTGTGCAGCAGCATGACCGGCACGCCGGTCGGCTCGATCGCGCGCAGCAGGCGAGTGAGCAGCAGCGGATCGCACCGATTCAGATCGACGTCCGAGTCGCCGTATCCGACGTGGAACTGCACCGGCAGACCGATTTCTACGCCGCACCAGATGAGGAACCGATGCAACGTCTCGTCCGCGATGCGCATCGGTGCGTCAGCCCCGATCTCAGCTAGCCATTGATCGGCCGCCGCGCCGACTTCCGCATCCGTCGGCCGCTCACCTGACAGGTCCAGGCCGTACCGATACGCCGCGATCGACTTGAAGCCCACCGCCGTACGTGCACGCTCACCGAGTCGCGAACGAACCTCGTCCGCGAATCCCGCCGCGCCACGGTGACCGCGCAGGATGTCGGCCGCGACCTGCTCGGCCACCTGCTCCAAACGGACGACTTCGTACGATGATGCGCCCGCAATTTCACCGAGTTGCGTCGGCGAGAGCAGCGGCTCAGGTTCGAATCCTGTGTCAACGCAAAGTGCTTCGAGTCCTGCCGCACGCAGCATGCGGCTGGTGACCTCAGCGTGCCCTAGCTCATTGCGCCGTTCGAGGTACGCATCCGGTTCGGCGTGTGGCTCCAGATCGAGCAGCGGTGCGCACCAGCGGCGCACCGCGAACCCGACCTGCGAGTCGAACAGACTGCCGCCGAGCGCCCCGACCGAACCGGCTTCGGTGAGCATCAGCTCGAAGCCGGTCCGGTCGAGGTCTCGGCGGATCACACCGTGACAGTGGTGATCGATGAGCGGGATCAGCGGTTGTTCGTGCACGTCGTTCATTCTGTTAGTTCAGCTAGTCATGAGTACGTCCAGAACTAACGTATTGAGAACTAGGCGGCGCCGCCTTCCAGCGACATGGCGTTGTCAGCGATCTGGTCGGCGGGTGACGACGCCTTCGCCGCGGCTCTGCCTTCCATCTCGCTGAGCTTGGCGCCCATCCGGCGCGCGGTCGCCGGGGCCATGATGACCGCAGCGATCCCGACTAGCAGCCAGCCGCCGGAGACCACCGGCAGCCAGAACGTCGACGAGCCCCACGCCGGGTACGGGATCACGTTGCGGTACAGCGTGTAGCCGAGCAGCACGATCGCAGCCAGCGGGATGACGACTTGCCACATCGGAATCGCCATCCGCCGCTGGATGAAGAACAGCCGGATCGCGCCGATCGTCGTCAGGACGTACGCCACCAGCAGGATCAGCGTGCCGATCGTGCCGCCCCACGTGAACGTGTTCTCGGGCACGGCGTGCAGTCCCAGGATGCTGACGACGATCGTCGCGGCCATGATGCCGACGACTGCGACACCCGCGCGTGCCGGCGTGCCGATCGAGGTGAGCCTGCCGAAGCCGCGCTCGCCGAAGCCGTCGCGGTTGAGCGCGAACAGCAGCCGTGCGCTGCCGACCGTGCAGGCGAGACAGCAGCCGAACGCGCTGATCATCGCGCCGAGCGTGATCGTGTCGCCCACCCACGAGCCGACGTACGACGTGCCGAGGTCGCCGATCAGCGACTGCGAGGCGCCGAACGCCGCCACACCCTTGTCGTCCGTGCCGAAGCCCATCGCCTCTACCGCGGTGACGATCGTGAAGAAGACGCCGCCGAACACCGCCGTGCCGAAGATCGCGCGCGGGATGTCACGGTGCGGGTTCGCGGCCTCCTCGCCGAGCGTGGCGGCGGCCTCGAAGCCGGCGAAGGACAGGAAGCCGAAGACGATGCCGAGGAACACCGCCGAGGTGCCCGTCCCCGGTGGCACGGTGAACACGCTCATGGTGAACCGGTGGCCGGACGGCGCACTGTGTGAGAGCAGCTTGACCAACACAACCGCGGAGACGACAAGGATCAGCGCGACAGTAGCGCCCTCGACGGTTAGCAGGACGTTGGTACCGCGTCGCACCGGGATCGCGGTGAGCATGAAGCAGAGGATGAGTGCGACTGCGGTGAGGATGTACGGCGCTCGGGCTGGCGGGTTGTGCCAGGCGCCGATCTCCTCGAGGAATGACGTGCCGAAGATGCCGACCACCGAGGAGGTGGTCACTCCGTAGAAGACGTACGTGCCGAGCAGCCCCCAGCCGGCCACCGTGCCCGCGCGCGGCCCGAGCGTCGCGCCGACGAACGCGTACACCGAGCCCGAATGGTTGAAATATTGACAAAGTCGTACGAATACGTATGCGACCAGAAGTACCCCGACTGCCGAGAGCAGAAAGGCAAGAGGCACTGCGCGGCCGACCGAGGGTACGGCCGCCTGGGGGTTGATGTTAGCGGCCATGCTCGGCGCCATCAGCGCGACCGAGAGACCGACCGCTTGCCAAACGTTGAGCGTGCGTCGCAGGCCGACAGCGGGTTGGGGAAGGGTCTGCGTCGTCGTCATGCGCGACTCCTCACTGCCAGAGGTCTGAGGTGCGTGTAGCGCACAGTGTGACGGCCGATGCGCGGATCAGTAAGTGCCGAACGCCACCTGTGACGAACACTTGCCGCGAAATCGGGCAGACTTGTGCCCCCTGGATGACGCATTCGACGGCAGCCGGGCACGGTTCGTAGCCCGCGCCACGGCACGGCGGAGGGAACAGCGATGAGTAGCTGGAGCAGCCTTGAGCAGTCGGAGCGCGACAGGCGCGCCGTGCGGGCCAGGCGAATCGCCGAGGAGTTCGAAGCGCGCGGGACCGTCGGCACGGTGGCAGTGTCTTGGGTCGACAACAGCGGCATCACGCGCGTGAAGGGCGTGCCGGTGGGCAAGCTCGAGCGCGTCGCGGCGTGGGGCGTGGGGATGTCGCCGTGCTTTGACACATTCCTTCTCGACGACTCGTCGGTGACCGCGCCGGACGCCGGCGGTCCGGTCGGTGACCTGCGCCTGATGCCCGATCTCAACCGGATCACGCAGCTAGCCGCGCTGCCTGGCTGGGCTTGGGCGCCGGCCGACCGCTACCGGCAGGACGGCGCCGTGCATCCGCTCGACCCGCGCAGCCTCGCGCGGCGCGAGGTGGAGCGACTGGCCGCCGACGGCTACTCGGTGCGCGCGGCGTTCGAGGTCGAATGGTGCGTCTCACAGGGCGACGGCGACGAATTCGTACCCGCATGCGCAGGACCCGCATACAGCATGACGCGCGTCAGCGAGCGGCACGACTACCTGACGGCCGTCGTCGACGCGCTGAACGCGCAGGGCATTGTGCTCGACCAGATCCACCCCGAGTACGCGGCGGGGCAGTACGAGCTCTCCGTTGCCGCCGAGGATCCGGTCGGCGCGGCCGACACGTTGGTGCTGGTGCGCGAGACGATTCGCGCGGTCGCGTCGAACCTTGGGCTACGCGCGACGTTCTCGCCGAAGGTGGTGGCTGGGGGAGTGGGCAACGGCGGCCACGTGCACCTGAGCGTGTGGCGCGATGAGTCCGGTGCGGGCGAGCGTGAGGGCCAGGGCACGAACTTGATGTCCGGCGGCGAGGGACGGTTCGGCCTGACGGCCGACGGCGAGGCGTTCGCAGGCGGCATCCTCAGCCACCTCCCCGCGCTACTCGCGCTCGGCACGCCCTCAGTCGCCAGCTATCTGCGGCTGATCCGGTCGCATTGGGCCGGGGCGTACGCCTGCTGGGGCTTGGAGAACCGCGAGGCCGCGCTGCGCTTCATCGCCGGTTCACCCGGTGACGGCGCACGCGCAGCCAACCTGGAGATCAAGAGCTTCGACCTATCCGCCAACCCGTACCTATTGATCGCCGGTCTGCTGGCCACCGGCCGCGCCGGATTGGCCGCGCGCGCCACGCTTCCCGACCCCGTTGATGTCGACCCGGCGACGCTTCCCGTCGAAGAACTGACCAAGCGGGACATTCAGCAACTGCCCTCTTCGCTGGCGGGCGCGGTCACCGCCTTCGAAGCTGACGCGGTGCTCGCAGAGGCCTTCGGCACCAACTTCATCGACACCATCGCGGCCGTGCGTCGCGGGGAGATCGCGCTGTTCGGGGGCGCTTCGCCGGAGGAGATCGTCGCGCGCACGCGCTGGAAGCACTGATCGGCGGACTTTGGCTGACTTTGCGACTGCATGTCGGCATCGGGCGCCCGATTCGAACGCCACAGTCGAACGCCGGTTCTGCACGCCGGACCTTAAATCCGTCTGACGTGCCTTAACTAGGCCTGCGCTACGGTCCGGACGAACCCTGCGCATGGTCAATCCTCGATCATGTCAGTCAACAATCGGTCAAGGATCAATGTGCGGTCAGGTTCTACCTAGTACCTTCTCAATACGGATCGCTCCCGGGCCGCGCCGGGCCCGGGAGCGAACCTCCTCCCGCCCCCGAGGTTCGCCCGGGACGCGGAGACTGGGGTCGGGCTCAGCCCGTGATACTCGGCCGGCCGCTCTCGATGTGGCCCGCGAACCGGCGCAGGTAGGTCGAATCCTCACCGATCGTCGCGGCGAAGTCGTACCAGCCGTGCGACGTGGCCGGCGGCTCGAAGCGCAGCGTCTCGAGCTCGCCCGGCGCCAGCCAGACAGCCAACTCCTTCTGCGCTTGCGCCGAGTCCGCCAGGTGCCCCGTCAGCAGCGAGCGCACACGCAGCCGCACGTCCGACTTCGTGCCGTTCACCGCGGTCAGCCGAAGCTCACCGCCGTGCGTGATGCTCGCCGTCACCTCGACACCCGCGCCGCTGCCGGCCGCGTCACCGGTGAACTGCGTGAGGAAACCGTTCGGGCCGTGCACCGCGACCTCGTACTTGCCCGAGACCGGCAGCGCGGTCGGAGCGGCGGTGCCGTGCGGCGCGACGTCGTAGCCGGTCATCGTCACGGCCGAACCGGCGAGCGAGTAGACCTGCAAGTTGACCGCGCCTGCGCCTGCGTTTGCCAGGTCCACCGCGAGCGACTTTCCGCCTGATGCCAGCGTCGCGTTCGCGGTCGGCTGGTACGGCAGCGCGCGGGCCGGACGGCTGCCCGGCTCCTGCCGCGGCATGGTCTGCGCGCCGGGGAGCGGCGGGGTCGGGGTCGGCAGGCCCGGCTGAGTCTGGTCGGCCAGCTTGCGCAGCATCGCGGTGTCCGGCAGCGCCGGGAGCGTCAGGTCCCGGTGGCCGAAGTCGAACGCGCCGGTCAGGTCGGAGCAGATCGCCCGCCGCCAGTCGGAGATGTTCGTCTCGCGTACGCCGGTCCACTGCTCCAGGAACCGCAGCACGGACGTGTGGTCCGAAACCGCCGAGTCCACCCAGCCGCCGCGCGTGTACGGCGAGACGATCGTCAGCGGCACGCGCGGGCCGAGGCCGATCGGCAGGCCGTCCACGAACTCGGCCGGCGTCCCGGCCGGGGCGACCGGCGGCACGATGTGGTCGAAGAAGCCGTCGTTCTCGTCATACGTGATGAAGACGACCGTGTTGCGCCACAGCTTTTCATCTGACCAGATCGCGTTCAGTACTTCTTGCGTGTAAGCGGCGCCGTCCACCGGACGCGCGGCCGGGTGCTCACAGTAGCCGTACGGCGCGACGATCCATGAGACCGCCGGCAGGTTGCCCGACTTCGCGTCGGCGATGAACTGCGCCAGCACGTGCTTGGTGCTCTTGCCCTGCCCGGAGTCCGGCAGCCAGGTGTCGGACACCGCGGCGCGTTCCGCCAGCTGATGCACCTTCGGGTCCGAGGACGCGAGCGCGTCGTGGTACGCGTGGAAGAGCCACAGCGGGTTGTCACCGTAGTCGCCGACGAACGGGTGGCCGCCCGGGTCGTCGCCGACCTCGTTGTTCGCGTAGACCTGCCACGAGATCCCGGCCGCCTGCAGCCGCTCGGGGTAGGTCGTCCAGTTGAGCACCGGGAGGTAGTCGTCCGGGTTGTAGTTGACCGGGCCGCCCGCGACACCCGCCGGGTCGATCGTGCCGGTCCACAGGTACAGCCGGTTCGGCGTCGTCGGGCCCTGGATCGAGCAGTGGTACGCGTCGCTGACCGTGAACGCGTCCGCCAGCGCGCGGTGGAACGGGATGTCGGTCTCGGTGAAGTAACCCATCGTCATCTGCGTCTTGGCCGCGATCCACTGGTCGTACGCGCCGTCGTCGTACGCCGTGTGGGTGCCGGCCCAGCTGTGGTCCAGGTCGCCGAGATCCTGGCCGTCCACCTTGCGCGTGTCCACGTGGAAGGGCAGCAGGTAACCGCCGTCGGTGCGCGCGGGGGCGGGCTGGTGGAAGACGTCGAGCCCGGTGCCGAGCCGCAGCGCCGCGCGGTCGCCGTAGCCGCGTACGCCGCGCATCGTGCCGTAGTAGTGGTCGAAGGAGCGGTTCTCCTGCATAAGGATCACGACGTGCTCGATTTGGTCGAGCGAGCCGCGCCCGGCCGGCTCGGCCAGCGCGTCGGCCATCGCCGGCGCGAGCAGCGGGAGGGCGCCGGCCGCCGCGGCGGTACCGGCGGCGGTGCCGAGGAAGCGGCGGCGGGAGAGTGGCGAGGCGGCCGCGGGTCGGCGCGTTTCGGGCATTGGCAGGCTCCTCAGACCCTTGGAACGGACTTGTCCACCGGCTACCAAATCGGCGTTTCGTGGCCGAGAGGTGTCGAAGCAGGGAATGCACGGCGAAGAGCCGCCGACGCGGCAGCCGTAAGCAGCTCACGACACCGGCATCGCGCTTGAGCGGCTGGTGATGGACAGGTCAAGGGCCTTACGCCAGGCTGGCGCGACGGACTGGCGACGGAAAGAAACGGGGCGATTGCCCTTATGGACACGGCTGGCATGACCGTTCTGCGCGACGCCTGGCGCACGCTGGTGCCCGACCTCGACTCACGCGACGGCCCGCTGCCCCCGCTGCTGGTCGCGCTGACCGTGGTAAGTGGACTGGTCGACGCGTTCAGCTATCTGATCCTCGGTCATGTCTTCGTCGCGAACATGACCGGCAACGTGGTCTTCGTCGCGTTCGGCATCGCCGGCGCACCGGGTTTCTCGATCGCCGCCTCGCTGGTGGCGCTGGCCGCGTTCGCCGTCGGGGGAGTGATCGGCGGCCGGATCGCACACCGGCAGGCATCGCATCGCGGCACGCTGCTGGCCATCGCGGTGGCGCTGGAGGGCGCGTGCGTCCTGGTCGCGTTCATCGTCGCCGAAGCCGCCTCCGCGCCATACGCCGCGGCCGTGCGTCACCCGCTAGTCGTACTGCTCGGCGTCGGGATGGGTATGCAGAACGCGGCGGCGCGCGCCGTGGCCGTGCCCGACCTGACGACCACCGTGCTCACTATGACCATCACCGGAATGTCCGCCGACAGTCGTACAGCCGGCGGCACTGACGCGAGGCTCGGCCGCCGTGCGCTCTCAACGCTCTCGCTCTTCATCGGCGGCCTAGTCGGCGCCGCGATCGCACTACACGGCTCCGCGCCGCTGACGCTCCTGCCGAGCGTCGTACTCCTCGCGACGACTGCCGCAGCCGCACACCTCTTCTCCCGGCGCGGCGGCGCTTGGACCGATCCGGCCTGATCATCAGTCGAAACGACCGAACAGCAGCGCACGAGTGAATTGCCGATGTCGGGTTCCGGGTGGATCTAGCAACGACAAGAAGCGTGCCCCGGCTCTCAACACCCTGATCGTCGTATCACAAGATTCTGCTTTAATGGCATCATGTCAATGGATATCACCCCGTTCCTCGACAAGAAGCTCTCGCGTCGGTTCGAGACCTACGACACCGACGGGGACGGCTACCTCGAGCGTTCCGACTTCGAGACCGCGGCGGCCAGGATGGGCGACGAGTTCGGCCTGCCCGCCGACGACGCGGATCGCCGGCAGCTCGCGGCGCTGTGCCTGGCCCTCTGGGACCACCTGCGCACGTTCGCGGGCGCGGACGACCGGATGAGCGAGGCGGAGTACAAGGCGGCGTTCGCCGCCGGACTGCTGGAGACCGAATCGTCCTTCGACGCCGGCTACGTGCCCTTCCTCAAGGTCATCGTCGCGATCGCGGACACCGACGGGGACGGACGGCTCACCGCCGACGACCACGCCAGGTGGACCGGCTCGCTGATGAATCTGCCCGAAGGCGTCGCCCGCGACATTCACGCCAGACTCGACGGCGACAAGGACGGGTTCATCGACTCGGCCGACCTGCTGGCCGCGATCCGCGAGTACTACTTCGACGACGCCCCGGATTCGGCGGGCAGCTGGCTGCTCGGCCCCCTGCCCTGATCAACTCAGCCCTGACCCCGGCTGGCACTCTTCTGGGCGCTGGCTCAGCCCGGATCCGGCGGGGTCAGGAAGTCATTAGACCTGACGAACCCTCAGTCGCTAAACCGGTATAACTATATGCTGAGTCAGCCGCTGAGTGGCATAGATCCGGACGGACTGTGTACCAGAATTAAACCATTTGATTGGCAATACAGTGATACGAATGATCCAAAGGAATGGACCCACAATTGGTATCTTTCGGATGACAATTATCCTTGCTATTACTACGCGTTTGGAGGTGGCTTCGGAGCCAGCATTGGAAATCCGCCTCAGGGGTCGCCATTTGGTGCAGGCGGACAAGTAGGAGGCGGTGGAGCCCCAAATAACGGCAACTTCGAACCCTCCAGTGCTGCGAAACTGTACGGCTGAAGGGAAGGCCGCAGCGGCAGACGCAGTTGAGGGTTAATCTCAATCTTGATCTCGTGGGAGTCTCGACAGTTACGGCTGGTGGAATACTGATGAAAGGCGGAACGATTAGGACCGTCGTTGATTCAACTGGAGAAGGCCTTTTGTACACCGGATTGTGGACAGCCGGATCAGCCGCCACCCAAGCTGGCGCAACCATGTTTACATGTACGATCAGCAATGTTTCGACATTTCTCAACTGGTTCGGGTCTCTTGGCGGTCACTGATGAGACAGTGGGAACGGCGGGTTCACGATGCAGTCATCTCTTAGAGTCGCACATCCGAAGGTTCAGCGCGGTTTGTCTCCAAAGCTGCTGGCGGCGTTTGTGGCTTTTGTCGCTCCATGCCGACGGTCTCGGCCGAGGTGTCGCCGTCGATCCGCGGCAGGGCGGCCAGGAAGTGCAGCTTGCCGCGGTCAGGCCGCGGCCGGGGGCTGCCGGCACGTTCGCGGCGGCGCCGCTGTCGACCTGCGACTCGACGGGTCGCCCAGCCGCAGTTCGAAGCGGGTGCCGAGCAGGTCGCCAGGGCGCCGGTGCATCTCGGCCCAGCGGGTGGTGCTGATCAGGTGGACGCCGTAGCCCAGGCCGCGCTGGGCGATCAGCGGTAGATCGGTTCCAGCGCCTCGTACTCCTGGCGGACGGTCGGCCAGCCGTCGATCACCAGGAAGACGTCGCCGAACCGGTCGTCGCGGCAGCTCGCCGGCCGCCCGCGCAGCCGCCGGTAGGTCGTCGATCGAGTCGATCCCGGCTCGGCGAACAGCTGCTCGCGCCGGACCAGGATGCCGTTGACCTCGGCGACCGTGCGGCGGCACCCGGTCGGTGTCCAGCCGGCCGGCGACCCCGCCCATGTGCGGCAGCCGCTGCACGCGCCGGAGCGCGCCGCCGCCGAAGTCCAGGCAGTAGAACTGGACCTCGGCCGGGGTGTGGGTGCAGCGCCAGCGGCTGATCAGGGTGCGCAGCATGGTGCGACTTGCCGCGTCTGCGGGCCGCCGGCGATGCCGACGTGGCCCGCGCCGCCCGAAGGTCGACCCAGCAGCAGGTCGCGGCGCTGCTCGAAGGGCCGGTCCACGATCCCGACCGGCGACGACCAGCCGTGCCGCGGCTCTCCCAGCCCGCGGGGCCAGGCCGCGCTGCGGGGTGGCCTGAGCGGCGGGAGCAGCTCGTCCAGGGTGGGCGGCTCGTCCAGCGGCGGCAGCCAGACCTGGTGCGCGGCCGGGCCCTGGCCGACCAGCCGCTGCCACGATCACGTCGAGCACGGTGTCCACGCAGCGCTCGTCCGGCGCGCCGGCTCCGGCTCGACCGCCGGTCGCCGGCGGTGCCGCGGCACCGGCACCTCGGCCGCCGGTGACGGAGCGACCGGCTGCGGCGCTGGCGCCGTCCGCTGGAGCCGCGGCTGCCGGCGCGCGCGGTAGGGACCGGAGACGTAGGCCGCCTTGAAGCGGTCCAGCACGTCGGTGCCGAACTTCAGGTAGCCGACGCCGGGCACCGGCGGCAGGTGGTAGGCGTCCGGCACGCCGAGCACCGCCCGGGACTCGGCCGCGGAGAAGGTGCGCAGGCCGATCCGGTAGGACAGGTGGGACTCGAGCCCGCGCAGCCGGCCCTCCTCCAGGCGCTGCGAGGCCAGCAGCAGGTGCACGCCGAGCGAGCGGCCGAGCCGGCCGATCATACGAACAGGTCGATGAAGTCGGGCTTGGCGGCGAGCAGCTCGCTGAACTCGTCGACGATCACGAACGAGCGTGGGCAGCGGGTCCAGCGCGGCGCCGGCGCGCCCGGGCCCGCTCGTACTCGTGGACGTTGGCGTAGTTGCCGGCCGAGCGCAGCAGCTCCTGGCGGCGGTCCAGCTCGCCGTGCATGGCGTCGCGCATCCGGTCGACCAGGGTGAGCTCGTCGGCCAGGTTGGTGATCACCGCGGAGGTGTGCGGCAGGTCCGCCAGGCCCGGCGAAGGTGGCGCCGCCCTTGAAGTCGACCAGCACGAAGTTCAGCGCCTCCGAGGAGTGCGTGATCGCCAGGCCGAGCACCAGGGTGCGCAGCAGCTCGGACTTGCCCGAGCCGGTGGCGCCGATCACAGGCCGTGCGGGCCCATGCCGTCCAGCGCGGCCTCCTTGATGTCCAGGCTCACCGGCCGGCCGTCGGCGCCCACGCCGATCGGCACCCGCAGCCGTTCTGCGCGGCGCGCGGCGGCCCAGGTGCGGGCGACGTCCAGCTGGCCGCGTCGCCGATGCCCATCAGCTCGGTCAGGTCGAAGTCGGTGGCCAAGCGGCTCGTCGCGCCGCCGGGTGCGCCGAGCCGGTACGGCGCGACGATCCGCGCGCCAGCCGCGCGGCGGCCGCGGCGCGAGGGTGTCGGGACGGCCGAGGAACGGTCAACCGTCCTTGCGGTTGCGGCCGGCGACCGACCATGCGCTAGCCCGTGACATCAGCGATGGCCCAGCTGCAGTCGGGCGACCACGGAGAGCTCAGCCGCGCCACGTCGATCGACCGGACGCGCGTTGCGGTAGCCGGAGACCAGCGCCGGGCGGTGCTGCCGTCGGCCCGGCCGCCGTCCAGACACGAGCACGGTGAAGGGTCGTCGCGGTCGCGGCACGGCGCCCGGCGTCGAACGCCGGCGGGCGCCGCGAACTCCGCGCCCGAGCAGCTCGGACACCTCGCCCGGTCGGCGGCGGCCACCGGGCCGGCCCGCGCGCGTCGGCCTCGGCCGGGCGCCTGGGCGTGCGGCAGCCACTTGGCCCACTCCCAGGTCTGGCGCTGGTTGTCGGCCAGGCACAGCGCGATCTTCAGGTCCTCCGGGGCGTGGAACGTGGCCAGCTGCCCGATCAGGGCCCTGACCAGCGGCACGGTCAGCTCGCGCTCGCCGCTGACCGACACCGAGGCGAACGCCTTCAGCGACAGCGCCACCGGCAGGTCCGGGACCGTCATGTAGGTGCGGATGAACTGGCGCAGCGAGGCCGAGGACACCGGGTCCAGGTCCTCCAGCGGCGCGGTCTGCGGCGCGC
>CAVQPP010000086.1:0-3211 GCA_963714445.1 uncultured Actinomycetota bacterium
GATGAGGTTCATCGTCGCCGGTCGCGGAGTGCTGCCGGGTGTGTCAAAGGTGTGGTTCGCGTTGGGGATCTCGATGAGTTCGATTTCGGGCGGCAGGACCGGGAATTGGTCGGGGCGGCCGAAGTGCGCGGCGTACCAGGTCATTCCCGCCGTGCCGACGGGGGTGGGCACGAGATCCATCGATGGTCCGGTTCCGGCTCATGGGTTCGCTGTATTGCTCATCGCCTGCTCGCTTGCGACGGGCGATTCGCGAGGAACCGTGTGATGGGTTCGGCCACCGCGCGGTGGCCGGGGACGATGTGGCCGCCGGGGTGTTCGATGATCAGCGCGTTCGCGAACCGGCCGGCCAGGCGCAGTGAGTCTTTGCGGGGCACGATCAAATCGCTGCGGCCGATGACGTGGAGGGAGGGGGTGGTGAGTTTGTGCTGCAGCAGTTCCGTGTGTTGTGGCCGGTCGCTGGTGAAGCCGCTGACCATGACGGCGAAATCGAAGCGGAACTGCGGTAGGGCGCTGCTGCTCTCCTGAACCGCGCTGAGCAGACCGGCCAGCGCCGCGCCTTGGCTGAAGCCGAAGATCCCGTCGAACCGGGGTCCGGCGCAGATCAGCTCGACCGCCCAGTCGCGGGTGCGCTCCCAGCCGTCGAAGCCCTCGTGCCACCAGCCGAAGCCTCCGGTGGCCAATGAGGGTGCGTCGACGTATACGAACTCGATGTTCGCGGGCAGGGAGGCGACGAGCGATTCCATCTGGTCGCGCACGATCGCGCCGCTGCCGTGGTAGCCGTGCAGGCACAGTACGCGTAGGTCGGACATGGGTCGCCGCCGGTTGGTCGAAGCGGGGTGCGTGGTCGTGGGTGAGGTGGAGTCGCGCCCACTGCGCACTACAACACCGCCAGACCACACCAGGGCATCGATCAGCGCGTACCCGAGCACGCAGCGCAAACGCCCACTGCCGCCGTCTTCGACCTGGGTACGGCGCGCGTCCGTCGAAGACCGATCCTCGGCGGCGTCACTAGCGAGTATCAGGTCGTAGCCTGACCGAACCGAGTTACCGTGGGCGAGCTGTCGGTCGACGAAATCCTGATTCCGGGCCCAGCAGGACGAAACGACCACCTCGGGATGACCTCCTGGCGGTACTCTCCGAGCAGCGGCTCCGGCCAGTGCGTGGGCTGCCCCGGCCGACCGAGGAGATCCGTGATGTTCGCGCTGTACACCGAACAGGCGCGCCGTGCCCTGGTCCTCGCGCAGGAGGGTGCGCGTCAGTCGCGCCACCGCCAGATCAACACGGCGCATCTCCTGCTCGGCGTGGTGGAGGCCGGAGACAACGTCGGCGTCCAGGCCCTGGGCTCAGTGGGCATCGACACCGGCGAGAAGGTACGCGATGCAATCGAGGCCGTGACGCGCCCTGGCAAGTATGAGGTGGTCGGCCACATCCCCGTGGCCGAGGAGGCGCGGCTCAGCCTGGTGCGCGCGTTCCGGTGGAGCATCGAACTCGGGAACGCCACGTACCTTCCGCCGGACAGCGCCGAGGGGTACGTCGGCGTCGAGCACGTCCTTCTCAGCCTTCTGGACAAGCAGACCGATACGGCGGCCCTGGCATTGGGGACACTGAATCAAGAGCCGGGAGTGCTGCGGGGGACGCTCATCAGGATGATGGCGGCGCACGAACTCATCGCGCAGGACTCGGTACAGCGGCTGCCCGAGATATCCGAGGCCATCCTCCGCGGCGAGGCCAAGTCCGAGCTGCCGAAGACACGCCCCGGGACGGCAACCGTCACCGGCGGATTCCGGCTACGCAGCAAGAGACCCGAGCCCGACGCCATGTGACAGCCGGCACGCAGTGCTCGCCGTACTCGCCACCATCCGAGTTATCTCGCACCCTTTTCTAGCAGCATCAACGAGTGATGCGGCTCTCCGAAGTTGGCTCTGGCGCGCATCACGTGATGATCACTGGCCGACGCGTTGCACACGATCCTGCGCCAACGCACCGGCCGCGCCGACCTGACCGGGTGGACCCGGCGCGCGCTCCAGACCGGATCACGCCCGATCCAGGGCTTCGCAGCGTTCCTGCGGAACGACCGGGACGCCGTCGTCGCAGGACTCTCCCTGCCCTGGAACTCCGGCGTGGTCAGAAGGGCACGTCACACGCGTGAAGCTGATCAAAAGAAGATGCTACGGCCGCGCCCCCTTCGCCCTGCCGCGCACCCTCGTCCTCGCCGAATCGCCGTGATCACCACGTGATGCGCGCCAGAGCCCCGAAATTGCATGTCCGCTGCTCGGGTCGAGTGCACGTTCGGGTGGTTTGTGATCTGTCGGGGTTGGTGGGGTTGATCGTCGGGGGCAGTGACCGGTCGTGGCCGGTGGCGGCGAGAGAGATCGGTGCTCTCGCGCGATGAGGACGAGCGGGCGCACGCGCTGCGGCGTCAGGGCCGGGTGGCTGCGATGATCGCCGGGCATCTGAACCGGTGGCCGCGCACGATCAAGGTCCACCTCGGTGGGGCCCGGGTATCCGGGGTGTTTCGTCGATCCCACCCGTCGATTTGACTCTCCGGCCAGTCGCCGGGGAGATCGCGGCGTGGGCACACGAGCGCGAGCCTCCGGCTGGCTTAGCGGGTCACTCGGTAGGACAGGTGGTGGGCCGTCGGGGTGGTGACGATGCCGATCTGCTCCAGTCGCAGCCGTTTCGCGTCGTGCGCCGGGAACAGCCTCGTGCCGCCGCCGAGCACGATCGGCGCGAGGTGGATGTTGAGGACATCCGCCAGGCCCGCGGCGAGGAACTCGTGGCAGACGGCGCCGCCGCCCATGACCACGACGTCCTTCTCGCCGGCCGCCGCGCGGGCCTGATCCAGGGCGCTGCGCGGCCCGTCGGTGACGAAGGTGAAGCGCTCGCCGAGCCGCCAGGTCGCCGGCGGCTGGTGGGTGAGTACGAACACTGGTGGCGGCGCGTTGCGGTCGGCGCCGTAGCCGATCGACTCGTTCCAGCCGCGCGGGGCGTCGACGACGTCGAACAACCGGCGGCCCATGATCACGGCGCCGGTGCGCGCGATCCCCTCGTCGAGGATCGCGCCGTCCTCGGGCGTGCCGGAAAACACCCAGGCGTGCAGGGGCTCGCCGTCGATTCCGAGCCCGTGGTCGATGTCCGCGCCGGGCGCGGTGACGTATCCGTCGAGCGACATCGTGATGTCGACGATCACCTGTCCGATCATCGGGCCAGC
>CAVQPP010000087.1:0-4258 GCA_963714445.1 uncultured Actinomycetota bacterium
CTGCGGTGCTTGATCCGCCGGTGGCGCACTGCGCGGGGATGCCGGAGTCGACCGATCCGGCGGCGAAGACGTCCGGGTAGTCGGCAAGCAGGTCGGCCGTCATGCCGCCGCCGGCGGACAGGCCGGTGACGTAGATGCGCGAGGCGTTGATCGAGTAGTGCGCCTGCATGTACTGGACCATTTGGATGACAGACTCGGCTTCGCCGTTGCCCCGGGTGTCATCCGAAGAGGTGAACCAGTCAAAGCACTCGAGCGAGTTGTTCGACGAGGTCTGCTGCGGGAAGACCAGGTCGAAGCCCCACTCGTCCGCGTACTTGGGCCAGCCGGAGTCGTTGTAGTAGTCGGACGCCTGCTGGGTACAGCCGTGCAGGGCGACCACCAGCGGGGCGTTTGTACCGGCCGAAGCCGGAGCGTATTCGTACATTTGTAACGCGCCCGGGTTCGAGCCGAAGTTCGAAACCTGGGTCAGCGACGCCGCCGCGCCCGCCTGCTGGCCGGAGCCGATAGCGACGAGAAACGCGGTGAGCACGGCGAGCACGACGGCCGTCACGCTGATCGCGGGGATCGCGCGGTTCGGTCGGCGGCGCGCAAACGTCATCGGTTGCACGGGAAAGCCTTTCGCCGAGTGGGTTCGACGCGGCGGTGGCAGGCGTAATGCGGCGCGACGTGCGCGCCAATCCGCCGTCACAGCGTGAAATTCACGGATATCACGCTGTTAACGCCGCTTGCCGTGACCTTAGGGCTATCTCCGCGCGGCCATCATGTGTGCGGGCTCTACTTCATGCCGCGCTGCGCCGTGGCACACCGCCACCGGCACGCTCGGCCGCGACGCCGACGTGCGCGAGTATCGCCTCAGCGACCGTATTCGCGCCGATGCCCGGCGCGACGACCGTGTAGTGGTTGGTGCCCGGTATCAGCGCGGTCGCGACTCGAGATCGGTCGATCCCGGCCGCGTCGAGTATTTCGTCGCTATAGAAGCCCTGCGGCTGGTTGAGGATGCCGCGCTGCGCGTAAAGCAGCGTCACCGGGCACGTCAGCAAGTTGATCGCGTCGTTGACGAATTCGTCCACGATCAGCTGTCGGCCATCCGCGCGTATCGCCGCCTCGATGCACGACGAGACTACTTGGCCGTCGGGCAGCCAGAACGTGTCCCGCGCGAGATACGCGGTCAGTTGCGGGCTCCAGTTGTCGACGAAGGACGGATGGGCGCGGTGGAAGTCCAGGTACGCCTCGCCGTCGGCGAACGTCATCCGCAGCTTCTGAATCGCGGGGCCGACGGTGAGTTCGAGCAATTCGTCAGGGTCCATGTCCGGCGGTAGGCCGTATCGCGCGCCACCGTCGAGCGCGACGATGGAACGCACGCGTTCGGGGTAGCGCGCGGCTGCCGTGCATACGACAAATGCGCCGAGGGAGTGACCCACGACCAGCGCAGCGTCGAGGCCCGCGTGATCGAGCAGCGCGATGATGTCCTGCGCGTCGGTGTCCAGACCCCACTGCGGTGGTGGTGCGACGTCGCGCGAATACGCGCGTCCGCGCATGTCGAGCGCCAGCAAATTGACGCGGCCGGCCACGGCCTCGGCGACGCCGGCCCAGGCGAGTGCGTTGGCGGTGATGCCGTGGACCAGCACGGCTGTCGGCGCGTCGGGGACGCGCCGCCGGCCAGTGCACCACCGCCAGATCACCGCCGGGAACGGCGATCTGGTATTCCTCGAAACTGCGGAAATCAACCACGCGCGGATTCCCTTCTCGTCCGCCGTCCTCGCGTTCGCAATTGCATCGTCGAGGCCAGAAGCCGGTCAGGCAACGTGGCGAGGCCACCCGGTAGAAAAAACACCACTGCCACGAACAACGCGCCGAGCCAGAACAGCGGCTGTTGCAGCGGTCCGCGCAACACGCCGGGTAGCTCGGCCACCGAACTGGAGCCGGAAAGTCGGGTGAGCGACTGGTCCGCGTAGGCGTAAAGCACGCCCCCGGCGATCACGCCCCAGCGTCCGCCCGAACCGCCGAGCACGACCATCACCAGCAGGCCGAGCGTGAAATCGGAGCCGGTCACGGATGGCGTCGCGCCGCCGAGCAGCAGCAGGTAAACGACTCCCCCGCCGGTCGCCAGCAGTCCGGCGACCACGAACGCGAGCAGCTTGAACAGGTACGGATTGAGGCCGAGCACTTCCACGCGCTGCTCGTTTTCCTTGACCGCACGCATCATCCGGCCGGGCACGGAAGTCGTGAGCCACCAGACGACCGCAGCGCACAGTGCGAGGTAGCCGAGCGCGAGCCAGTAGAGGTTCGCCGTGTTGCGGATGCCCGAAAGCGCGGCCGGGACGGACGCGGCGTTCAGCGTTTGACCCTGCTCGCCGCCGGTCAGCGCGGGCGAGCCGGAAATCACCAGCAGCGAGACCGCCTGCCCGAAGGCGAGCGTGACCATCGCGAAGCCGATGCCGTCCACGCGCAACGCCACCGCGCCGAGCAGCACCGCCGCCGCGAGACCGGCGGCGAGTCCCGCGACGGCGGCAGTCATCAGGCCGAATCCGGCGTGGTCCACCAGGATCGTGGTGGCGTACATGCCGCCGGCGACGAACAGTCCGTGGCCGAAAGACAGCAGGCCAGTGTGCCCGAACAGCAGGTCATAGCTGAGTGCGAGCCCTGCGAAGACGAGGCAGACCGCGAGCAGTTGCAGCACTCCAGGCGAGTCAACCGGTCCGTCGAACACGCCGGGGATGTGGAGCGTCGAGTAAGGGATCGCATAGAGCAGCGCCAGAACGAGCAGCGCGACCACGGTTCGGCTGCGTATTAGCGTTCTAATTGACCTAAATGACGTCACGCGGGCCTGCCCTTAAGGTCGCGCCGCCGCAACAGAAGCACCACGGCGAGCAGTATGACGACGGACTCGTCGCCGAGGCTCGGCGAGAGGTAATTCGCGAACTGCTGCGTCAGCCCGACGACCGCCGACGCGACCGCCGTGCCTACCAGCGAACCCATCCGGCCGAGGACGACGACTACGAACGCGAAGATGAGCAGCGACGTGCCGTCGCCGGGAGAAGTCGAGCCCTGGTACAGGCCGTCAAGCATTCCGGCGAGCCCGGCGGCCGCTCCGCCGAGTGCGAAGACGCCGGTGAACGCCCGGCGAACGTCGATGCCGAGCGCGGCGACCATCTCGCGGTTCTCCACACCCGCGCGCACGACCAGCCCGGCGCGCGTGCGCGAGAGCAGCAGGTGCAGCCCGCCGAGCAGCGCGAGAGCTGCGGCGACCAGCACGAAGCGAATGGTCGGCACGCGTGCGCCGAGCAGCCCGACGGTGCCGCCGAGCCACTGCGGCAGAGCCCAGGTGCGCGGATCGGCGCCCCAGATGCTTTGCAGTAGCGCGGGAATCGCGAGGCCGAGCCCGACGGTCGCCAGGACCTGATCCAGTGGGCGCGAGTACAGCGGTCTGATGATCAGCAGCTCGGTGAGTGCGGCGAGTGCGGCCCCTGAGGCGACAGCAACGATCAGCGCGCAGCCGAGCCCGAACGTGCCGGCGACGCGATCGGCCACGGTCCACGCCGCGTAGCCGCCGACGGCGACGAACGCGCCATGCGCGAAGTTGAGCACGTCCATCAGGCCGAAGATCAGCGACAGGCCGGAGGCGACGAGGAAGTACAGCGCCGCGAGCCCAAGGCCGGTGGCGGTCAGCAGTATCAAGGTACTCATGAAGCGCCTCCGTCCGGCGACACGGGCACTGGCACCGCCGCTGGAGCCGAGACTCCAGCAGCCGGTTCGTCAGACTCGGGTCGGCAAGCAGTTCCCGGGCGTCGCCGGTGTGCACGACGCGTCCCATGTCGAGCACGACCGCGTCGCGCGCCGTCCTGCGCACGACGGCTAGGTTCTGCTCGACCAGCAGGATCGGCACCTGCTCGGCGATGCGTCCGAGCGCCGCGGCGACCATCGCGGTGAACTTCGGCGACAGGCCCTTGGTCGGCTCGTCGATCAACAGCAGTCGCGCCGGGCCGAGTAACGCGCGGCCGAGTGCGAGCATCTGCTGTTCGCCACCGGAGAGCGTTCCGGCGCGTTGCCGTGCTCGTTCCTTCAGCACCGGGAAGAGTTCGTGCACGAAGTCGTAGCGCGGTTCCGAGCGCGCGGGCTCGGCCAGCCGCAGGTTCTCCGCGACGGTCAGTCCGGCGAAAACGACACGGTCCTCCGGCACATAGCCGATCCCGCGGCGCGCGATCCGGTGCGTCGGCAGGGCACTGATGTCGCGGCCGACGAACCGGATCGAGCCGCC
>CAVQPP010000088.1:0-4497 GCA_963714445.1 uncultured Actinomycetota bacterium
GACACAGGCGTGGTGCTGGCGCCTGGGGAACTGGGCGAACTGGTCTTCACCTCGCTGACCAAGGAGGCGCTGCCGATCATCCGGTACCGGACCCGTGATCTGACCCGGCTGCTGCCCGGCACGGCCCGGCCGCAGTTCCGGCGGATCCAGAAGGTCACCGGACGCTGCGACGACATGATCATCCTGCGCGGCGTCAACCTGTTCCCCACCCAAATCGAGGAGATCGTGTTGCGCACGCCCGGCCTCGCCCCGCACTTCGAGCTGGAGCTGACCCGTCGGGGGCAGTTGGACCACCTGACGATCCGTGCCGAGGCCCATCCCGGTGCTGCCGTCGCGCAACGTGCCCTGGCTGCCGCGCGGATCGTCGCGGCGGTCAAGGACGGCATCGGGGTCACCGTCGAGACGGTGATCGTGGACCCAGACACGCTGGAGCGCTCCGCCGGGAAACTCCAGCGCGTCAAGGACCTGCGAGACCGGTGACAGCGGACGACGGCCGGCCAGGCGCCGCGAAAGTGATCGCCGTGGCGGGCGGGGCACTATGATGAGTCGGTTAACGCCCCACCGCCTGGCCGCTGAGGTGACCGTCCGATGCCCGCTGACCGCGCCATCCGGCCGCGGCTGCGCCGGGACGCCGAGTTGAATAGGCTGCGCATCCTCGCTGCCGCCCGCGAAGTGTTTCGCGAGCGGGGCGTAGCGGCCACGCTCAACGACGTGGCGCACTACGCGGGTCTCGGCGTCGGGACCGTCTACCGCCGCTTCTCCGACAAGGAGGAACTGGTCGACGCGCTGTTCGCCGACATGGTCAACACGGTCGAGACATACGCGCGCGAAGCCCTCGAACACGAGGACGCTTGGACCGGACTGGTCACCGCCCTGGAGCGGGTGTGCGAGATCCAGGCCCTGGACCGCGGACTGCGCGAGGTCATGCTCGGCACCGGCCGCGGCCCGCAGCGCCAGGCCCAGATGGCCGCGCGAGTCGCCCCGCTCGTCGACCGACTGGTGGAAAAGGCTCAGGCACAGGGCACGCTGCGACCAGACCTGCTGCCGTCTGACCTGCCAGTCCTCCAGCTGATGATCGCCGCGGTCACCGACCATATCGGCCAACCGGAACTCTGGCGCCGCTACCTCACCTTGGTCGTAGACGGCATGCGAGCGCGTCCCGGCGGACAGAACTCGCCCCTGCCGAGCGTGCCGGGCCTGCCTGATCAGGTGCAGCAGGCGCTGGTGGACAGCAGCGTGCGCCAAGCCGGCGACCGCTCCGCAGGCGCGCCGCGCAGAGGCCAGGGGGGTGCAGCACACCGGCAGGGGTCATGACCGTCGGGCCGCCGCCGCAAGCTCTGCCCACCTCTGGGCATCTTCGTCGAGTCGACTCCTCTTTATCAGGGCATCGAGATCGTGCGGGGTCTGATGCTAGGCACCGTCGCTCCCGAAGTAATCGGCCGCGCCGCGTACCTGGCCATCCTCGGCGCCGTCGGCCTGGCCATCTCCTCCCGCCGCCTAGGCAGAATGCTGACGTCCTAGAGCGTTGACGGGTCGCGTCGGCGTCGAGCGGTCTGACTCAGAGCGCCCACCGGCCCGGGCGAGCGGTCAGTGGTGTGAAAGCTGACGGGAGAGTCCAGATCTCCGAGTAGGGTGTCCTGCGGTACTTCCAGCGAGGAATGATTGAGGACCTGCCGACATGCCGCCTAACGTGAAGCTTGGCTCCTGGCCGGCCGACGGGCTCCAGTCCGTCGCGTCGTGCCCGCTGTGCGGCAGTTCGGAGCGGGAACTGGTCCACAAGGACCTGACCGATTTGGTCTACTTGTCGGCTCCCGGCGAATGGACGCTCTACCGCTGCGCGCAGTGTCGTTCGGGCTACCTCGACCCCATGCCCACGCCGGAGACGCTCGGTTTGGCGTACCAGAATTACTACACGCACTCGTCGAGCACTCCCGCGACGGTCGGGATGATGGCGACGCTGCGCCTGATGGTCACCAACGGCTACCGCAACCTGCGCTTCGGGTCGAAGGACCGCCCGGGGCTTCGTGTACTCGGCGCCCTGGTGCCGCGTCTGATGCCTGAGTGGGCGGCGACGATCGACTGGCAGTGCCGCAACCTGCCGAAGCCCAAGGCGGGCCAGCGACTGCTGGATGTCGGCTCCGGCAGCGGCGAGTTCCTCGACTTCGCCCGCACGTGCGGATGGAACGTCGTCGGCGTGGACCTGGACGAGAAGGCCGTCGCGGCGGGACGCTCGAAGGGCCTGGACGTACGCAACGGCACGATCGAGTCGATCGGCGAGGACGAACAGTTCGACGGCATCACGATGAGCCACGTGATCGAGCACGTATACGATCCGCGTGTCCTGCTCGAAGCCTGCTACCGGCGTCTCAAGCCCGGCGGCTGGATCTGGGTGGACACGCCCAACATCGACTCGCTCGGCCACACCGAGTACGGGGTCCACTGGGTTGGCATCGAGCCGCGCCATCTGATCCTGTTCACCGCCGCTTCGCTGACGGACGCGCTGGCCAAGGCCGGATTCGTCAACCAGGAGCCGATTGCGCCGAAGCATGTCCCGTTGTTCACCTGGGCGGCCTGCGAGGCCATCGCGGCGGGCAAGGGAATGGACGGCGCCGCCGAGTTCATGGACTCCGTCAAGGAGCGGGCGATGGCCGCGGCCGACCGCGAGGCGGCCGACCCCGACATCCGCGAGTTCGTGACGATCAGGGCGTACAAGCCCGCGTAAGGGCGCGCGAGGGATTGCCCCGGCAGGTCACAATACGTTAAGACGCCCCGGTTTACTCGGAATGGTTCCGAGTAAACCGGGGCGTCTTGTTTCTGGTGGTCGGGCTATCGGGCGGTGGGTTGGAGGATGAGGGTGTCGATGCCGGCGTTGTAGCGGTTGCCTGTGCTAGCGGCGTTCGTTCCCGTCACGGTGAAGGTGAACGAGTGCATTCCTGGCGTGAGGGTAACTTCGCCGCCGAAGTCGAATTGCTGGGTTGTGATGCCGGTGCCGTAGCCGTCGAAGGTGAATGGCAGTGCTGCGCCGCCGTCGACGCTCGCGGTGACGGTGCCGTAGTCGGTGGCCTTGGTCATCACGGGTGTAACGGCGTACCTGCCGGCGTTGGCGACATACATGTTCAGAGTTATCGAGGATCCGGCGGCGGTGCTGCCTAGGAACTGCTGGGCGCCGTTGGAGTACTCGCTACCGGTCTGGACCTGCATCGTGCCGCTGGTGGCGGATCCCCACAGGGACTCGCCTTCGGCCTTCTGGTTCATTCCTGCTGTGGTCGGCGGGGCGAAGTGCTGGTTCGCGGTGTCCGTGCACGCGTATAGCTGGAAGGGGGTGGTGTTGTCGGCATCGCTGTTGGTGTTGTCGAGGCACAGACCGGTCAGCGGGTTCTGCAGGGAGATCTTTCCCGGGCCGCTGGTCGAGGGCACGGCGATCCACTGCTGGTTGCCGTTGCCCGGCTGGCAGTCGAAGAGGGTGACCTTGGATCCCTGGGTGTTGACACCGCCGGTGTCCAGGCACTTGTTCGGCGGGGTCGCCGGATTGGGGCCCATGATGCGGATCGTGCCGTCGGCGGCGAACTGCCAGGCCTGGGGCCAGGTGCCGTTGCAGGCGAAGGAGTCGATGACGGTGGTGGTGTTGGCCAGGCTGCCGTTCAGGTCGTCGAGGCAGACTTGCTGGTTGGGGTTGGCGGAGGGGGTGTCGGACAACATCAGGGCGCCGGCGATACCGGGGACCGCGGGCTTGGCGAAGGTGCTGCTCTGGTACATCGCAGCGGCCTGGCTGTCCGATACGGCCTGCTGGAAGACCCGCACATCCGCTAGGGAGCCCTTGAATCGGTTGTTCACGACGCCGCCCCAGAAGCCGCGGCCCATCGCGAAGATTCCGGTGCTGGCGATGGAGTTGGCGACGGTGCCGGTGGAGTTGGGGACGCCGTTGACGTAGAGCGTCATCCGTCCGCTGGTCGCGTCGTAGGTGCCGGTCAGGTGGGTCCACGCGCCGGCCACGGCCGGGTTGGCGGAGGTGAGCCGGGTGATCGGCGGTGTGGTGGTGTCGGCGGTCGGTATCGCGAACTGCCACGTGGAGCCGTTGTACTCGAGGTAGAACGCTGAGTTGGTGGTCGCCTGCTGGACCAGCATCGTCTGGGCGCTGCCGGTCGTCGCGAGGTTGACCCAGGCCGAGACCGTGAAGCTCTTGGTGGTGTCCAGCACCGGTCCGGCGGTGGCGATGCGAGTGGATCCGGCGAAGGTCACGTAGCTTGACGACGGCCACGACACGCCGACGGTGTCGAGCGTCCCGGGCGCTCCGCCGACGAAACCGGAGTCGGCGGCGGTGCGGCCCTGACCGTCATTCAGTGGCCAGAGGTGCGTTGCTATTGGTGCGTTCCAGAGCACTGCGGTGCCGTTGCGGATGCTGAGGCTGCCGTCCGCGGCCAGGAGCAGTGACGTGGCGCCTTGGGCGGACGTGCCGCTGAACCAGACTGCGGTTCCGGGAGTCAGAAAACCGATGCG
>CAVQPP010000089.1:0-25136 GCA_963714445.1 uncultured Actinomycetota bacterium
AGTGTGAGGCATCGTTCCCCCATGGACTTCGACAAGCTCAACTCAGCGACCAAGTACCCGCACATACCCACCTATCACAAGCTCGGCGAACGCGGCATCCTCCAAGAGGAACCGATCGCCTTCGAGGGCGACGTCGTCCTCACCGAGAAGGTCGACGGCACGAACGCGCGCATCATCCTGATGCCCGACGGCGACTGGTGCATCGGCTCGCGCGAGGACCTGTTCACCGCCCGCGGCGACCGCGTCTACAACACGGAATTGCGCGTCGTCGAGACCTTGAGCCCTGTCGCCGAGAAGCTGGGCGCCTCCAACCTCAGCGACATCATGGTGTTCTTCCTGGAGGTCTACGGCAAGGGCACGAGCGCCAAGAGCGCCTCCAGCAGTACACCTCGGGGGACGCCGTCGGCTACCGCATGTTCGACCTCGCGTTCGTCCCGACGGACGTGCTCGACTGGGAGCGTGAGCAGATCGCCTCCTGGCGCGAGCACGGTGGCCAGGCGTGGGCGAGCGAGTTCCTCCTCGAACGCGCCGCCGCAGCTGAGGGCATCCCCCTGACGCCTCGCCTCGGCCTGGTTCCCTCAACCCCGTTCTTCGTGCCAAGGACAATCGAGGACACCTACGCGTGGCTGGAGAAGATGCTGCCGATCACGCGGGTAGCCCTGGACGAGGGCCTCCTGGGACAGGCGGAGGGCATCGTGCTGCGATCACCGGACCGCTCGGTGATCGCGAAGGCGCGGTTCCAGGACTACCGGCGCACCTGGAAGCCCGAGCTGCTGCCGAGAAGGCGGCACGCAAGACGAAGCAGATGGCAACCTGATCACCCGTACGGCCTAGCGGACGCAGCAATCAGGCCAGTACAGACAACTCTCTGATAGCCGGCGTCATCAGACAACAGTGCCGGGCGCAGACCCCACGCTGCGTCCGGCTTTTCTTTGGGAATCAGGATGACGAAGCTCAATCAGATACTTGCCATAAAGAGAGCGGCGCCAAGTCCACGGCGCACGACCGCTTCACCGCTCTGCACCACCTCTTGCAGAAGCCGCAGCCCCTCTCGGGCCTGACCCGCGTCTACGAGCCCAAGTTCGACGACGGCGAGCAGCTGCCGCCCGAGTCGACGCTCGTGCAGATCAAGGCCGAGGAAGCATTGGGCGAGGCTGCCAAGGTGCTCACGCGCCTGTTCGACGTGACGGCAACAAGGACACGGCGAACTGCGTGGCGAAGGCGGACATGTCATCGACGGCGCCGTCCTGCTCAAGGGCGTCCCCGTCACCTTCCTGCTCTTCCTGGAGAAGAACCTCGCGGACATCCTCACCTTCGTGCGCAAGCTGCCCGTGCACGACCCCGCGGAGAACTGGACGCACGACCCGTCCAGCGCCACATGGCGCACGGACCCGGTCAAGACGATCAAGACCAAGAAGATCCCGCGCAACCACGTCAAGGCCGAGGCGACCGACCGCCACCCGGCGCAGGTCGAGGTGTACTACAAGGACATCCCGGTCGGCTACTGGACGCGGTCGAGTTCACTGGCGCCCTCCCGAAGGACCGCGTCAACGAACTCATCGACCGCGTCGAGAAGCTTCAGGCCGCCGTGAAGATGGCCCGCGAGGAAGCCAACCAGACCACTGTCACCGACCAGCACGTCGGAGATCTTGTCTTCGACTACCTCTTCAGCTAAGGTCTCACCCAGAGCACAGACTCAATCTCATGACTTAGCTTCAGCAGCGCTCGGTTTCAGTGGAGGTTCGAGTCCTCCCGAGGGCGCCACGAGCCCTTGTAGCCCAATGGAAGAGGCACACCGAGGGCAACCCAGACTCAAGTTCTCGCTCTAATCTCCTCATTGCAGTCGATCGCCGTCTCGACCGGCGGCTGACATCCCACGTCCGCGATCCTGGTTCGAATCCGGGGCCGAGCGCCACATGCTCGGCTCTGCTAATGGCAAGCTGCGGCGCCGTGAAACTGATCAGCCGTCTTAAACGCCGTCGGCGTGACCATATGACTGCGTCATTCCGGTGACAGCCTAGAAGGCCACCAGCTGACTTGTAATCAGCCTATTGACACTAGAGACCCCGGGGAAGGCTACTCCCCGGGGTCTCGCCATGTCCGGGGTCCGATCGCTAGGCCGAACGGGTGAATCCAGCGCAGCGCCGTCTTCGAGCTTTGACATGGGTGAGCAGGCAACAGGACAACCTGCGCTGATTTTCCCTCGCTCTCGCGTATGCCGCGCTTGCGCGAATCGACGGCACCTCTTGCGCGTAGGCATACTTCTTCTCAGTGGCTGCCTCCAAACCCCACCCGGGGGCGGCCACCATCCAGCCGGGTCCGGCTCTGACCCCCCGGATCCGGCCGTGATTGGGGGGATGGAGTGGCCCGCCCGATTTCCGTGCGCTAGACGGCTTCCGCGGCCGTAGGCTCGGGCGGGCCACGGGGTTCCAACAACAAAAAATACAGATACAAGCAGAGAGCCCAGCTCACGTGAGCTGGGCTCTGTTTTTCGTGTCTGATCTATAGACTCTCGGGATCGATGCCAAGTGTGACAGCGCTCTTGTAGAACCGACACGCCAGCAGCAACAGCGCTTGGAAGATCTCCTGCTCCTTCCTGCGCTGGAGCTGCTCGGCGGTCCGGGCCGATGATGACCATAAGGCGCCGTGCTACGAACGAGTAGCTGTCCGCGTCGATGTGGACGCCTGCCTCGTTCGCGAAGCGCTCAAGATCCAGGACCCATTCCGTCCCCTCCCTGGCATACTCAAGGCGCATCAGTGCGTCCAGCATCTTGGCTACACCGGCGGGCGTTGGCTCGTCCGAGTTCTGTCTACTCGTCATGACGCTGAGTTTAGGTAGCTGGCAGACCGCAGGTACCAGATGACGGGGCGTTAGTCCAGATGGGTGATCCATGCCCTGCGCATTGCCTAACAAAAAGAGCGAAGCGGCGCCCTAACACCTCCTCCATGGACCACGAGAAGCTCGAAGTAGCCGCCGGGCATGGTGCCCGAGGAGAGCTCGTGGACGGGGTTGGTGATCCCTTCATGAAACACCTGGCGGCGTCACAGCGGAGTGGAGCAGCCGGGTAGCTCGAATGCCTCATAAGCATCAGGTCGCGGGTTCAAATCCCGCCTCCGCAACGGTCGCAGGTTCGAATCCTGCCGGACGCCACTGATGGCGCCCGTAGCTCAGCCAGGGAGAGCAGAGAACGGTCTCCGCTTCGGCGGGGGCCGTTCTTGTATACGACGAAGCCCCTACCTCCTGTGGGAGAGGTAAGGGCTTCTCTGCGTTTGCATTAGTCCTTCAGTACGCCGAGCGCACGAAGAGTCTCAAGGTCCACACCCTCGTACTGGATCGCCTCAAGCTTCGCCGTCAGCAACTCGGCCTGTGCGCGCTCGGCGTTGTACTTCGCGATCTCCACGCGTGAGCTGATGTACGGAGGTCCGAGTACACCCGCGACCCCTAGCGCGGCGCAGATGAGAATGAACGGGAGCCAAGCCATGCGCACAGTATGGCAGAGCACCCACGTCCTCTGGCTTGAGGCGGGGGCTCTCGATGCCTGGGCTGGTCACGCCACACGCAGTTCAAAGGAAAAGATCTTGCCGCCTTCATATAGACGCCGAGCGGGCCACCGACTGGCGCGGCAATAACAACATCGCCGAGTCGATCTACGGCCAGCTGTCCAAGGAACGCCATCCGGTGCCGAGCTGGATCGTGGTCGGCGCGGGAACCGGCGGTACGAGCGCGACGATCGGCCGCTACGTGCGTTATCGGCGGCTGTCGACGCGGCTGTGCGTAGTCGGATCCAGAGAACTCCGCGTTCTTCGACGGTTGGGCGAATCAAGATCCGGACTTCACCACCGGACGCGGTTCGCGGATCGAGGGCATCGGCCGTCCCCGGGTCGAACCGTCGTTCCTGCCCGACATCGTGGACCGGATGATCCGGGTGCCCGACGCCGCGTCGATCGCCGCCGTCCGCATGCTCGCCGAACGCACCGGACGCCGAGCCGGCGGCTCGACCGGCACGAATCTGTGGGGCACGCTGCGGATCATCTCCGAGCTGCGCGCAGCCGGCGTGCAGGGTTCCGTCGTCAGTTTGCTGTGCGATGGCGGCGAGCGGTACGCACATACTTATTACGATGACGGTTGGCTTGCCGAGCAGGGCATCGACATCGCGCCTTATGAGAACTCGCTGAAGGATTTCTTCGCCACCGGCGTTCTGCTCTGAAACCCGCTCTGACAACGGGTCTTACCGCCCGGCCGCACCTCGAAAACCGCCCTTTGTAATGGCCGGGTAACAGTTCGCTGAGCGGACGATGAGAATCCTTAGCAATCCCTCTCTACTTCACATTGCCTTCAGGCTGCCCGCCAACACTCCGGGCCATGACGCCGCTCAAGTCCTCCCGCCGCCGCCTCGTGCTCAACGGCTCGCTCGCCGCGCTCGTGCTGGCCGGTGCGGGTGTCGCATACGCGACGGTCGGCCCGGCAACTGCCGCCAGCGCCGGCAACACTCGGACGTCTGCCGTCCAACGCGGAACCGTGATCGCCTCCGTGTCCGCCTCGGGCAATCTCGCGCTGGCCTCGACCTCGTCGCTCGCTTTCGGCGCCGCGGGGAAGGTCACCGAGATCGACGTGAAGGTCGGCCAGTCGGTCACCAAGGGCCAGACGCTCGCCAAGATCGACCCGACGCAGGCCAACCTCCAGCTGACCGAAGCCCAGCAGCAGCTGACGGTCGCTCAGGACAACCTGGCCAAGGCGCAGAACGGTCCGAGCGACACGCAGCAGGCGGTCAACAACGCGCAGTTGGCCCAAGACGAGCAGACGCTGACGAACGCGCAGAACACGCTGTCGACCGACCAGGCTTTGCCTGCTTGTACAACCAGCACACCGACCTCGTCTAAGGGAAGCACCGGCGGGTCGACCGGCAGCACGACCACCACCTGCCAGACCGCATCGATGATCACGCAGGATCAGAACGCGGTCACCAACGCGCAGAACTCCCTCAACCTGCTCAAGGCGCAGCAGGCCAACTCAGCCTACGTCGATCCCTCCGCGCTCGCGCAGGACCAGGAGGCCGTGACCTCCGCGCAGGCGGCCGTCAACAACGCGCAGACCGCCGTTGCCGGCACGGTGATCACCGCGCCGAGCAACGGGACCGTGCTGACCGTCGCAGGGCTCGTCGGTACCTCGGTCAGCGCCGGTAGCACCACAACCGGCACACCGACCGGGTCCTCCTCGTCGTCGACCGGTTCCACCGGTACCGGCGGAGGCGCAGGCGGTGGCACCGGCTCGTCCTCGTCGAGCAGCAGCTCCTCGAGCTCTTCGGCTTCGTCCTCTTCCTCGAGCTCCGCGTTCATCACGATGGCCGACCTGAGCCAGCTTCAGGTCACCGCGAACGTCTCCGAGACCGACGTCTCCTCGGTTCAGATCGGTCAAGGCGCGACGGTTACGCTCAACGCCAACAGCAAGTCGTACGCCGCGCAGGTCCAGGCGATCTCGCCGACCTCGACCGTGGTGTCGAACGTCGTCGAGTTCGCGGTCACGCTCGGCCTGACCGACAGCGTTCCGGCCAGCGTGCGGCCCGGCCAGTCCGCGTCGATCTCCATCACCACCGCCGAGGCGAGCAACGCGCTCTACGTGCCGAACTCGGCGATCACCACGGCCGGCGGCCGCTCGCTCGTCACCGTGGTCGGCGCGGACGGCAAGGAGACCATCACGCCGGTCACCACCGGAATCGTCGGCACCACCAACACCCAGATCACCAGCGGCCTGACGCAGGGTCAGAACGTGCTGATCACCCTCGCCGCCAGCACCACCGGTACCAACGGCCGCGGCTTCGGCGGTCTCGGCGGTGGCCTCGGCGGTGGCGGCGGCACACTCGGCGGTGGCGCTGGCGCCGGTGCAGGCGGCCGGGGATGACCGAGGCACAAACCGAGCCCATCAACGCCTACGCGCCACCCCGCCCAAGCGCCGTCTGGATCAGCGAGCTACGGAAGGTGTACGGGTACGGCGACAACGCGGTACACGCGCTGCGCGGCATGGAACTCGACGTCCCGCACGGCGACTACCTGGCGGTCATGGGAGCGTCCGGGTCCGGCAAGTCCACGCTGATGAACATCATCGGCTGCCTGGACGTGCCGAGCTCCGGCGAATACCGGCTCGACGGCATCTCCGTCGGCGAACTCGACGAGAAGCAGCTGTCCCTGGTGCGCAATCGGAAGATCGGCTTCGTGTTCCAGTCCTTCAACCTGCTCGCGCGCACGACCGCGTTCGAGAACGTCGAACTGCCTCTGGTCTACGGCGGCGTGCGCGGGGCGGAGCGGAAGCGCCGGGCGCTGGCCGCGCTGAACCTGGTCGGGCTCGGCGACCGCATCGATCATCATCCGAACCAGCTCTCTGGCGGTCAGCAGCAACGCGTCGCGGTCGCACGTGCGCTGGTCACCGCTCCCTCGCTGGTGCTGGCCGACGAGCCGACCGGCAACCTGGACACCAAGTCGAGCTCTGACGTGATGTCGCTGTTCGACCAGTTGAACTACACCGGTCGGACAATCGTCCTGATCACCCACGAGGAGGACATCGCGGCGCACGCCAAGCGAGTCGTCCGGCTCGTCGACGGATTGATCGTCGAGGACACCAGGCTCTCCCCAGTCGACGGAATGCCGCCGCGGATGGCCGCCGGCGAAGCGGGACGACACGCCGCACCGCGTACTGCGACCGCCATCGCCGCCGGGACCGGTTACGCCGACGGGCCCGGCTCGGTCGGCGGCGCAGACGGTGCCATATACGACGGATGGTCGGGTGCCTGATGCGCGTCATCGAGGTCTTCCGCTTCGCCCTGCGCGGGCTCAAAGCGAACAAGCTGCGCTCCGGCCTGACCACGCTCGGCATCCTGATCGGCGTCGGCGCGGTGATCCTGCTGATAGCCGTCGGCCAGGGCAGCGGCGCGGCGGTGCAGGCGCGCATCAACGCCCTCGGTTCGAATCTGCTGACCGTCACGCGGCAGGCTGGCGGCTTCGGTCGGCAGGCGTCTACGCGCACCGGCACGCAGAGTCAGGTCTCGAATCTGACGGTCTCCGACGCGCAGCTGCTGGCAAGCTCGGACCAGGACCCTGACGTCGGCGTCGTCGCCCCGGTCGCCTCCACCTCGGGCACCGCCACCTACTCCGGCGCGACGACCACGATCAACCAGGTCGTCGGCACGTACCCGTCGTATCTGCCGATCTCCAACGACGACATCGCCAGCGGCGCGTCGTTCACCTCCGACGACGTTACGCAGCACCGCAAGGTCCTCGTCATCGGCCAGACCGTGGTGACGAACCTGTTCGGGACCATCAGCCCGATCGGCCAGACGATTCAGCTCGGCGGTGTGCCTTACACGGTCATAGGTACGTTGACGGCCAAGGGCGGCGCGAGCACGTTCAACGATCCCGACAACCTCGCGATCGCTCCGCTGACGACGGTTCAGGACAGCCTCACCGGCTTCGGCTCGCTCAGCGAGATCGCGGTGCAGGCCGTCAACTCCGGCGCGGCGAACTCCGCGCAGGCCGAAGTCACCAGCCTGCTGGACGAGTCACATCATGTGACCGCGACGACCCAGGACTTCACCGTCACCAACGAGGCCTCGCTGCTATCCACCGCGCAGAGCACGACGCAGACCTTCACCGTCCTGCTCGCCGCCGTCGCCGCGATCTCGTTGCTGGTCGGCGGGATCGGCGTCACCAACATCATGCTGGTCACGGTCACCGAACGGACTCGCGAGATCGGCATCCGCAAGGCGCTAGGCGCCCCGCGCGGCGCGATCCTCGGCCAGTTCCTGATCGAGGCGGTGCTGCTCTCGATCGTCGGCGGCGCGCTCGGCGTGGTCGCCGGGGTGGTCGGCTCCCGCTTCACCATCGACGGCATAAAACCGGTGCTGGTGCCGAGCTCGATCCTGCTCGCGTTCGGTGTGTCCGCCGTGATCGGCCTGGTCTTCGGCTCGCTGCCGGCGAACCGGGCCGCCAAACTCCACCCGATTGAGGCGCTACGTCATGAGTGAGCTCGAGACCAGGAAGTCCGCCGCGGCGGCGGACCTGCCGGACGCGCCGGAGTTCTCCTCCCCGGACGCGCAGACCGCCGAGATCTCCCCGATCACCGAGTATGACGGCATCGCCGAGTACGAAGAAGGCGAACTGGAGCCGGAGACCGCGGACGCCGACCTGCTGGCGATCCCGCCGCGCGCCGACGACCTCGGCGCCGCGCTCGCTGCACGGCCGCCGCGCGTCAAGCTGCCGAGGGTGACCACGTCGCTGGTCGCGGCGGCGTTGATCTGCGCGGGCTTCATCGGCGGCGTGCTGGTCCAGAAGCACCTGGGCAACAGCTCGAGCAACCGTGGCGCCGCGAACTTCTCCTTCGCCGGCGCACGCGGCGGCGCTGGCGCGACCGGTGGCACCGGCGGCGGATTCGGCGGCCGCGGCGGCGACCGGCGGGACAGGCGGCGCGGCGCGGGGTGGCTCGATCACCGGCAAAGTGACGGTCGTCAGCGGCGGCACGCTGTACGTCACCGCCTCCGACGGCAGCGTCTACACGGTGAAAACGACCGGCTCGACGACCGTCAACGTAAGCCAGGCAGGCAGCCTCTCCCAGCTCAAGCCCGGCCAGTCGGTCGTGATCTCGGGCAGCAACGACAACAACGGCAATGTGACGGCGACCTCGATCACCGCCAACAGCGCATCCGCGTCACCATCCCCATCGAGCGGCAACTAGATCACTGGCGGGCAGTGGACATGAGAAACCTCATCCAGATAACCACGGCCGTCGGCGTGGCCACCGCGGTCGCGGGGGTGCTCGCTGCGTGTGGCGGCGGCAGCTCGGGCGGCACGTCGCCCGCGGCAGCCGCGACGCCGACCGCGGCTGCGGCCGCTGGCTCGCAGCAGGCCTACCTCGACTGCCTCCGGCAGCACGGCGCCTCCATCCCGACCAACTTCCCGACCGCGCGGCCGACCAACCGGCCCACCGACGTCACCCGGCCGACGGATCGTCCGTCCGGCGGCTTCGGCGGTGGCGGCGGCTTCTTCGGCGGCCAGAGCCAGAGCCCGCAGATGCAGGCCGCGATGCAGGCCTGCGTTTCGGTGCGGCCGACCGGCGGGTTCGGTGGCGGCTTTGGCGGTGGCCGCGGGGGCACGCAGCTCGTCGCGTTCCGCAACTGCATGACGCAGCAGGGCGTGACCATCCCGACTACCCGGCCGACCTCGTTCCCGACCGCCAGGCCGACCGACAACGCGGCGCGCTACCTCGGCGGACTCGACCCGAACGACCCGAAGGTCGCCGCCGCGCTCAAGGTCTGCTCGCCGCTGCTGCCGTCCCCGGGAGCCCGGCCGAGCAGTTCGCCTACCGGCTGAAACCCGCGCCGGTCCCAAGATCCGGTGGCGCCCGCGGAGATCCACACTGCAAACTGCGCGGGCGCCACCGCTCATTTCCCCAGGCGACGGTATTTCTCTCATCTTTCATCTGCCATCCTCTAAGGCAGCTTTCAGTAACTTCGCTCAGTCTTTGATCGGTGGAAAGGCTTCCTAGAGGGGTGGGTCCCAATGGTCAACGGCTCGGCGCGGCTGCTTGTCGTCGACGACGACAGCGAGGTGCGTGAGGCGCTGGGCCGCGCGCTCAAGCTCGAGGGTTTCGCCGTGACCCTCGCCGCCGACGGCGCTGCCGCCCTGGACGCGGTACGCGAGACGCCGCCGGACGCGCTCGTGCTCGACGTGGCAATGCCCGGCATCGACGGACTAGCGGTCGCCCGAGCGCTGCGCGCCGCCGAGGACCGCACCCCGATCCTCATGCTCACCGCCCGCGACGCCATCGCCGACCGCGTCTTCGGCCTCAACGCCGGCGCGGACGACTACCTGGTCAAGCCGTTCGCCCTCGTCGAACTGGTCGCTCGCGTCAACGCGCTACTGCGCCGAGCCGCGCAGCAGACCCCGCCTCCGCCGCCAACCCTCGAGTGCGGCGACCTCGCGCTCGACCTGGCCGCGCGCCAAGTCGTGCGGGACGGGAAGCGCGCCGACCTGACCAAGACCGAGTTCGAACTGCTCGAGTTGCTGCTGCGCAACGCCGGCCGCGTCGTCACTCGCGAATTGATCATCGACCGGATCTGGGGCTACGACTTCGGCCCCGGCTCCAACTCCCTCGAGGTCTTCGTCTCCACGCTGCGCCGCAAAACCGAGATCGGTGACAAGGCCCGCATGATCCACACCGTCCGGGGCGTCGGCTATAGCCTGCGTGAGAGCAAAGAATGAGTCCGTGCAGGGGGTGACGCGCTTGCGCACCGCGTGGCTACGCGTTCGGCGCCTCAAGCTGCGCACCCGGATAGCGCTTGCCGCCACACTCGCCGTCGCGATCGGCATCGGTGGCGGCGTCACCTTCGCCTACCTGGTGGTGCGCTCCGAACTGTTCGGCAACATCGACCAGCAGCTGGACAAGCAGGTGCAGGCGATGCAGCGCTTCGTCACGGCCCAGGGCAGCCGCGGCGGAAGCGGCGGTGGCGCAGGCAGCGGCCGCCCGCCGCTCGTCAGGTTCTCCCCGCCCGGCTCGACCCTGGCCAACGCCAAGAGCATCGTCATCGGACCCGGTCACCGCTTCGGCGACTCGGTCGACTACTTCCAGATCGTCCGCGCGGCAGGCGCGCCGCTGCCCCCGGCCGACCAGAACGACCCGCTGCCGGTGAACGCGCAGGATCGTGCGGTAGCGGCGGGCACTGCCCCCGAGTCGTATCGCACGATTAACTTCGGGGGCGTCGATGTACGCCTCGTCACCGCGCCACTCAGCCACGGATACGCGGAGCAAGTGGCTCTGCCGCTGACCGACGTCGAGAGCCAGCTCGGCCATCTCGGCCTCGAACTGCTCGGCGCCGGTCTGGCCGGCATCCTGCTCGCCGGCGGCCTCGGCTGGTGGGTCACCAGGACCGCGCTGCGGCCGGTCGGCGCGTTGACCGACGCGGCCGAGCGCATCGCGGCGACCCGCGACCTCGCGCACCGAATCGACGCGGGCGACCGCGCCGACCGCGACGAACTCGGTCGCCTCGCGGTCAGCTTCAACGCGATGCTCAGCGCCGTGCAGGACTCGACCGATCGCCAGCGCCAACTCGTCGCCGATGCCTCGCACGAGCTGCGCACCCCGCTGACGTCGCTGCGTACCAACATCGAGGTCCTCGGCAAGATAGAGATGCTCGACCGGGACGACCGCGACCGGCTGATCGCCTCGGTGCTCGCCGGCATCGACGACCTGACCGGACTGGTCGCCGACACCGTGGAGCTGGCCCGAGGCGAGGAGCCGGCCGCCGCCGTCGAGGAACTGAGCTGGAACGCGCTGGCCGAGCACGTGATCGATCGCGCTCGGCTGCACTGGCCGCACGTCGAGTTCGTCGCGTCCCTGACCCCGACTCAGGTGATCGGGGTGCCGGACCGGATCCAGCGCGCGATGGCCAACCTGCTCGACAACGCCGCCAAGTTCTCTGGCGGCGCCGGCGAGGTCGAGGTTCAGCTAAATGACAATGTCTTGACGGTTCGGGATCATGGGCCGGGTATCCCCGAGGGCGACCTGGCCCACGTCTTCGACCGGTTCTACCGGGCGGCCTCGATGCGAGACCGCCCGGGTTCGGGGCTAGGGCTGGCCATCGTCGCCCAGGTCGCCGAATCGCATCGCGGCGCCGTGTCCGCCGCCAACCACCCCGACGGTGGCGCGATCCTGCGGCTGCACCTGCCCAGCGTCTCCGGCAGTGTCGATGCCAAGCGCGGCGTACTCGGCATCGCCGCCACCGACCGGGACCCGACGGCGTAGCGACCGCGGCCAGTTCCGCTCGCCGAGCAGGATCATCACCGCAGGTAGCAGCAGCACCCTGATGACGGTGGCGTCCAGGGCCACCGCGACCGCTAGGCCGACTCCCAACTGCTTGAAGTCCTGCATCGACAGCGTGCCGAACACTCCGAACACCGCGACCATGATGACCGCCGCACTCGTCACCGTCCCGGCCGCCGACCGCAGACCGTGCACCACCGCACGCTCGGTGGTCATCCCACGCTCGCGCGCCTCCTTGATCCGGGAGACCACGAACACGTGGTAGTCCATCGAGAGCCCGAACAGCACCACGAACACGAACAGCGGCAACCAGGATTCGATCGCCCCCGGCGCGTGCGTGGCCACCAGGCCGGCGCCCCAACCGTGCTGGAAGATCGCCGTCATCACGCCGTACGCCGCGCCGACCGACAGCAGGTTGAGCAGGATCGCCGTCCCCGCGATGACCGGCGAGCGGAACGCCACCAGCATCAGCAGGAAGGTGACGACGAGCACGAACTCGAAGACCGGCGCGATCGAGTGATGCAACTGGTTGTTGAAATCGGTGCCGAACGCCAACTCGCCGCCGACCGCCACCCTGGCCCCCGATAGCCTGCCCAGGGTCTGCGGCACGACCTGCGTGCGCAAGGTGTTCAGCGCGTGCACCGAGGTCGCGTCAGTGCCGTTCCCCGCGAGCGGCACCTGGATCTCGGCCACGTTGGCCGACTTGTACACGGTCACCTTGATCGGCTCCCCGTGCTGCGGATCGCCGAGTTCACCGGTACGCAGCGCCGCCTGCTGGAACGCCGTGATCGCCTGCCGGGCCGCCGGTCCACCGATGTCAGAGGCCTTCACGACCACGTCCGCCGGCGCCGGACCGCCCGGGAAGTCCCGGTTGATCTGCTGGTACGTCTGCACCAGCGGCACGTTCTGCGGCACCTGCTGGTCCACGGTCAGCTTCTCCGTGTGCAACCCGAAGGCCGGAAGCGCCAGCAGAATCAGGAACCCAGCCGAGCAAAGCATCGCGGCCTTTGGATGCGCCGTGACCTTACCGAGCGTCCCGTTCCAAATCCGGCCGCCCCCTGTGCCGTTTTCGGACGCCGTACCGGCCGCGACCTTCTGCGCACGCCGAGCCGCACGCCGCCGCGCACCGGGCAACCGACCCAGCTCAACCTTGTCGCCGAGCATCGAGAGCAGCGCCGGCAGCACGGTCACCGAGCCGAGCATCGCGATCGCCACGACCAGGATCGTCGCCACCGCGAAGCCCTCGAAGATGTGCATGCCGGACAGGAACATCCCGGCCATCGCCACCATCACCGTCAGCCCGGAAACCAGCACCGACCGACCCGACGTCGCCGCGGCGACGCTCAGCGCGTCCTCCCTGCTGCGCCCGGCCTTGCGCTCCTCCCGCTCGCGCCGCAGGTAGAACAGGCAGTAGTCGACGCCGACCGCGAGCCCCATCAGCAGCATCACCGAGCTGGCCGAGTCGTCCACCGGAACAAGCATGGCTGATCAGCCCGAGCAGCCCGATCGCCGCCATGAACGCGGTAAGCGAGAGCACGACCGGCAACACCGCCGCCAGCAGCGCCCCGAACGCGACCAGCAGAATGCCCAGCGCCAGCGGCACGGCAGTCCACTCGGCGTGCTGGAAGTCCTTGCCGAGCGTGTTGTTGAACCAGTGGTTCGCCGACGCGTCGCCGAACTCACTCACCGCGATCCCCGGATGCGCCGCACCAACCCGAGCAACCGCGTCAAGCACCGGCTGCACGCGGTCGGCGGCGGTCTTCTCGTCGCCGGTCATGTCGAACTCGACCAGCGCGCTATGCCGGTCCGCCGAGATCATCGACGCCGCATACGGATCACGCAGGCTCTGCGTCAGCTTGGTGCCCTGTATCGCCGCGAGGACGTCACGCACCGTCGAGTGGAACTGCGCCGAATCCACGTTCTGCGTCGCACTGTGGACCAGCACCATCTCGCTGGCCGGCTGCGCGATATGCGCGTCATCGAGGATCTGCAGCGCTATCGCCGAGTCCCCGGTGCCCTGCTGCGCGTCCGTCAGATGCTTCTGCCCGGCCGCGCCCCCGATCACCGTCGCCAGCACGACAAACAACAACCAGCCGAACACTGCCGTCTTGCGGTGACGCGCACTCCAGCCGCCCAGCGCGGCGGCCACGTTGCGCTTTCCCCGTCTCTGAATCGAATGCTGCACGGTTCGTCTCCCGTCTTGTGGGATTCGAAACTCCGGCGCCGTCCACCGGCCCCCACTTCAAACTAGGGAGTACGCGCATGCCTCTGACATGCGGTTGAGCCCCCAATTAGGGTGTACTTAGCTACACCTCCGAACTGGCCGCGTAAGTCCAGTGCGCCGCCGACAACGCGCCGCGCAGACTGAGTCCGGCATGGTCGCTTGAATGGGCAGCTTGAATGGGCAGCTTGAATAGGCGCTGTCGGGGACGTATAGGAGGCACACGCGATGACCAGTGAAGTCGGCACCGTTCCAGCGGATCGGGCTGACGCCGGCCCGATCCGCAAGCCGCCCGGCTCGCGTATGCAGCGTGCGCTGCTCGCCCCGGTCCAGGGAATCGTGCTCACGTTCATCGCCGGACTGAACATCGGCCTCGTCGTCCTTCAGGTAGACGCAATCGGGCTCATCGGCCTAGGCGTCGGCCTGCTCCTGCTGCCGTTCTCCACGGCGATCTGCCGGGCCGTGGCGAACTGGGCGCGCAGTCTGGCCGGCAAGTGGCAGGGCGTGGAAATCCCGCGTCCATACCGTCCCAAGCCGAAGTTCCAGCGCGGCGTCATGGGCTTCGCCGAGCGGCTGCGCTGGATCCTGAGCGACCCGGCGACGTGGCGCGACCTCATCTGGAGCCTGCTCAACACGGTCATCGGCTTCACGCTCGCGCTGTTCGCCGCGGTCATGGTGTTTTACGGCATCTACGGGATCGTCATCTCGATCATCTGGAACACCCTGATGCACACGGGCATCGACGACTGGTACACCTTCGTGCACGTACAGCGCGGCGCGCGCTTGTGGAGCTGGGTGCCGTCCTACGCAGCCACACCACTGGCGTTGGGTACCGGCCGTGATGGGCAGCTTCCTGATCATCCTGAGCTTCTACGTGTCGCCCGCCCTGCTACGCGTGCACGCCCGCTGGACCCGCGTGCTGCTTAAGCCAACCCGCTCGGCCGAGCTGGCACAGCGCGTCGCCCGCCTAACCGAAACGCGCGCCGATGCCGTGGACGCCTCCGCCGCCGAGCTGCGCCGCATCGAGCGCGACCTGCACGATGGCGCGCAAGCCAGGCTCGTAGCCATGGGCATGAACCTAAGCGCCGCTGAGGCCCTGCTCGACAAGCACCCCGACGAGGCCCGCGCACTCCTGCTGGAAGCACGCGACGCGTCCGCCAAAGCCCTCACCGAACTTCGCGGCCTAGTCCGTGGCATCCACCCTCCAGTCCTCGCGGACCGAGGCCTAGCCGACGCCGTACGCGCTCTAGCCCTAGACAGCGCGCTGACCGTCGAAGTCTCCGCCGACCTGCCCGGCCGCGCGGAAGCCCCGGTCGAGTCCGCGATGTACTTCGCCGCGAGCGAACTGCTCACCAACGTCGCCAAGCACGCCCACGCGAGCCGTGCCTGGATCGACCTCCACTACGTCGACGGCACGCTGAAACTGACCGTCACCGATGACGGCCAAGGCGGCGCCGATCCGGCCGACGGCACCGGACTTCGCGGAGTGGAGCGCCGGATCGGTACATTCGACGGGTTGATGACCGTGGCGAGCCCGCCGGGCGGGCCGACCGTAGTCGCCCTGGAGATGCCGTGCGTGTTGTCCTCGCCGAAGACCTCTTCCTCCTGAGAGAAGGACTCTCCAGGCTCTTAAGCGCCCACGACTTCGAGATCGTCGCCGCCGTCGAAGACGGACCGACCCTGCTCAGAGCACTGATCGACCACCGCCCGGACGTGGCAGTGGTCGATGTGCGCATGCCCCCGACCTTCACCGACGAGGGACTGCAAGCCGCCCTAGCCGCGCGACGCGAAATCCCCGGCCTCCCCGTTCTAGTCCTCTCCCAGTACGTAGAACAGCTCTACGCCCGCGAACTACTAGCCGACGGCACCGGCGCAGTCGGCTACCTACTCAAAGACCGCGTCTTCGACGCAGACCAATTCGTCGACGCAGTCCGCCGAGTGGCGGCCGGCGGCACCGCAATGGACCCCGAAGTCATCGCCAAGCTCCTAGCCCGAGGCGGCAGCCGCGAACCGCTGGGCCGCCTCTCCCCGCGCGAACAAGAAGTCCTAGCCCTGATGGCCGAGGGCCGCTCCAACGCCGCCATCGCCCAGCGACTAGTCATCACCGAACGCGCCATCACCAAGCACACGTCCAACATCTTCACCAAGCTGGACCTGCCGCCCTCAGACGACGACAACCGCCGCGTACTAGCCGTCCTCGCGTACCTAGACCGCTGACCCGACCTATACAGCCGACAGCGCCCTAACCCGCTGCGAGAACATCGACTCGCCGAGGTACAGCCCCCACAGGTAAACCGCCAACGCAACGAACGCGTACGTAAGCAGGTGGTGCGAAGGCGTAGCCGGCACAAAACTCGCAACCACGAGAATCACAACCCGGCCCTCAAACCCCAACGCACCCGCGACGGTAAGCCAGCGCGGCACGACAGCCGAGTCCCGAATCCGATACACCACGTCGTAGTGGTGGTACATAACCGCAGCCAGATATACGAACGCGACCGGCATCGCGCCATGCACCTCAGCCGCAAGCGCAATCGCCAGTCCGTACTCGAACGCGTGATACGTAGGCGGCACCAACCATCCCAGCCGAGACCCAAGCCGCCGAACCTCGGCCTTAGGCCGCGCAAAGATGTCCGACATCGCGTAGAGCACATCAATAGCCTGCGCACTACGCGGCGCCGCGTCCGCCAACGATCCCCTTACGCGCTCAACCGTCGTATACGCACCCGCAACCAGCCCCCACACCAGCAGCACGACGAACGTCGTACGCGGCGCCGTCACCGCCGTCAAAACCGCAATCAACCCCCACCGCTCGCCGGCAGGCAAGACAACAACCTTACGTACCCAATACTCAACCGACTTCCCAGCCCCCAGCCCTGCCCCATCCGCCGCCGACTCAGCCCTCGCGGACTCCGCCCCCACCTGCCCCCGCGCCCCTTCCTCGAACGCGAAGTCCAGGTGATGCCGAACCGTCTGCAACCCCATCGCCAATGCCGCGAACAGCCACACGTCATCGCCGTTATGCGCCGCACCGAACGCGAGCCCCGCGTAGACCGCGTACTCCTTCGCGCGATCAAGAACCGCACTCACCGAGGCCCCGACGCGCGAGAACTTCAGCGAGTAGCGCGCGAGCTGGCCGTCCGTGCAATCCAGCACGAACGACACGTACATCGCCACCGCCGCCGTTACGTACCCGGCGCGAGTCCCCGTAGCCGCCGTAAACGCAGCAACAACAGCCACGACCACCGACAACGCCATCACAACGTTCGGCTTCAGCCCTCGATGCGCAAACCACCGCGCCAGATAACGCGAGTATGACGACACGAACAACGTAGTGAACAGATCATCATCACTCTTCACCGCCCGACGCAGCCGGATAGCCTCGCCATCCGTAGTCGCCACACGCTCATACGCGTCCTTACGCGCAGCCAACGGCGCGTCAACCAACGTCGCGATCAGCCCGGGCGGCAACGCCACTTCGTGAATCTGCAGCGCCCCAGCCAGCTCAATCGCCAGTGCGTCCGGAATGAGCGGCCGCGGCGCAGTCAGCTTCGCCGCCGGCGACGCCCCGGCGACCGATGCGCCGTCAGATCAGGCAACGTGCGCAACTGCGTAGCCAGCAACTCCCGAGCGGGCCCGCTAACCGTCAACACGCCCGTCGAATGCGCGGCCTGCCACCGCGGATCGTCGATCGCCAGCCGCAACGCGTGCCGGTGCGCGACGAGCCGCCGGTCCACCAGCGCCACCCGCCCCGCCGCCGACGCACTCGCGACCGCGCGCGCAGCCGCCGCCGGACCGTCGACGTCGACGACAGTCGCCCCGATGGCCGCGAGCTCCGTACGCAGCAGGCTGTCCCCGTCGACCGGTTGTGGACCGGTCAGCACCGCGATCGTGGGAATGCGCACTGCGCGACCTTCCTGCTCTTGCTGCGTTGTTCTCGTACGGCTTATGCCGCGCTGCTCTCGCAACGCTCACCGCTGTAACACTTACCGCTGTGACGCTTACTGTCCGGCCGCAACGGTAGCCCCTCCGGCCGGTCGCTCACCATCTTCCGTCGTTCTCTGACACAACCGGGCAGTCGATCTCGTGCCGCTCGGATAGTGTCAGCGACATGAGGTGGCTGGTAACCGGCGGCGCCGGCTTCATCGGATCCCACGTAGTGCGTGCCATGCTCGCGGCGGGCCGCGAGGTAGTCGTCCTAGACGACCTGTCTACCGGCGACAAGAGCCGCGTCCCCGACTCGGTCCCCCTGAGCTAGCCTCCGTACGCGACCGCACCGCCGTAGACAGGATCATCGCCCACCACGAAATCGGCGCCGTCGTACACATCGCCGCCAAGAAGCAGGTAGGCGAGTCCGTCCAGAAGCCGCTCTGGTACTACGAACAGAACGTCAGCGGCCTGCGCGTACTCCTAGAAGCTATGGTCGCGGCCGACGTCCGCCGCCTAGTCTTCTCGTCCTCCGCCGCCGTCTACGGCTCACCTCACGTGCCCGAGATCACCGAGGACACCCCCTGTGCCCCTGAGTCCCCCTACGGCGAGACCAAACTCATCGGCGAGTGGCTTATCCGAGACACCGCCGCCGCATACCCTCTCGCCTACGCAAACCTCCGCTATTTCAACGTCGCCGGCGCAGGCGCCCCCGAACTAGGCGACCCAACCGCCGTCAACCTCATCCCGATGGTCTTCGAGCGCATCGAAGCCGGCCAGCGCCCCCGCATCTTCGGCGACGACTACGACACCCCCGACGGCACCGCCATCCGCGACTTCGTCCACGTCTCCGACATCGCCGACGCACACGTAGCAGCAGCCCGCCGCCTCGAAGAAGACAACCAAGCCGCCCTAACCCTCAACATCGGCCGAGGCGAAGGCGTCTCCGTCCGCCAGCTAGTCACCCAAATCCTCACCCACACCCACAGCACCCTGACCCCCGAGGTCACCCCCCGCCGCCCCGGCGACGCCGCACGCTCAGTAGCGTCAGCCGCCCGCATCAAGTCAGAACTCAACTGGTCCGCAAAACACGACATCGCCGACATGGTCGCCGACGCCTGGTCCGGTTGGCGCCACCGCCACGACTCGTAACCTCACCCCAGCCGCCTAACGCCCCCCATCCGGCAACTGATCGCCGAATAACCGAATCCGGCTCTCACCCCCGCTCACAGATCCCTTTAACGCTCTACTATCTGGCACCATGGCGCATCCTGCGTGGGGCACGGGGCCGACCGAAAACAGCGCACCCGCCGAGTCCGCCGAAGACCCCCCCGACCCCCTTCACCCGCATCACACCAGCCACTACATCGTCTGCGGCGGCAACACCCTCGCACATCGCCTAGTCGTAGAGCTCACCGAGCAGTACGAAGTCACCGTCGTCGCCATCGTGCCAAGCCGCGAACTAGACCACGCGCCGCAAATCCTCAAGATCCTCGGCGACGACGCCGTCGTCATAGCGTCCACAATCACTGAAGAAGTCCTACTGGCCGCCGGCACATCCACAGCCCACGGCATAGCGCTAGTAGACGGCGACGACCAAAGCAACATCCACACGGCTCTACGCGCTCAAACGCTCAACGAGGACATCCGCGTAGTCCTCCGCATATACAACCAACGCCTAGGCGACCACATAGAGCGCCTCCTAAAGAATTGCTCCGCACTCTCCCGCTCCGCCACCGCCGCCCCCGCGTTCGTCAACGCAGCACTCGTACGCCCCAACTCGGTCCGAGTCGGCTACCAGGCAGTCCGAATCGACAACAATGCCCACGCCACCGCCGACCGGCAGGACTTCCTCTGTACCGTCGCCGATACAATCGACAAACAAGACTTCGCGCGCATGCGAATGCTGCCCGACTCCCCGGGCCCCGCAGCCGTATGGATCGGCAAGACCGAGCGCCAGGAACTGGTCAAACCCGGCTCCCGCGCCGTCCTGCGCTTCGTAGACGAGGAAGAAAGCCTCGCCATCTCGCCCGCCTCCCGCCTGCTCTGGAGGCTGATAGACGTAGTCCGCTTCTTCACCAGCGTCCAACTACGAATGGTCCTGGTCGGCGCCGTAGCGACGGTCATCGCCGCACTCCTCCTGATCTGGGCCCTGGCACGCCCCTTCGCCTGGGCCCTCTACGAAACCCTGCTAGACCTAGCCGGATCCGCAGTCCCCGACACCTACGGCCAACCAGCGGGCACCGGCGGCGGCTGGCAGCGCGTAGCGCAAGTAGCCATCACCCTCTGCGGCATCCCCCTAATGGCCGTCGTAACGGCGATCCTCGTCGAAAACGCAGCATCCGCCCGCCGAGGCATAAGAAGGCCAAGCGCAGGCGTACGCGGCCACGTAGTCGTCTTCGGCCTAGGCAACGTAGGCACGCGAGTAGCGACCCTGATACAGAGCCTAGGCATCCCAGTCGTCTGCATAGAGCGCGACGTCAACGCAAGAGGCATCCTGGCGGCCCAAGCGCTAGGCATCCCCGTCCTAACCGGCGAGGCCCCGCTAGAAAACCAACTCCGCCTAGCCCGCGTCCACACCAGCCGTGCGGTAATAGCACTAACCGGCGACGACGCCGCGAACCTGGAAGCGTGCTCTAGAAGCAAGAGCGATAGCCCCCGACGTCCGCATAGTCCTACGCCTCTTCGACGACGACTTCGCAACCCAGGTCTACCGCTCGTTCACAAACGCAGCCTCGCGCTCCGTCTCGTACCTAGCAGCCCCAGCGTTCGCGGCAGCATTGATGGGCCGCGAAGTCCTAGGCACCCTCTCGGTTTACCGCCACGTAGTCCTCATCGCAGAGTTCGTAGCCGAAGAGGGTTCGAACCTAGTAGGCCGCACGCTGCGCGACATAGAAGTCCCCGGCGAAATCCGCGTAATAGCCGTCCGCTCACCCACCGCCCGCGACTACCTCTGGCGCCCCGACCACGGCCGCCACATAAGCCCCGGCGACCGCTACGTAGTCCTAACCACCCGCGCCGGCCTAGGCCGCCACACCAGCCGCGTAGCCTGACCGCCCGCCTGCCCCCGGCAGGCCGGCTGCCACGCCTCCCCGCCCTACTTTCGTCCGCCCGCTCCACCCGGCCCCGCCCCACTTTCGTTCGCCCGCTCCCTCCCCATCCCAACCCGCCGTCCCCTCCCGCTTCCGCTTGTCCCGCCCGCGCCACTCCGCTACCGCGCCCCGCCCCGCTTCCGCTCCGCTCCCACCCCACCGTGCGCTGCATTTCTCCGCTAGCGCCCACCCACGCCGCTACCGCGCTTCCACTCCCGCTCCATTCCGCCCACGGCATCCCCTTAGCGCCGCGCCCTCCCACTCCGCGACCGTGCCCGCTCCCATCCCGTCCCCGCTTCCGTCACTCCCGCGCTCCGCTCCCCTCCCTCTCTCTCCACGCCCACGCCGCTCTGGTCCGCTTCGTGCCCCACCGCCCTCTCGTCGCCCCCGGCTTCTCCCACCCCACCGCGCCCCGCACTCGCCGGGTCTCGCCTCCCACCCGCACCGTCGTCCGCCCGGCTCGCCTCGCCTCGCCTCTCACCGCATCCCGGCTCGGCGTCACACCTTTCGCCTCAACCCACGCCCGCCTGCTCACGCCCCCAGCCCACTGCCCTACTCCCAGTTCCCCTTTCACTACACCCCTCCGTCCCTCCCCCACCCCCTTCCGCCACTCTCCTTACACCGCCTACTCCGCCTACTCTGCCTACTCCGCCTACTCTGCCTACTCCGCCTACTCTGCCTACTCCGCCTTGCTACTCCGCCTACTCCGCGTTACACCGCCTACTCGGCGCCCAAATCCACCGGAATCTCGAACCGCGGCCGAAATGGCGGTGTGATAATCATGTCCGCCGTCTCAACTGGCTGATTATCCTCCCGGTAATATGTCCGTTCAATCACAACGATCGCGATCCCCGGCCGCAGGTTCAGCAATTGCGCCTCGGGCCCAGTGAGCGTACGCGGCACGATCTCCTCGACCGCACGCTTCACCTCGACGCCTATCCTGCCCAACCGCCGGACGATGCCCCATCCACCGAGCGGACCACCCTCAGGCGCCCGCGAGGGTGACTGGTCGCCACCCGTGAGCCCGAGCGGCTCCCAACTCGTCGCGAGAAACGTCGGCTTGCTGTCCGCCATGTACGTATACGTCGTACGCACGACCGGGTCCCCAGTCGCGATCGCCAGGCGCTCGGCGATCGCAGGGAGCGCATTCTCTTCGTTCGAGTGCGACTCCATCGACCCAACGCGCCCCTGCGCCGCCATGTCTGCGTGCCACGGCGAGCCCGACGGCGGCTCCAGGTACCAGGAACGCACGAGTCGTATCACCTCGGGCCGCTCCCGCACGCGAGTCTGCGCGCCCGGCTTCGTCTCGATCAGACCCTCGTTGAGCAGCACTCTTGTGGCCTGATGCGCCGTCCCCTCGGCCACCTCGTACGCCTCCTGGATCTCGGCGAGAGTCGGGAATCGGGCGCCTGGAGCCAGCCTGCCGTCGATGATCTGCTGCCGCAGTTCGTCGGCGATTGTCGTGTATTTCCGCGTGGCGATCGGTCTCACCTCGAGAGTCGAGGACAAATGTCGGCGTGGATAGCTTGACTGGCTCCCTAGGGAAGCCGCAAGCTCTCTAGAGCGAAGCTCCCTAGGGAGCAAATTCTCATTTCTCCACGGCATCCCACGGGGGAAACCGAATTCCTCATGCTCATCCTGATCATGCTGCCTGGGTTCTCCTCCATGGTGCCAGTGGCCCGCATGGCGCTGCGCAACCTGCTGCCCGGCTGCCCGCGAGTCGACGACGCGGAACTGATCGTCTCCGAATTAGCGACGAACGCGGTGCGCCACTCCACCTCCCGCGGCAGCCAGTTCGAACTGTCCCTCGACGTGAATCCCGGACGCCTGCGCATCGAACTCAGAGACGGCGGCGCCTTCGGCTACCCGCCACCCACGCCGCTCGCCGCGCCACCGTTCCCCACCCCGCCGTGGACGACCCTCTACGAAGAGGACCAGCACCGGGACCGCGACGCCGAACTGGAGGAGTACGGATTCGGCCTGGCCCTCATCCGCTCAGCCTGCGACGAGTGGGGCCACAGCCGCTATCCCGACCACGCCGTCTGGTGGGCCGAACTCACCTGGCCCGACTCCACCCCAACCCCCGCCCTCGCCGCCCCGACCCCCATCCCGGATCCAACCCCCACCCCCGACACGTCCCCGAACAGCGCATCCGATGCCTGATTACTACCTACTCTCCCGCGCGGAGATCACGTCCGACTACATCACCGCCCACCGAGCCCACGAGCTCTACGCCGAAGCCCAAAGCGAACCCGAAGCCTGCCTACGCGGCGATGTCGAAACAGGCTTCTACTTCTGGTCAGTAGAACCTGAAACCGGCCTCAGGCTGATCTGCTACTCCGTCATACCCGCACATACCGACGGCCTCCCCGCCGACATCCGCGAACGCCTAGACGCCCCGCCCGAACCCCGCTAGTTCATCCAGCAACTCGCCGCCCCCAACCCGCCGACCTAACCCTCCTAACTCCCTGTCCCATCCCTCCGCCGCGCCTCGCCATCCTCCAAATAAACGGTCTCACCCGCCGCCCGCGCCAACACCGCAGCGAGAACCCGCCGCGCAAGCCGTGGAATCAGTAACTCCTCAAACTCCGCCACCGACCGAAACGCGTAACCCGAAACTTCGACAGGATCAGGCCGAACCCGCTCGACATATTCGCGACCGAGCAGCCCACCATCGAACACGAACAGCACCTTGTCGCCCTCGTCCGGATGCGGCGCCCAATCAACCGCGAGCAGCGACCCGAGCGGCGGAGTGATCCCAAGCTCCTCGCAACCTCGCGAACCGCCCCCTGATAAGGCGTCTCGCCAGCGCGTACATACCCGCCAGGAATCTCCCACCCGGGCTTGTACGAAGGCTGCAACAGCAAGACCCGTCCGCTCTCGTCGAAGAACAGGGCCCCCGCCGCGACCCGCGGCCGCGCCACCTGCTCGTCGTCCTCTGTCGCGTTCGAATCCATGCCGCGAGGATACGACCCACCCCCCAGCCACTCCCAGCAGAAGACTCGGCGTGCCCATAACGCGGTTCGACGCATGACACCCGACTTAGGGCGCTCTCGCTTCCCAAAGATCGCGCAAGCTCAAACCCCCGACCTCAGCGTCTCTAACCCACACCCCGCCACCGACCGCAGTCGACCTTGAATCGCCGTCCGACCTGGCGCGAAACGCAGCGATCAGAGTGCGACCAGCGTGCGACCTGAAACAGACCGTGATCGTACGTACAACGCTTGAGAATCTAGTGCGCCCAGTGCAACTCGTCGTGAAGACTTGGCTCATGCGCCCTCGCCGTATGACCGTGTCGCAACCCTGGGAGCAGGCTGACGATCCCGCGCTTGCCTACGCCACGACTCAGCTTTCGTGGTACCGGCGCTCGATGAATCGTTCCCGGCACAGCCACCAGGTCGGTGAACTGCTGATCCTGCTGAGCACGGCGAGTAGCTTGTTGTTTCCGCGCTGCGGGCTCCGGCGGCTATCACCGCGTCCCTTGCGGCGGTCGCCGTGTTCCTCACCGGTCTCCGGCAAGTGTTCGACCCCAATGATCGATGGGTGAGCAGCAGTGTGGCGTGGCTTGCGCTCCAGCATGAGGTAGTCCGATATCACATGCTGCCCGACGAAGAGCGCGACGTCGCTGCGCGCAGGGCGCTGCTGGACCGCACCATGGAGATCATGTCGGCGGAGAACCAGGAGTGGGCCGCGCGACGCCGTGCCTACCGGCCCGCGCCGGCCGCGATGGCGGAGCCGAAAGCGCCGAACCACGAGATGGCCGGATGAGATCCAGCCTCCGGACCTGAAGCGACTCCTACGAAGACATTCCAATACCGAAAATCGCACAAGAGGATCAACTAGATTACGAGGGCGAATTAGTTAGTATTTTTCAAAATTCCTCGGATCAAACTCGTGACCTGACAGACCGAGCAGGCGGTTATCATCGGAAAAACTGGCAAGAATATCTCCAAGGAGGACGCAATCCAATACGTTGCAGGCTATTCCGCATCGAATGATGTTTCCTCAAGAACATGGCAGCGCGACCCCGCATATGCGGGAATAGTTCCGCAGTGGTGCTTCAGCAAAGGCTTCGATAAATTCGCTCCGC
>CAVQPP010000090.1:0-12129 GCA_963714445.1 uncultured Actinomycetota bacterium
GGGCCGCTAGCGTTCGGTGCTGGCGAGCCCGTGACCCCGGTCGGTGGCCTCCTTGCCAGGCCAAGGCGGATGAGCCGGAAGTTCAATGCTGAGGTGCTGACTTTGAAGATCTTGGCAAGTGCTATGGCTTTGGCGTCGAGTTCGCGGCGCCGAATGGCCGGAAGCCGGTTGAGGGTCCTGGCGGGCCCTGATGATGTGGTGGGCGACATCGATGCCGGGCTGGCCCGCGCGGACACCGTGGTCACCGCCACCTACACTACCCCCGACCGGCACCATAATCCGATAGAGCCCTCGGCGACCCTGGCCGACTGGGACGGTGACCAGCTCACCGTGCGCGACGCCACCCAGTGGGTCTTCGGTACGCGGATGGTGCTCGCGGCGGCATTTGGGCTGCCGACCGACCACGTCCGGGTGATTTGTCCCTACATCGGTGGCGGGTTCGGCTGTAAGGCCTTCGTGTGGCCGCACACGCTGCTCACCGCGGCAGCGGCGCGCGTGACTGGCCGTCCGGTCAAGCTGGTGCTGACCCGGGCGCAAATGTTCACCTCCTGCGGACATCAGCCTACGACCAGACAGACTGTCACCCTCGGGGCCACTCGGGTCGGTCGGCTCACCGCGATCCGCCACCATAGCGTCAACCCCACGTCAACCTTCGACGACTACGCCGAGAACGCCACCAATGGCACTCGGTGGATGTACGCCAGCCCCGCCATCGCTGTTGCCACCCGGGTCCAGCGCACTAACCGCCCGACGCCGACAGAGATGCGCGCCCCGGCCGAGGGGGTTGGGATGTTCGCCCTGGAGTCCGCAATGGACGAACTCGCCTACTCGCTCGGCATCGACCCGGTGGAGCTGCGGCTACGCAACGAACCGGCTGTGGACCCGATGACTGGGCGACCGTTCTCCTCCCGGCCGTTCACGGAATGCCTGCGCCAGGCCGCCGAGCGCTTCGGCTGGTCCGGCCGGAAGTGCGAACCTGGCTCGATGCGCGACGGGGACCAGGTGATCGGCTGGGGCATGGCCGCGGTGACGATGGACACCGCCCGGATGCCGTCCTCGGCCAAGGTCCGGTTGCACGCCGACGGCCGCACCGTCGTGGAGGTCGGCACCCAGGAGATCGGCACCGGTCTGCCCGGCGTCGTGACCATGATCGCAGCCGAGACACTGGGGGTGGACCCCGGGTCGGTCGAGGTACGCCACGGCGAGACCAACCTGCCCGAGACCTCCGGCACGTTCGGGTCGTCGGCGACCATGGGCGTGGGCTCCGCAGTCGCGGCCAGCGGCCGGCGAGTTGCGGGCGAAGGTGGACGCGCTCGGCCAGGTCGGCGGCTACGTCACCCGCTTGGCCCAGGCAGGGCTCGACTCGCTGGAGGCCGAGGCACGCTGGGACCCGGCCGGACAGGGCGGCGGTCACTCGATCCACACCTACGGCGCGGTCTTCGTCGAGGTCAGGGTGGACGTCAACCTCGGACTTGTCCGGATGCCACGCTGCGTCGCTGCTTACGCCGCCGGGCGGATCATCAACCCGCTGACCGCGCGCAGCCAGATCATCGGGGGCATCACCTGGGGGTACGGCCAGGCGATTCTAGAGGCTTCGATCTTCGAGCCACAACTGGGCCGGTTCCTGTCCAAGAACCTGGCCGGTTACCTGATGCCGGTCAACGCCGACATCGGCGACATAGACGTGTCCTTCGTCAACGACGCGGACCCCCATGCCAGCCCGCTCGGCGCCAAGGGAATAGGCGAACTCAGCGCGGTCGGGGTGTCCGCGGCTATCGCCAACGCTGTCTTCCACGCCACCGGCGTCCGGGTCCGTGACCTGCCGATCACTATCGAGCGGCTGCTCAAACCGGCCGGGGCGGACTGACCCGGGGTTGGCGCGGCGTGCTCCTGGAAGCCTGCGAGTCAACGGGCGCAACCGACCCCGCCGGCATGGCCCGCCGACCGATCGGCCAAGGCGTGGCCGAGACGGCCGACATCCTCGCCCGGCACGCGCGGGACGGCGACTAGTGACCAGACCTGCGAGCGGACACTGCGAAGCGTCGCCGCAGCTCACCGAGGGTGCGTTTGGCCATCGGCCCGTGGACGAAGGCGCCCCAGCGCGCCCGTCCTACGGGACCGGGGGCAAAAGCGTGAAACAGGACTCGGTCATAGGCCTCGGTCGCCCAGCGGAGCTTGTAGGTATCATCGCCGCCCAGGAACTCATACCGTCGCAGGCCGATCGCAAAGGCCCGCTCCAGAGTGGCGTGAATCAGCAGACGGCCGGGTGACTGGGCGCGAAAGGCCGGATCGAATCCCCCCTTCAGCGGAAAGTAGGTCCGGCCGTCCTCGAGCGCGAGATGAAAGGCGACCGGACGCCCGTGAACGCGCAAGAAGATCAGCCGCAGCCGCCCGCTGGCCGCCGCCCAGCGGGCCACCTCGGTATAGAAGCACGCGGTCTGCGGTGCGGAGATGATCGCCGTCCCGGCCATCCGCTTCCAGCCCAGGCTCTCGACTGCCAGCGCCTCATCGAGATGAGCGGTGTCGTGTTCGACGTCCAGCGCGACCTGGCCCAGCTCCTCCAGCCGACGGCGGCAGCGCCACAGGTCACGGCGCATATTGCGGCCCAGGCTCCGCTCGTATCCCTCCCAGTCACCGTCCACGGTCACGAAGGGCGAGCGCTCGAGCGTCCGTTGCAGTGAAAGGTACCCGGCCGTTTCGGCGGCCCCGGTGAACTCCTCCAGATCGGGTCCGAGGGCGCACACGAACTTGAGGGAGACCTGAGCTGGGCGCCGAGCGAACAGTTCGCCGAGCAGCGCCGCGCCTGCGGCTGGGTCCTCGCGCAGCAGGCCAAAGCGCGGGCTATGGCAGTTGCTCGGCGAGCTGATGGCTCCGTGCCTATGACGGACGGGCAGCAGTGCGCGGACCCGGTCCTCCTCTTCCGCGCGCAGAACCTCCAAGCGCCCGGCACCGAAGGCGCGCCACCAGGCCCCGATCCAGCCTGGTCTCAAAAAGGGCGCGGCACCTGTGCGATCGGCCAGCCGATCCCAGTCATCGCGCACGGCCTCCACGGCTCCGGTGCGCGTCCCCGGCCGGTTGCGCCTGGGACGCGGTTCCATGTCCGGCTTCGCGTCCGCTGCGGGGCTCAGTTCGTCACCGAGCGCGCACCACGCGCCAGGCGCAGCGCCGCCAACCGCCGCCGAGAGCTGCGCAGGGCCAGCCACACCGCCTCCTTGGCACGGTCGCGCACGGGGGAGACACCCGCGGGCGTCGGGTGGAGGTGGAGGCGCCGCATCCGCGCGTTCATCCAGTGCAGGTTTTCGGCCCGGAGGCTCTCCCGGCTACGGAAGGTGATGGAGAGCGACACCGAGGCCCGCGGGCCGTTCTGAACCCAGTGGGGCATGAAGGACGGGACATAGACCCCGTGGCCGGGATCGAGCCCGAACACCTCGCCGTCGGACGGCATCGACGTCAGGTTGCGGTGATCACCGTCGTGATAGCGGTCAAGTTCGCGGCGCTCCACCTCCACGGAGGGGAAGGGGCAGACGTTCATGTCCTTGTGCCCGCGGATCTGAAGCAGGAAGTTGTGCTCGGGATCGAAGTGGATCGGGGTAACCGCATGGGGCGCGGACAGGAAGAGGAAGGCCTCGCGCTGCAGCGCCCGCCCGGCTCCGCTGGGCAAGTAGGACTCCGCCTCGTCTAGGCAGCGGTCGAGCAGCGCCTTGTAGGCCGGATCCTGGTGAATGTACCAGAAGACCATCCAGCAGCCGTTGTCCTCGATCCCGCGCACGATCTCCGAGGGCGAAAGCTCAAGCTCGGGCGCTCCACCCGGCATGACCAAGGGCTGGTCGGCGGTGTGGCTCTCGACGCGCCCCGGAAAGCGGTCAGCCAGGTCGGCGATCGCCTCAAGCGACAGCAGCGGATCCTCGGCCAGCGTGTGATCCACCGCGACCGGACGCCGACCGAAACCCGCGGCGAACGCATCACGGTCCAGCCTGAACACCGGACCGGCAGCAACAGTGGACACAGACTCACATTACCCAGAGCAGCCAGCGTGGCGCTACCCAGCATCTACCGTGACCTCGGTGCCTCGATCCAGGCGCTGGAACTGTAGTGAGATCACCGCCTTGGTGCCGATCCCATCCCAGCAACTGGGACGAACGAGCCCGAACAAGCCCGGGCCCTAGCTGGCTGTAGGTCTTGTCAAGCTGGTTGAGGCGCATGGTGGCAGCGGCGAAAGTTGCGGCGGTTACCGAGCCCAGCAGGCTCCTGCGGCTCAGCCGACGCTCGGGTGCGTGTCGGTCCGCCTGGGACTGCTGGGGGCTTTCACTCGTCGTGTCGCTTCTCGGTGCTCGCCGCGATGTCCGGCAAGTCCGTGTCAGTGCGCCGGGCGAACGCCAGGTGACCGTTCGTCTGGATGACTACCTAAGCTCCTTACATTACAAGCTGACCGGTGACGCGGTCGCTGGCTGGTCTGCGCCGACCGGCCCCGTTGCCGCCCGGATCGGCCCCTCGTCTTGCCCGGGCCACTGGCGCCGGGCTTAGGATCGACTCATGACGGGGGGGGCCAGCCGCTGTGGGGACGGCTGAGGGCGGGCGGCACGCCGCCCGCCCGAGCCGCGGTATGCCCCGACTCCACTCCCATCGGACCCCTGGGCGCATGAGCAAGTCCGCGGCCGGCGAGCGGCTGAGCAGCCTGTGCAGCGCTCGAAGCTGCCAGCGCAGCCCCCGAAACTGCTTGTGCAGGTCTCGAAGCTGCTGCAGGTCTCGGAGCTGCGGCGACTCTTCACGACCTTCGGCTACCTGGTGGCCAAGCAGGGGACCACGGCGGTACTGGGCCTGGCCTACTGGGCCGTGGCCACGCGCCTGTTCTCGGCGGAAGATGTGGGCCTGGCAGCCGCCGCATCCTCGGCAGCATTCTTTCTCGGAGCGATCGGTGCCCTCGGGATCCCGCTGCTCCTGCTGGCCGAACTCGGCTCGCTACCGGCCACGATCCGCCGCGTCACTTTCAGCACCGGGATGTACATCTCGTGTCTGGCCGTCCTGGTCCTGTCGTTGGCCACGCTGGTGCTCTCCCCGTTCCTGGGCGACAGCCTGAGGATCATCGGTGCCGACTCGACAACCGCCGCTTTTTTCGTGATCGGATCAGTGGCGGCGATGGGCGCGCTCACCTTCGACAACGCGGCAATCGGACTGCACCGGGGCTCGGCCCAGTTGTGGCGAGCCAGCCTGAGCTCGGTGCTGAAGCTGGCCATCGTGGCTGTCCTGGTCCTCATCGGGACCAGAACAGCCCCAGGACTGCTGTTTGCCTGGACACTGTCGCTGGCTGTCTCGCTCGTCGTCTGTCTCCCCATGCTCCGGCTCGAACCGACCCCGGCCGGCGAAGGAAACCTCAGCCACCGGGTGGCACTCGCCCGCCGCTACGGCGTGCTCTCTCTCAAGCACCACGTCCTCAACCTGTCGATCAGTTCCGTCTCCTACATCGTTGCGCTGATTGCAGCTCTGCTGATGGCCCCGCAGGAAGTGGCCTACTTCTCGACCGCGCTGGTGGTGTCGTCTACCGTAAGTATCATTCCGTACCTGCTGACGCTGTCCCTGTTCGCCGAGATAGCAGGCGACCAGGGCCTCCTCCACCGCCACGTCCGCCGAACACTCCCCCTCGGACTGGCCCTGTCTGGTGGGATCGTGGTTGTTGTCGAAGTGACGGCTCCCTTCGTCATGCACGTCTTCGGCCCCGCCTACGTCATGAACGCAACCACACTATTGCGCCTTCTCGTCCTGATAGGCCCCACCTATGTGATCAAGGATCACTACGTGGCGATCCGCCGCGCGCAGGGCCGCTTGGGCCATGCGGCCAAGGTGATGGCGGCAGGCACCGCCGCAGAAGCGGTCGGCGCGGCCTTGGGTGGGATTTATTGGGGCATGACGGGCCTCTGCATCGGATGGGCCGTCGGCGCCGTGTGTGAGGCCGTAGTCTTGCTACCCGCGGTCATTCGAATCTACCACCGAGACCCCCAGGCCGAACCCGGGAGGTCGTGACGGTGAGGCGCGACGGAACGCTCATTCTCTGCTACCACCGGGTCGCGGAGGGCGTCGAGGACCCCTTCCATCTCTGCGTGCGCCCAGGCAACTTTGCCGCCCACCTCGAGGAGCTGTCGAGGTCACGGGAACCGTCGACGCTCGCCGATGTGTCGGTTCCGTCGCGCCGACCAAGAGTGGTCGTGACCTTTGATGACGGCTACCGCGACAACCTGACCAACGCGCTGCCGATCGCCGAGTCCAAGGGCGTACCGATCACCATCTTCGTGACCAGCGGCATCCTGGGAAACCACAACGGATTCTGGTGGGACCGCCTCGGAACGCTGTTGCGCGCGCGGCCACCGCAGGTGAGGGAGATCGATCTGCCGGTCGGGGGCCGGAACGTCCGCCTTCCGCTGGGTTCGTCCGGGATCAGGGCAGACCTCGATTCGGTGCGCAGCCACCTGCTGCCGCTTCGGGTGACGGACATCGAACGGGCACTCGACGCCGTCTCGGAGCAATGGCAGGTGGGTTCCGCTCCCCCGCCTGACGCCGGAACGCTCACCCCCGAAGACCTCCGCCACCTGGCGGCCAGCGACACCGTGACGATCGGCGCCCACACCGTCAACCACGTCCGACTCCGGGATCGTCCAGCACGGGAGCAGCAGGACACCATCGCCGGCTCCAAGAGCGAACTGGAGCAATCGATCGGCCAGGCCGTGCCGCACTTCGCCTACCCATTTGGCCTGGGCGACTTCGACGATCGTTCGGTCAACGCCGTGCGCGCGGCTGGGTTCGAGACCGCGTGCACCGCGATCCCCGGAACGGCCCGTTCCCCGGCCGATCCGTACCGCCTCCCCCGCCGCGGGGTCATGGACTGGGGACGGCTTCGTTTCAAAGCTCAGCTGCAACGATGGAAACTCGGCTGAGCGACGCGGCCTATCGCGGGTGCTGGAAGGGGATCGCGTCTAGCTAAGTGGCACCAGGCTTTGCTTAACGGTTTCGCTGAAGATGGAGTTCCTAGATATGCCTCTCATCGCAATCGATACCTTCCGAGAGCTTCTGGCATGTCCGAGGTGCTGCAGTCCGCTTACTGGTACTACGAGCCGACGGCCCGGAGGATCGCATGGACGTCAACAACATCAGTGATCCACGCGGCATAGATAGCAATCGCGATCCCGGCCGCCCCGGCAACGACGCCAAGAAGGACAAGCGACTGCAGCAGGACACGCGGATCCGATCCAGCCGGGAAGCGCAGGCGCGGGACAAGCCGCAGGCCGTCGCTTCGGCGCCGAATAGCAAGGATCACGACTGATGTCGCAAGGGCTCCCAAGGTGAAGGCTGGACCCGGCATGAGGCGAAGATCAAAGAGTGCGCCCCCTACGAAAATGGCAATAGCTATGACAGCCAACGTGGTCCCGAGAACACCGATGTCCTGGGCGGCCGACTTTATCCATGTCAATCGTCTTCTGATTAGCCAGATAAGCAGGACGATGGCGGCGCCCAAAATTGCGTCAAAGGGCCCTAGGCCCATCGTCTGATTATTCTTGGTGAATCCAGCCCGTTTAATAACGACCCCAAGGCCGGCGGTATCGTAGATGGTTACGGGACCATGATGGTAAACGGCCTTCAAGCCTGGGACATGCGCGAACTTGGTAAGCTCTGCCACGGTAAGGCGTGTCGGCTTAGCTGTTTCTCCCTGGGAGAAATAGTACCCCAGGTATGGGAGCGAGTCAGATAGGCGCCTGTCAACGTACAGGTAATGAATATGCAGGGCCTTGACGATGGCGGTGTCCTGAGGGCCCCAAGTGTGTGAGAAGTACAGTTGGGCTGGCGTGAAGCCTTTCTGCGGCCCACTCACGGGCCACATCCGTGCCTGCAAGAGGAGAACGGCGGGATCACGGTCGGCTGCCACGATGCTGCCGGTGGGAAGATGCGCGGCAGCCCAGTTGACCGCCGCTAGAGTTTCAGGATCCTGTGAGCGAAAGTCGGCTGACGGGAGGTAAGGGCCTGGGAGACGGCTCCAGTCGGGACTGGACCCGAGCAAGATGCCGCCTAGAAAAGTTATCGCGGTTACGCCTATCAAGGCTATGAGCACAGCGGGCCGCAAGGGGGGCGCGCCTCGGCTGGGCGCTCGGTGACTCGGGGGTGGCGCAGGATTATCAAGGAACATGACAGCGCGAGTGGGAGGAACAAGAATGTTGCGGCACGGGCCCCCAGCTCACCAACCTCCGGGTCAAAATGTGTCGCCGCGGTGATTGGGAAGGCGAGATCCAAGAGACCCAGGAGACCGAGCAGGCCGTCCCGGTTACGAAACGCCCGCGAAAGCAAGATCCAAGCGCAGACCAATGCTGCCAGCGTGGTCGTGAGTGTGTAGAGAACCAGGATCGCGCGCTCCCAGTCCGGGGGTGGTGGCGTTCCTCCGCTAGAGCCGAAGATATGATGACCGGTGCCCTCCAAAAAAGACCGCGCACTCTGTATGGCGGTCGAAAAGATTGGCACAAAGTACCCTATCAGGCGCGGCCAGAAGGCTGCGCTCCAGATGGCAACAGCAACTCCCATGACTACGGCGCCAGCAGCAGGGACCTTGCGCTCGCCCTTCCGGCTAAACGCCGCCCAGGCAATAAGGAACGCCAGTACCGTGTAGCTGGTGCCGTGATGAGTTACCACGGTAGCGACCAGCACCAGCGACGCTGCAACGAAAAGCCGTGTCCGCTCTGGCGTCCATCTCGGTGGTCTTCGGCGCGGGTCCGGCGGCTGGAGAGTCGCGGCGTAATCGGCAAGTTGGACGCGACGCAGCAGGAAGATCCCACCCAGGCCCAACGTCAGAGCCAGCGTTTCATAGGCGAATCCGGAGTCGAACGAGTAGAAGTGCGATGAAACAGCGTAAATGGCGACTACCAAAGACGCGCCTCGACGTGACGGGGTGACCGTGAGTGCAGCCTGATAGATTATCAAGACAAGGAGCAGCCGACATAGTAGAATGACAAGAGAAATTGCCACTACGACAGGTAGACCGGTTAGTCGGATCACGACGCCGGTAAAGACCTCAAGACCCGGAAAGTATGGGCCCACCGGCAAACCAGGATTAGGCGCGAACAGGCCACTTCCCAGCAAAAGATTCATGAGAGCCTGCGCATGCAGATGCTCATCGTACGACGATAGTACGAGCGGACTGGACATCCGGTAGACCATTGTGGGGTACAACCCCAGGATGGCGACGGTAACCTCTCTGAGAATGCCCAGCCGTGGGACCATTAGTACTGTCAGGAAAATCGTGAATGAGACGACAATGGCGAAAAAGAACAGCGCCTCCCCTATCACGGGATGTCGCGGGGCGACAGCCATCGCAACACCCTCACCGAATAGGCCAAGGCCCGTGGTCGCGCAGATCACGCCGACGAGAAAGCGGCGCGATGGGCTACCACCCGCTCGAAACGCATCGAGCGCCCGGTTCAGGTAGGCATCTCCCGGCCGCGAAACCCGGAGAGTCGGCAGAGGGCTATACCCCACCTGCTTCATCCTCCCTGCCATCGCGGGCTGTCTGGTCGGCAGCGTCTCGCGTTCGTAGGGTCCGGCTTTCGGAGCTCATGCCCAGTGCCGACAGGTAGACATGCGCAAGCTGGTCAGCACAGGAGTCCCAGCTTGGCAAGTCGGCCTGATCCACGAGCGAGGGAGACGACATTGCCTTGACAAGCTCTTGGCCGACGACGGCGGCAGGCGCGCCGCGCGGCACGCCACGGATCCACCCGCCCGCGAAGAGCTCGCCGACGCCGGCAATGTCATAACCTACGACCGAACGCCCGGCGCTCAAGGCCTCCATGACCGCCACTGGGTGCGCCTCGTAGTCCGACAGGGCGGCAACCACGCTCGTCTCGGCCAACGTAGTAGCCATGCCTTGACGATCTGCAGGCGCCAGGTGCTTGATAGTCACCCGGTCCGAAACTCCAAGACGGCGGGCTAGTTTGCGGAGCTCGCTCTCATATGGGCCGCTTCCCAAGATCAGCAGGTGGGCTTCGGGGATCTCACGCATGACGTACGGCAATGCCTCGATGACTCGGTGATGTCCCTTGTACCGTACTAGCCGGCCACTGGAAACGATCCGTCCCGGGAACGGCCACCGTCCCGGGGCGAGGCGGTGGTAGTGCTCCACCGTTACCGATCACGATGACCGGCTTGTCGCCAAGGCGGGCGTGTCTGGTGAGAGCGGCAGCCTCAAAGCGGCTTACCGCAATAAGTGACACGGCGTTTCGCAGCAGTGGTCCTGCCAGCCGCCACTGGGTGGTTCGCATGGCGTTCCGGAGCCGTGACGAGTGCCCGCCAGTGTGGAAGGTGACCAGATAAGGGATTCCGGCCTGCCAGGCGGAGACCATGGCAAGCAAGGGCACTGGCGTGTGGATGCCCTGGCAATGCACCAGGTCCCATCTGCGCTGCCTGATCACGGCCGCAATCCCGGGGGCGAAGTAGTAATCTCGCCTGCGCGGCCAGGACGGGACACGCAGGACTGAGATGCCCTCAACGACCTCTTCCCGTGGCAGCCGCCGAGACCGGTCGGTCGTGAGCACAGTGATTTCGAAACTTCCCAGCGCCGAGAGGCGACGTGCCACCTCGTAAACGTGCGTCTCGGTCCCGCCGACTTGCGGATAGTAACGTGGGCAGACCATGAGTATACGGAGTGGCCGCTCCCGATGTCTGGTCCCCTCCGTTATCGAACGCTTTGCCGGAAGTTACCTCACCTGTCATGATCTGTCAGCGTTTCGTCCGTTGACGCTCGCCTGGTAGGTCTGGGAAGACGTCCCGGAATTTCGCGGGGCGACCCGCGCGTAAACGCCTTCAAGGCTCTCCGCAACCGTGGACGCTGTGAACTGCTGGACGCGTTCCTGCGCGCCAGCAGCAAGGCGCGCGCGTAGGCCAGCATCATTCAGCAATCGAGCCATGGCTTCGGCGAGCTTGTGTTCATCGCCGGGGGGCACAAGAAGTCCGCTTTCCCCATCCACGATCATATCGACTATTCCACCAGTCGTAGTTGCGACCACCGGACGGCCACTGGCCATGGCTTCCAGCACAGTCGTCGGACAGGCATCAAGGCAAATCGATGGGAGCACAGCAAAAAGGCAATGGCGAAATGCGGCCATGACGTGCTCATGTGGCCACTCAGCACACATCTCAGCGCCGTCGGGAAGGTGCGTAGGTGTGTCTGGCGTGCGCCTGGCCGACCAGCAGCAGTCGTGGCCGCTTCGTGCCAAGCGACTCATAGGCCCGCAGCAGCGTCGGCAGGCCTTTGTCTCGGGACAGCTCGCCAACAAAAAGGAGGAACTCCTCTTTGGCAAGCCCGGCGGAATGTCATCAGCCTGGTCCTCAGCCGCGTCACCCGCGCGGCCCGCGACAAGCCCGTCAAGGATAAAATTAGGTATAACGCTGGTGTTTGGGCCAGGTGGGATACGGTTGCCAGCGGCGACCGCGTTGCTCACGCAGACCACGTGGTCGATGGCCCGATTTTTCCACGGGCGCATCAGCGCCGTGGCGGCCGCGGTCGGTGGTCCCAGGGCAGGTCCATAGTGGGCGGTAGCGCAGGGCAGACAGCGGGCGACGGCAGGTCCCGCACATGGCGAGCCCATCCGCATCAATCTCTTCGTCGCACAGACATGACTGAAGTCGTGCAGCGTTAGTACAAGCCCAAAGCGCGGTCCCGTCGGCGATGAGCGACGCAGCGCGACCGCACTGTTGACAATCCAGTTGTGTGCGTGAACAACATGCGGCCGTTCCAGCCGGGTGATGCGTGACAACTCGCGGACACCAAGCGGATCCGGCAGCGGTGGGTGATGGGTTCGGCTGGTCGAATAGACACCCGGGAGGCGCATCGCAACCGTGGCGAACCTGTGCACCCGAACCCCCGATGCGAGGGTCTCCTGATCCGGGACACCGACCATGCGTTGCGTCGCCACCGCAACCCGGTGTCCTCGCTCAGCGAGGGTGTTCGCAAGATTGAAGACGTGGCGCTCTTCGCCGCCGATGTCCGGTGGAAAGAACTGAGCTAGCAGAAGGATGCGCATCAGTGTCCCCCGGGCGCCACTGTGAGCTGAAGTCATCTAACCGTTCTTTGTGCGTTGCTAGTGCCGTCATTACCAGATA
>CAVQPP010000091.1:0-12498 GCA_963714445.1 uncultured Actinomycetota bacterium
TTGGGTGCCTTGGGTGCTTACCAAAAGGTGGGTACTTGATCGCCGCGCGCACGCATGTTGGGGTGTGCGTATGGTCATCGAGTACATCAGATATCGCCTTCCGCGGGAGCGGGAGGACGGGTTCGTCGCGGCTTACGAGCGGGCGGCTGCGGCGTTGCGGGCTGCGCCGGAGTGCGTTGACTTTGAGTTGCGCCGCTGCGTTGAGGAGCCGGCCTGCTACATCCTGCGTATCACGTGGACGTCGGTCGAGGCGCACTTGAAGGGGTTCCGGGGCGGGCCGGTTTTCGGGGAGTTCTTCGCCGCGGTGGGGCCGTACGTCTCGGATATTGAGGAGATGCGGCATTACGAGGCTACGACGGTGCGGGGGGACGGGGGTGGGGCGCCGCCTTCGCTGTATGCGTGGGCCGGCGGGACGGAGGCGTTCGTCCGGCTGACGGATGCGTTCTACAAGCTGGTGCTGGCTGACGAGTTGCTTGCGCCTCTGTTCGCTTCGATGGACTCGGAACATGTGCGGCTTGTGGGGCTTTGGATCGCGGAGGTTTTTGGGGGACCTGCGGCGTATTCGGAGGCGCGGGGCGGGTACGGGGCGATGGTTGAGCGGCACATGGGGAAGGGGATTACCGAGCCGCAGCGGCGTCGGTGGTTCAACTTGATGATGGATGCGGCGGACGAGGTCGGGCTGCCTGCGGATCCGGAGTTTCGGGCTGCGTTCGCTAGTTACATCGAGTGGGGGACGCGGTTGGCGTCGCACAATTCGCAGCCGGGGGCGGATGTGGTGCGGAAGGCGCCGATGCCTAAGTGGGGGTGGGGAGTGGCGCCACCGTATGAGGGATGAGGGGGAGGGATAGAGGAGTGGGAGAGTGAGGCGAGGTGGGGCGGTGTGGGCTATGGCTGGAACGTGGGCGTTAGGGCTGGAAGCGGTAGCCCATGCCGGGTTCGGTGATCAGTCGCCTTGGGTGTGAGGCGGCATGGGCGCGGAGTCGGTGTCGACGTCGGGGGCTTCCTCTACGTCTTCGTGTTCTGCGGCGGGGAGTGCTAGCACCATGGTTAGGCCGCCGCCGGGGGTGTCCTCGGGGGTTAGGGTGCCGTTCATTGCCTCTACTAGGCCCCTTGAGAGGGCTAGGCCTAGGCCTACGCCGACGCTGTTGTCGCGGTCGCCTAGGCGCTGGAAGGGGAGGAAGACCTGGTCCCGGTACGCGGCGGGGATGCCGGGGCCGCGGTCGATCACGCGGATCTCGACCTTGTCGTGGAGTGCTGAGACGGTGACGATGACCGGGGAGTCGGTGTGCTGCACGGCGTTGCCGACCAGGTTCGCGATGGCGCGTTCTAGCAGGGGAGCGTCGGCTAGGACTGGAGGGACGTCGGGTTCGGGGGGTTCTAGGGTGACGCGGGCGAGGGTGGCGTCGGGGACGTCGTCGATCGCGCGGGGGATGATTTCGTCGGCGGCGACCGGTTCTAGGCGGAGCTTGATTGCTCCGGCTTGGAGGCGGGAGAGGTCTAGGAGGTTTTCGACTAGGCGGGTTAGGCGGTTTAGCGACTCGTCGGCGGCCTCCAGGAGTTCTTCGCGGTCCTCGCCGGGGAGGTGGAGGTCGGGGTCGCGCAGGGTGCCGATGGCTGCTCGTGCTGCGGCTAGCGGGGTGCGCAGGTCGTGGGAGACGGCGGCCAGGAGCGCTGTGCGCATCTTGTCGGCGGCGGCGATGCTGGCGGCTTCGGCTGCCTTGCGGGCTAGTCGGCGGCGTTCGAGGGCCGCGGTTGCCTGGGCTGCGAACGCGGCTAGGACGCGTTGGTCGGCGGCGGGGAGGGTGCGGCCGCGTAGGGCGATCACTGCGTCTGGGCCTGCTTCGACGACCGTGTCGCCTTCGCCTGGGCATTGTGCGGGCTCGGCGCCGGTGCACGCGACCACCGTCCAGCGATGAGGGTCGTCGTTCTCGTCGGGGAGGTGCACGCCGGTTACGCCGTTGTCTCCGCTGTCGGAGTCGATGCCAGTGCGTTGCAGTAGGGCGACGGAGACCATGCCGAAGGTTTCGCGGAAGCGGTCTAGGAGCGCCGGGATCGCGGAGTCGCCTCGTAAGAGGGAGAGGGCGAAGGCGTTGAGGGTTTCGGCTTCGGCTGATGCGCTGGCGGCGCGGCGGGTTTGCCTGATGGCGAGGTCGACGACCGATGCCACGGTGAGCGTGACGATGACGAACGCGATCAGGCCGATGACGTTGTTCGTCTCGGCGATGGTGATCGAGTGGGTCGGCGGGATGAAGTAGTAGTTGAGCAGGAGTGAGCTGGTCGCGGCGGCGATTAGTGCGGAGGCGATGCCGCCTAGTCGGGCGATGGCGACTGAGGTGACCAGGAAGATCAGTACCTGGCTGGTTAGGTTCAGGTTCCCGCGCAGGTTGGTGAGGATCAGCGTTAGGAGCGGCGGTACGAGGAAGCCGGCTACGGGTCCGCGCCAGCGGCCGCTGCCCCAGGCGGCCTCGCGCAGCGGGTTGGGCGGCAGCCAGCGGGAGCGGCGGTGGGCGGTCTTCGGGTCCTGGTGCGTGACCATGTGCACGTCGATGTCGCCGGACAGCTGGATCGTCGTCTCGCCGATGCCGCGGCCGGTGAGGAAGCGGTTGAAGCGGCTGCGGCGAGAGGTGCCTAGGACTAGTTGGGTGGCGTTTTGGGCGCGGGCGAATTCGAGCAGGGCTCTGGGGACGCTGTCGCCGATTATGGTGTGGTAGGTGCCGCCTAGGGATTCGACCAGGTGGCGTTGAGCGGCTAGTGCGGCGGGGCTGGTGGCGCCGGCCAGGCCGTCAGATCGGGCGATGTGAACGGCCATCAGCTCGGCGCCTGCGCCGCCCGCCTTTGAGGAGCGAGAGGCGATTCTTGCGGCGCGGCGCAGCAGCAGTTTGCCGGTGTCGTCGCCGGGGAGGGCGACCACGACGCGCTCGCGCGCCTCCCAGACGCTCTCGATCTGGTGGTCCTCGCGGTATTTCTGTAGTACTTCGTCGACGCGGTCGGCGGTCCAGAGCAGCGCGAGCTCGCGGAGGGCTGTGAGGTTACCCAGGCGGAAGTAGTTGCCCAGCGCGGCGTCGACCTTCTCGGCGGCGTACACGTTGCCGTGCGCCAGGCGGCGGCGCAGCGCCTCGGGGGACATGTCGACCAGTTCGATCTGGTCGGCGGCGCGCACCACCTCGTCCGGGACGGTTTCCCGCTGCGGGACGCCGGTGATGCGCTGCACCACGTCGTTGAGCGATTCCAGGTGCTGCACGTTGACGGTGGTGATCACCTCGATCCCGGCGTCAAGCAGGTCCTGCACGTCCTGCCAGCGCTTCTCGTGCTTGCCGCCGGGGACGTTGGTGTGCGCGAGCTCGTCCACGAGCGCGACCTGCGGCCGGCGGGCCAGCACGGCGTCTAGGTCCATCTCCTTGAACTCTTGCTCACGGTAGATCCGGACCAGCGGAGGGACGATGGGCAGTCCCTCCGCCATGGCCTGCGTGTGCGGTCGGCCGTGCGTCTCCACTAGGGCGATGACCACGTCGGCGCCGCGTTCGAACCGCCGGTGGGCCTCCTCCAGCATCTTGTAGGTCTTGCCGACGCCGGGGGCCGAGCCCAGGTAGATCCGCAGTTTGCCGCGCACTTGCCGACTCCCGAGCTAGTGCTGCTGATTGGTGTAGGGGTACTGGTTGTCCAGCGCGATGTTCAGCAGTAGCACGTTGACGCCCGGCTCGCCGAGGAACCCTAGGTCGCGGGCGCCGGCGTTCTGCCTGACCAGCGCGTCTACCTTGTCGATCGAGATGCCGCGGGCGGCGGCGATCCGGTGTTCCTGCTACTCAGCATTCAACACGCTTATTGCCGGATCCAGTCCCGAGCCGGAGGCGGTGACCGCGTCGGTGGCCACCTGCTGCGGGGTCACCGTGTAGCCGCCGACCGAGTCGAACGCGGACATGGAATTGCGATACGTGTCGATGTTACCCAGCAGCTTGTCGCTGTTCGGGCCAAGGTTCGCACCCGCCGACTGAGCCGGGTCGCAGCCGTAGTCGTTCTGCGCGCCGGACGGCGCTTGGATGCGCGAGTCTTGGCAGTATCCGTAATCACATGGACATTCAATCCCAGGACATGCCGTCAATGATGGAATGGCTCAGTGATGGAAACCCGAGCGGTTCTCTACACCGTGCTCACCCATCGGTCCGGGCTGGCGCTGCAGCTCCGGTAGCAGTCGCTTCAGGTCGGCGAGCAGCAGGTCGGCCAGGTCTTCGGAGAAGCCGTTGCGGCAGACGATTCGCAGCACGGCAAGGTCTGTTCGATCTGCCGGGAACGTGTAGGCGGGCACTTGCCAGCCGCGTTCGCGAAGCCTGCGGGAGACGTCGTATACGTCGAAGGCTTTCACGTCCGTCTCGGTGGTGAACGCGAACACCGGCAGCTCGTCGCCTCGGGTCAGCATCCGGAACGCGCCGGTCTCCGCGATGCCGTCAACCAAGTGGCGGGCGACGTCCCGGGAAGCCTGTTGCACCGTGCGATATCCCTGGCGACCCAAACGCAGGAAGTTGTAATACTGTGCGACGACCTCGGCGCCGGGGCGGGAGAAATTCAGCGCGAAGGTCGGCATGTCGCCGCCGAGGTAGTTCACCTTGAACACCAACTCGTCGGGCAGCGCCTCGCGGTTGCGCCACAGCGCCCAGCCGACGCCGGGATAGACGAGGCCGTACTTGTGCCCCGAGGTGTTGATTGACGCGACGCGCGGCTGGCGGAAGTCCCATTCCAGCTCGGGGTCGAGGAAGGGCGCGATCATGCCGCCTGAGGCGCCGTCAACGTGCACGGGGATGTCCAGTCCGGTGCGCTCCTGCAGCGCGTCGAGGGCGGCGCAGATTTCCGGGACCGGCTCGTAGCTGCCGTCCATCGTCGAGCCGAGCACGGCGACGACGCCGATCGTGTTCTCATCGCACTGCGCGGCGGCGGTCTCGCCGTCGAGGTGGTAGCGGTCGCCCTGCATCGGCACCAGGCGCGGCTCGACCTCCCAGAAGTTGCAGAACTTCTCCCAGCAGACCTGGACGTTGATGCCCATCACGAGATTGGGCCGGGCGCCTGCCGCGTAGCGGTCCTTGTCGCGGTTCATCCAACGGCGCTTGAGCGCGAGGCCGCCGAGCATGCACGCCTCGCTCGATCCGGTCGTCGAGCAGCCGATCGCCGCGTTGGCGTCCGGCGCGTTCCACAGGTCCGCCAGCATCGCGACGCAGCGGCGCTCGAGTTCCGCGGTCTGCGGGTACTCGTCCTTGTCGATCATGTTCTTCTCGGCGCACTCCGCCATCAGCGCCGTGGCCTGCGGCTCCATCCAGGTGGTGACGAAGGTGGCCAGGTTCAGCCGGGCGTTGCCGTCCAGCATCAGCTCGTCGTGCACCAGGCGGTACGCCATGCTCGGCGGCATCGGGCCGTCCGGCAGCCGGTGCGCCGGCGGCAGTTCCAGCGCGCCGAGCAGCGGATCGGCGTCCAGTTGCAGCGGATTTCCGGAAACGCGCTGATCGCCGGTCTGGCCTTTGTGCAGTCCCATGAGTGCTCCGCGGTCGCGTTAAGTCGACGAGGGTTTCGCTCCACCCTCCCATCGCGGCTGCCTAGGCGCGAGCACCGGCGTGAGCAGCGGCGGGAGTGGTGCCCGGTGGGACACGGCGCCGGTTGGCGTGAGGAGACAACGTTGTCAGATTGATCAAGGTTCGGGATCGGCGTCCCTGCCGCGCAGGAGTCAGGAGCCTTACACGCGGATTGCACGACGGAAGCCGGACGCATCCGGTAGGAACGTCCGGCTTCCGCGCGTTCAGAGCAGTCGAGCCCGCGTCGGCTCAGAGCCTGCTCAGTGGTTCATCCCGCTGCCGCCGCTCATCCCGCTGCCGCCACCCATCCCGCCGCTCATGCCGACGGGCTGCTTCGGCTTCGCCGGCTTGTGTGCGGAGGGCTTCGGCGACTGCGACTGCGACTGGCCAGGCTTGTTCGGCATGTCGGAGGTCATGTCGTGCACCTGCGCCTCCGCCGCCTGGCGCTTGATCGAGTCGATCCCGTTCATCGCCGCCGTCTTGGAGCCGTAGGCCTCGCCGACCGCGATGATCTCCCCGTTGCCCGCCTTGAGGCGGAAGCGGTACTTGCCCGCGGCGTCGGTGTAGAGCTCGAACTTTCCGGCCATGCCTGTTCCTTTCTGCTCGCATCCGCTCAGACGAGCGGTGACAGAACGAGACTCACTGCGTGACGGGGGAAGCGCACGGCGGCGAACCCATCCGGGGCAAGGCCATTCAGGCGAGAGAGCCCTTAGACGTCTAGATGGCGGTCACAGTCAGCGTCGCCGTGTACGTCCCCGCAAGCGTCGAGGTCGGGACGTCGAGCTCTACTGCGGCGCCGAGGTGCGCGGTGCCGAGCCCGAGTCCGCTAGCCCACGTGCGCGCGACGCTCAGTCCACCAGCCGCGCCCGGCGTCACCGCGGCGCCGACGGTCACCGTCTGCGCCCCGGCGGCGTCGATCACCGACGGCGTCCAGCCGAGATTCAATCCGGCGATGCTGTGCCCTTGGCCGTCGCTGAAGTCACCGGCCTGCGCGCTGACGCTCCATCCGGGGTTGCCCGCGCGGTCGTCGGTGACCGTCAGTGGGCTGAGGCTCCCCGAGGTACGCAGCAGTGCACCTGAGGCGTCGAGCACCGGGCTCGGCAGCACGACCTGCGAGTTCCCGTCGACGGAGATGACCAGCGATCCCGGTGGCAGATCGGTGCTGATCGACTCCGTGGGCAGCACGCTGCTTCCGCAGACCACGGCCCCGATCTGGTCACACCCCTGCGGCTGCGGCGTGTTCGCGATCAGATCGGTCGCCGGCGCGGCGCACGTCGCGGCGTCGGTAGTCGGTGTGATCGCGTGTGGAATGCGCGGAATCGCACTCAGACCGGCTTGCACCAGGTTCTGCGGCAGCGGCGCATATCCGAGCAACATCGCCGATTCTCCCCGCCGCACAGCGCATACGACGCGAAAGTACTGAGCGCCGGCCCCTTGTCTGCCGCGAACGGGGGCTCGGTACTCGTGGGCATGATCAGATAGCTGATTTCCGGCAGGGGATAGGCGCGCGGATCGGGGTCCGTGAACGCGCCGTCGAGATTGGCGAGCAGGCTGTTGTCGAGCTGTGCGCGGAGCAGCGACACGTCGACCGCACCCGCGCTCGGCGCGGTGTAGTAACCGGCCGCGTTAAGCACCTTCGCCACCGGTAGCGCAGCCAGCGACGCGTAGCTCGCTTCGACGTACGTGATCGTGCCCTCGCTCTGAGGCTGTGCCACATATCCGGTCACGCCGGTCGAGAGTGATTTAACGACTGTGCTCGAGCCCTGTTTTACCGGGTAGAACGAGGTCGACCCGCATGGCGTCGCGCGCCCGGCCGTCGCGCAGTAGGCGTTCCACATCGAAGGCTGCTGTGTCGACATCCAGTGCGTGAGCGTCTCGGTCGTGCCCGAGCCGTCACCGCGCACGACCGGCGTGATCGACTCGGCGGGCAACGTCATTCCCGGGTTGTCCGCCTGGATCGCGGGGTCGTTCCACACAGTGACGTTCCCGGTGAAGATCTTCGTGAGCGTGGAGCCGGAGAGCCGCAGGCCGGTCACCCGCTGGCCGTTGACCGTCAGGTGGTACGGGAATGCGAGCGCCCCGGCGACGAGCGGCAGGTAGCTGAACGGCCGCGTAGGCGGCGGATCGAGGACGCCGTTGTCGGTCAGGCCGTATGGCACGTCGGAAACGGCGAAGTCGACGGTGTGGTTCTTGAACTGGTTGCGACCGTCGCTCGAACCCGTGCCGGAGTAGTTCACCTGCACGCCCGAGCCGGCGATGTTCGCGGACCACGCGCTGATCGCGTTCTGCGCCGACGTCGATCCAGCCCCAGCGATCGGGGCGAACGTCACCGCCGACGCGGACGGCGTCCCCGTGCCCATCAACGCTGCGCACGTCGCCAATACGACCAGCGCGCCCCCGAAACGCCTCGAATGCACCATCGCCCGAATCCCCCCGCTGCCTGAATGCGCCTCAGTCACGAAAGCTCGGAAGGCTCCGGCCCGACCTGAAACCGGATCATGCGGACCTGTGAAGGACGGACATCGGCGAGCGAACAGCGGGCTTCCAGCGCGTGGTGGTCGAACGACCGCGTGGTGGCGAAGCGGTGGTGAAACCGCGTCGAGCCGACGCCACGTCCCGTGCCCGGCCTGCTCGTCAGCGCCGTTGCGGTCGTTCTTGACACGGCTGTAACGCAAGTGTTCACTGTCGCTCCGGAGAGCGCTCTCCTTGCCTCTCCTAGCCACGCCCACTCCCGATCCGGTTGTGCCCTCTCCCGTCCGGCCCGCTACCGGAATCGTTTACGGACGAAGGTTCCCGCGTCTCCCGATGCGAAAGGCAAGGCGGAACATGATCAGACCCCGCACGACCAGACCGCGCATGATCAAACCACGCATGGTCAAACCGCTGTGGCGGTCCGGCATACGCCCGCGCGCACGCGCGCTGGCGGTCGCGATCGCCGCGCTCGGCCTCGTCGCCGCCGGTCCCGCGCTAAGTGCGAGCGCGGCGCCGGCCGGCCACAGTGCCGGCGCCTCGGCCTCCGCGGACCTCGGACTGCCGAAGACCGGCGGCAGCCTCGGCCCGAATGTGATCGTGTTCGACCCGAGCATGGATCAGGCCTCGATCCAGAGCACCCTCGACTCGCTCGCGAACCAGCAGGTGTCCAACCAGTTCGGCACCCAGCGCTACGCGGTGTTGTTCAAGCCGGGCACCTACGGCTCGGCGGCGAACCCGCTGATCTTCCAGGTCGGCTTCTACACCCAGGTGGCCGGCCTCGGGCAGAACCCCGGCGACGTCACCGTCAACGGCTCGATCGACGTCTACAACCAGTGCTTCGCGCCGGACAACTGCGTCGCGCTGGACAACTTCTGGCGTTCGGTGTCGAACCTGACCATCAACGTGTCCGGCCAGTCCGGCTGCAAGGGCAACACCGAGTTCTGGGCCGTCTCGCAGGCCGCACCGATGCGCCGGGTGATCGTCAACGGCCTGGTGAGCCTGATGGACTACTGCGACGGCTCGCCGGACTACGCGAGCGGCGGCTTCATCTCCGACTCGCGCTTCGCCGGCAGCACCGTGATCAACGGATCGCAGCAGCAGTACATAACCCGCAACAGCGACCTGGACGGCTGGACGAACGGCGTCTGGAACCAGGTCTTCTGCGGTGACAACGGCGCCCCGGCGCAGACCTTCGCGGCGAACTCCGGCCACAGCGGCGGTCCGAACCCGTACACCACCCTGGCCACCTGCCCGGTGACCCAGGAGGCGCCGTACCTGTACCTCGACTCCTCCGGCAACTACCGGGTGTTCGTGCCCTCGCCGCAGAAGAACTCCAGCGGCACGACGTGGGCCGCGGGCAGCACTCCCGGCAGCTCGCTGCCGCTGAGCTCGTTCTACGTGGTCGACCAGTCCAGCACCGTGCAGCAGATCAACCTGGCACTCGCGCTCGGCCACAACCTGCTGTTCACCCCCGGCGTCTATCAGATCCCGCACACGATCCACGTGCTCTACCCGAACACGAAGATCGTCGGCCTCGGCTTCCCGACGCTGGTGCCGACCAACGGCAACGTCACCATGGACACCTCCAGCTTCGGCGGCATCGGCCTGTCCGGCCTGATCTTCGACGCCGGAGTGAAGAAGTCCCCGGCGCTGCTGCAACTCGGCTGGAAGGGCTTCCCGCTCAGCAACGCCGACAACCCGGTGACCGTCAACGACGTGTTCTTCCGCGTCGGCGGCGCGACCGCGGGCACCGTGGACACCGCGTTCATCGACAACAGCAACAACTCGATCCTCGACGACGTGTGGGACTGGCGCGCGGACCACGGCGCGGGCGCCGGAACCTGGACCGGTGACCAGGGCGACACCGGCCTGGTCGTCAACGGCAACGACGTCACCACCTACGGCCTCGCGGTCGAGCACTACCAGAAGACCGAGGTCGTCTGGAACGGCCAGGGCGGCGACGTGATCTTCTACCAGAACGAGAACCCGTACGAGGTGCCCAGCCAGGACGCCTGGATGGCCAGCCCGACGCAGAAGGGCTACCCGGCCTTCCTGGTCGGCTCAAAGGTGAAGAGCTTCCAGGGCTACGGCATGGGCAGCTACTGCTTCTTCAACCAGGGCGTGGACATCCACAACTCCATGGCGTTCCAGGCCCCGGTCACGCCGGGCGTCCAGTTCCACGACATCCTCACCGTGTTCCTCACCGCCTCCGGCGGCATCGACTCGGTGATCAACGGAACCGGCCCGGCGGCGAACTCGTCCACCGGCGGCCCGGCGAACGTGGTCTCGTACCCGTGAACTGAGCTCAGCTAGCTGAAACAGCTGGAGGCGCTGCCCGGTCGCGATGGCCGGGCAGCGCCTTCGCGTAGATGCTCACTGTGGATGACCTGTGACATCGCCAAGTCCGATCTAGGACGCGGTGACCGCTAAAGTCGAACTTCGTGGCAGAGATCTCACGACGCGCGGTCTTGGCCGTTCTCGGGGCGGGGGCGCTGGCCGCGGGCGGCCAGTACACGGTGGACGCGGCAACGACGACCCAGCGGGACGGCACCGTCGCGCAGGGCCCGGACAATCCCGTGCGAGCGGAAAACCGGCAGCCCGGCAGCAAGGACTGGAGGATCGGCGCCGGCTCGACCGTCGCGGCGGACGACCTCGGCCGGCAGATCAAGGGCTACACCTCGGCCACCAGCGTGAATCGCGGCGAGACGATCGACTTCCACGTCTCGACCGACCCGCCGCGTCCGTTCACCGTCTCGGTCTTCCGGATGGGCGACTACGGCGGCCTCGGCGCCCGCCACCTGACTGACAGCCCGACACTTCCGGGCGCCAAGCAGGCCGAGCCGACCACCATCCACGGCACCGGGACCGTCAGCTGCCAGTGGGACGCCAACTGGAGTCTGAAGGTCCCTCAGGAGTGGGTCTCCGGCAGCGTATCTCGCCGCGTTCACCACGGACGACGGGCATCGCAGCTTCACCCCGTTCGTCGTGCGCGACGACTCGCGGCGCGCGGATTTCCTGGTCGTGCTGCCCTTCACGACGTATCAGGCGTACAACCAGTGGCCGCTCGACGGCGCCACCGGCAAGAGCTTCTACTACGGCTACGGCCACGACGGCCAAGCCGGCGAGCGTCGCCGAGGCCAGCGCCAGCCTCACCGACCTGAACGGCTACCCGATCTCTTTCGGTACGCGCGCCCGCAAAGTCAGCTTCGAGCGGCCGTTCAACGGCGTCGGCCTCCCGCAGCGCTCGGACATGGACTACGCGTTTCTGCAGTGGGCCGAACGCTCCGGTTACGACGTCGCATACGCGACGAGCGTCGATCTGCACGAGGGACGCGTTAACCCCGCGCAGTACTCGTCGCTGGTGTTCTCAGGCCACGATGAGTACTGGTCGCAGACGATGCGTGACATCGTCGAGACGGCGGTCGATCACGGAACGCACGTAGCGTTCATGGGCGCCAATAACGTCTACTGGCACGTGCGCTTCGAGCCGGATCCGCGCGGCCGTGGCCAGCAGCTGATGGTCTGTTACAAGAGCGACCCGGACCCCGAGCCGGACGCCAGCGGCCCGACCAAGCTGTGGCGTACCACGGCGGCGCACAACGCGAAGGCCGAGCAGAGCCTGATCGGCGTGCAGTACAACGGCATCCCCAAGCAAGAGATGCCGCTCATCGTCAGTTCCGCCGACCACTGGCTGTGGGCCGGGACCGGCGTGCGCGAGGGCGACGCGATCCCGCGCGTCGTCGGCGGCGAGGCGGACGGCTGGGATCCGGGCTCACCCAAGCCGGTCGGCGTCAACCACACGCTGCTTTCCGCGTCGCACTTCATGGCGCTCGGCGGCCCGAACTGGCCGCGCGTCCAGCACACCAGCCTCTACGAGACGTCCGGCGGTGCGATCGTGTTCGCCGCCGCGACGTTCAACTGGACCCTCGCCCTGAACCACCCCGGCTACGTCGACGCCAGGATCCAGCGGGCCAGCGCCAACCTCTTCAACCGGCTGCGGCAGCGTCCTGCCGGATCGTCGGCCCCGGCTTGATCTGATTCGCGCTGATTTGAGACGTGCTGATCCGAGACGCGCCCGTCTCAGTCACAGTCGGCTGGCCCGAGCCGACGGACTCCATATCCGCCTCAATCCCGGCAGCGACGCGACGATCGAGCAGCGCGGGCACCGCGACGGTAGCCGCGAGGATCAGTGCCTTAACGTCCCCCGGCCCCGGTAGCGGCACCAACAACACAACCGCGAGCACGACGCCGTACGCGATAGCCGCCCGCAATACGATCGCATTGCGTTCGGTCCGCGCCACGACAATCAGCGCCGCGACACATGACCACCACGGCGAGCACACGTCAGCCAGCCGCAGCGCGACCGGACCGAAATCCGTCGCAGTCCACTGCGCGTAAAGCCCGGCGCCAATCGTCAGAATCCCGGCCGCGAACTGAGCCCCGATCGCCGCACCCAAAACCTTGAGCCACA
>CAVQPP010000092.1:0-21913 GCA_963714445.1 uncultured Actinomycetota bacterium
GGCGCGCCGCCCGCTCCAGCAGGGCGGCCGCCGCCAGCAGCCCACCGCGCGACTGCGCTCGCGCGGCCGACAGTTCGAGCTCAGCGGCGATCTGCTCGTCAGGCAACCGCGTGGCGTGCGCGCGGTGCCATGCCCGCCGGTCAGGGTCGGCGTCGGCGTCGGTCGCCTTCGCCAGCGCCCGGTGCGCGTCCTGCCGCATGTCGGTGGGGGCGAACCGATAGGCGGCCGCGCGCACCAACGGATGCCGGAAGCGGACCCGGGCACCGAACTGGATCAATCCCGCCGCCTCGGCCGCGTCCGCAGCGTTCGGGCCGAGCCCCAGTACGGCGGCCGCGCGCCACAACAGCGTCGCATCGCCGAGAGGTTCGGCAGCTGCCACGACGAGCAAGCGCCGCGTGTCCCGCGGCAGCGTCGACAGTCGCCGGACGAAGCCCTGCTCGATCCGGCTGATCAGCGGGTCGGACAACTCGAAAACGTCTGCCAGCTCCGCGGTCGTCCAGGCACGCGGCAGCTCGAGCAGTGCAAGCGGGTTGCCGCGGGCCTCGGCGATGATCCGGTCCCGGACACGGGGATCAATCGGCCCCTTGACCACCGAGTCGAGCAGCCGGCCGGCGTCCGCATCGCTCAGGCCGTTGATCGTAAGCTCAGGCAAGCCGATGAAGTCGCGCTCATCGTTGCGCTCACGTACCGCTAGTACGAGAACGATCCGCTCGGCCAGCAGCCGACGGGCAACGAACGCAACCGTCTGCGCCGATGCGCCGTCAAGCCATTGCGCATCGTCGATGAGGCAGATCAGCGGCCGCTCCTCGGCCCGGTCGGCCAGCAGATCCAGCACGGCGAGCCCGACCACGAAGCGATCCGGTGCGTCGCCGCCGACGAGGCCGAACGCCGTGCTCAGTGCGATGCGCTGTGGTTCGGGCAGGCGGTCGAGCCGATCCAGGAACGGCGCGCAGATCTGGTGCAAGCCGGCGTACGCGAGCTCCATCTCGGCCTCGGCACCCGCCGACCGCGCGATGCGGCAGCCGGTCGCGTTCGTTTCGAGGTAATCGAGCAGCGCCGTCTTGCCGATTCCGGCCTCGCCCCGCACGACGAGGACCTGGCTCCGCCCGGCTCGGGCGCCTGCGACCAGGCCGTCGAGCATCGCACATTCGCCGTACCTGCCGAACAGCGAAGCGGGACCGTCATGCCGGCGATGCATCGCACCTCCCAGATCAACGGTGCGGTGCCCGGACGTAGTACCAGGCATCCCGCATCTCCCGGACCACGTGCACTCGTACGCCGTGTGGCGGTGTGTTCGTCGGGTGACCGCGACAGCTTCCTCAATCGTCGGGCCGGCAACCGAGCCCCGGGTATCTGACCCGGGACGAGGCGACCCGGCGAGGTCAAGATGCATCCCGAAGCACCGGATCAGTATGGAGCAGGTCCGCCGGGCGCCGCCAACTGTCGGCCGCCGGGGGCGAACCCGACATCCCACGTGCAACAAGTGGATCCGGCCACGGCGACCGGCAGGGCACCGAGTCGAGGTGGGCTGGTCGACAACGACCAGGACTTGGCCGTGGCCGTGCGGCGAGCTTGGCGAACAAGGCACGCAGGCGCCGTTCGCTGTCGGGCAGGGCCTTGTCGTACAGGGTCTCGCCGTTCGGGGGCCAGGGCGACGGCGTGGTGCTCGCCCTTGCCGATGTCCAGGCCTAGGTAGACGGCTATCTCGCTCAGGTCGGCCACTGGTGCGCTTTCCATCTCGTGTCGTCCCGGCCTGCCGTGGCACCAGTTGCCGGCATCCACGTTACGAAGCCGTGCCCCACCAACGGGTTCGGCGGCCCAGCCTCTACCAGCGGTCTACCGGGGCCTCCGGAGCCGGTGACAACACCCCCCGGATCATGCCTGCGACAAGGGCAGACGTTATACCGGTCCCGGAGGCCGGGAACCCCATTGCGGGGCCACGAAAGAGGTAACGGGATTGCCGACTGGTACGAGGCGCGGCCGTCAGACGGACGGAAGTTCGATGGCGAAGACAGTGTGGCCGGGCCGGGTCTCCAGCCGGACCCGACCTGCGTGCGCCTCGACGATCGCGTGGGTGATCGCCAGGCCCAGGCCGGTGCTGCCGGAGACCCGCGAGCGTGCCGGGTCGCCGCGGACGAACCGGTCGAACGCGCGGGTGGCGAGCGCCGGATCGAGGCCTGGACCGGTGTCGGTGACGCTGAGGCGGACGATGCCGGGCGCATCGCTCGTCCCGTTTGGTTCCCGGGGGTTTCCGCCGTCGAGTCGCAGCGTGACCTGTGTTCCTTCGGGCGTGTGCGTGCGGGCGTTGGCGAGCAGGTTCGCCACCGCCTGCATCAGGCGATGCCGGTCGCCGATCACCATCGTCGGTTCGGCGGGCAATACCAGGCGCCACCGGTGGCCGGGTGCGGCGGCACGTGCGTCCTCCACAGCGTCCAGCGCCACGCGCGTCAAGTCGACCTGCTCGCGGGCCAGTGCCCGTCCCGCGTCGAGACGAGCGAGCAGGAGCAGGTCCTCGACCAGCGATCCCATCCGCCGCGCCTCGGCCTCGATCCGGGCGAGCGAGCGGCGCACCGGCTCAGGGACCTCGCCGGGATGGCGTTGCGCCAGTTCGGCGTGGGCGCGGATCGCCGCCGTCGGCGTGCGCAGTTCGTGGCTCGCGTCGGCGGCGAACGAGCGCAGCCGGGCCTCGACCGCGTGCCGTTCGGCCAGTGCGTGTTCGACGTGCCCGAGCATCCGGTTGAGCGAGGCGCCCACCCGCCCCACCTCGCTGGCCGGATCGGCGTGCGCTACGCGCATCGGCAGCGTCACCTCGCCGGCCGCCAGCGGCAGGGCGCTGACGCGTTCGGCGGTGCGCGCCACCCGCTCCAGCGGCCGCAGGGCCAGTCGCACCCACCCCGCGGCGGCGGCGGCGCCCAGCAAAAGCGCCGCGGCGAAGATCGCCATCTCGGCCCCGGCCAGCCGATGCACGGTCTGCTCGACGTGCTCCAAGGGCAGGCCAGTGATCAGGACGTCGCCGTTCTGGCCGGTCTGGGCCCGCACCCGATACTCGCCGATCGCGGATAGGCGCACGCTGTGCGCGGCGCCGTCGCTCGGCAGTCCCGCAAGCGTCTGCCGATCCAGCGCGGACAGCGTCACCTTGTCATCGGCGCTGCCGGAGGCGTCATCCGCGTCTCCATCGACGACTGCCGCATCGGTGACCACGCCGGCCGCCAGTCGCACGCCGAGCGTTCCCGGAGCCTGAGCCCGCGTGTCGCCGCCCGGCGGGTCGACATCGGCGGAAGGGTGCCCGAGGCTGGCCGCATAGCGGCCGCCCGTGTCGGCGAGTTGCTGATCGAGACCGTCGACGAGATAGCGGCTCACCACGGCCGATGTGGCCAAGACCAGACCGGCGCACAGCACGGCGAGAATCGCGGCGAGCCCGAGAATCAGTCTGCCGCGCAGCGTGCGCGGGACCGCCCGGCCGACCAAGCGCGCCGCCGTTCGCAGCGCCGCGCCCGATACCCGCGACAGCGCGCCGCGGGCATCGGCGCATCGCCGCCGCGCGTTCACATCGCCGCTTTGAGCACGTATCCGGCACCGCGCACCGTGTGGATCATCGGAGAACGGCCCGCGTCGAGCTTCTTGCGCAGATAGCTGATGTAGAGCTCGACGACATGGGCCTGGCCGCCGAAGTCGTAGCGCCAGACCTCCTCCAGGATCTGAGCCTTGCTCAGCACCTGCCGGGGATGGCGCATCAGGTAGCGCAGCAGCGTGAACTCGGTACGGCTCAGATCGACCGGCGCACCGGCGCGGGTGACCTCCATCGCCCGCTCGTCCATCACCAGGTCGCCCACGACCAGGCAGGCGGGCCGCGCCGCGGACGGCGCGGGCGGCACGGTGCGGCGCAGCATGCCGCGCAGCCGGACGACCACCTCGTCCAGGCTGAACGGCTTCGTCACGTAGTCGTCGCCGCCAGCAGCGATCCCAGCGATCCGATCCTCGAGCGCATCACGTGCCGTCAGGAACAACACTCGTGTCTCGGGCCGGTCCCGGTGGATCAGGCGCAGAATCTCCGTGCCGTCGAGGTCGGGCAGCATCATGTCGAGCACGACGGCGTGCGGCTGCCAGTCCGCCGTGATCCGCACGGCATCCAGCCCACGCTGCGCGCCGCGGGCCTGCCATCCCTCGTACTGGGCCGCCTCGCAGAGCACTTCGACCAAGTCCGGTTCGTCGTCGACGACGAGGATGCGCCACACGTCGCCGGCGGCGCCGGGGGATTCAGTGCCTGTCATGGGCACATTGTCCGGAACGACGTTGAGAAAACACTGAAAACCACGCGCCGTGCCGCAAGCCGGCGCAGTCGCGGACACGGCTCTTGACCTGCGAATTCACCCACGACCGGAACCGGGACGAGGCTGGTTTACAGAGGGAACTGAGAGGTGGCGATGTGACGATGACGTCGGCCGTGCCCTCGAACGGCCGACCGCCCGGCACCGCCGCGCCGCCGCGTGGCGGCCGCCGCCTCCGAGCAGGAAGGACGACGATTCCATGCCCGCCGTCACCGATCGCGCAGGGCCCTCGCGCCGCGCCGCCACCCGAGGCCGCGCGCCGTACCCGCGAGGGTTGCGGCTCCCGGCAGATGCTGTGCCGTTCGCCGCGCTGACCGCGATCGGCGCCGGCGCCCTCGCCGTCGTCGCGCTGTGGTGGAAGGACACCTTCGACGTCGTCGGTGCCGCCGGCTGGCTCACCGGCGCAGGCCGGATCACCGGCTTGCTGGCCGGATACCTCGCACCGGTGCTGATGCTGCTGATGGCCCGCATCCCGCTCCTCGAGCGCCGCGCCGGATCGGATCGGCTCGCCCGATGGCACGCAATCGCCGGCCGGTACACGGTCAGCCTCGTCGCCGCGCACATCCTGACGATCATCTGGGGTTACTCGTACACCTCGGGCAAGTCGATCACCGGCGAGACCACGTACGTGGTCTTCGACTATCCGGAGATGCTCAAGGGCACCGCGGCAGCGTTACTGATGTTCGGCACCGCGTACGTCTCGGCGCGAGCCGTGCGCCGCCGCCTGAGCTACGAGGCCTGGTATTACCTGCACCTGGCGACGTACCTGGCCATCGCACTCGGCTTTAGCCACCAGATCGTCAACGGCGCCGACCTGAACGTCGGCGGCGCGCGGCTGCTGTGGAGCGCCTACTACGCCGGGGCGTTCGCGATCCTGGGCTGGTACCGGCTCGTCGTGCCGTGGCGCAACGACAGAAGGCACCGGCTGCGGGTCGCCGAGGTGCGGCCCGAGGGGATCGGGATCGTCTCGGTCATCCTCACCGGCGAACACCTCGACGAGCTGCGAGCAGACGCCGGGCAGTTCTTCCGTCTCCAATTCCAGGCGAAGGGACTGCGGTGGGCCGCCAATCCCTACTCGCTGTCGGCCGCACCACACCCCAGGTACCTGCGCTTCACGATCAAAGACCTGGGCGAGCACAGCGGCGCCGTCGCGCGGCTGCGCCCGGGAACCAGGGTGCGCGCCGAAGGTCCGTACGGTGCGTTCACAGCAGGGCGGGTACGCGCCCGCAAGATCCTGCTGCTCGCCGGTGGGGTCGGCATCACCCCGATCCGTGCCCTGTTCGAGACGCTCCCGGTCAGGCGGGGCGACCTGACGCTGCTCTACCGGGCGAGCCGGCCGGAAGACGTGATCTTCCGTCAGGAACTCGAAGCGATCGCCGCCGCACGCGGCGCGCGCCTGCGCTTCCTCGTCGGACCCCGCTCCGAGTTCGGCGACCCGCTCACCCCGCACACCCTGACCAGAATCGTCCCGCGGCTGAACCAGCACGACGTATTCATATGCGGTCCCGAGCCGATGGCCACCGCAGCAGTCGAAGCGCTGCGGCAGTGCGGCGTCAAGCGCTCACGCATCCACCACGAGTCGTTCACGTTCTAAGCCGTCCCCATACCAAGGAGAAGGAGCCTGTCTGCCATGCGTCGCGCCATCGTCGCCGGCACAGCCACGGTCTCAGGCGTCATCCTGCTGCTGGGTCTCAAACCCCACAGCGGCGGCGTGCTCGGGGCATCACAGAACTTCACCATCGGCTCGCCGGGCGCCCCGGCGCCGTCGTCGACAACACCGGGCTCGGGCGCGGCGAGCAGCGGGCGGCCCGCCTCCCCCGGAAGGTCGCCCACGAGCGCACCAAGCACCCCGACGGCCTCACCGAAGCCCGGAAACTCCGGCACGAAACAGGTCACGGGCGATGCCGTCGACACTCCATACGGACCCGTCCAGTTGCGAGTGGTGTTCAACGGCAAGCGCATCACCAGCATCAGTGTGCTGCGATATCCCACCGGCACCTCCCGCGACGAGCAGATCAACAGCTACGCGCTGCCGCAGCTGAACCAGGAGACGATGACGGCACAAAGCGCCAACATCGACGTGATCTCCGGAGCGACATTCACCAGCGAGGGCTACCAGCAATCCCTGCAGAGCGCCATAGACAAGGCAGGAATCTGAGAGGGCTGCCGTTCGATCCGTCCTAGTGCGACCCGAGTCCTGCGAACGCGCCGATGGGCGCGGTGAAGGGCGCATCGCGCCAGCCGGAGAGCACGCCGTCCATGCCGGTTCTCCCGAGGGGCGCTGATCGCAGCCCCGTAGATCCGGCCGGGGTAGAAGGTGCCGCTCACGCGCATGTCGCCATCGGCGGCCTTCGGGGGCTGATGGATAGGGTGCGGCAGATCGGCCGTGCGCGCGGATCGGTGGTATCGGTTGCGGCGAACGCCTTCGGGAAGGCAGTGCACGGCGGCTCCATGTCGTCGGGATTCATCTCGTGCGTCAGGGTGCTGGCGCGGCGGCGTGGGCTTGATGCAGCGTGGCGAGCAGGCTTTGGTGGGTGAGCCAGCCGAGCAGGCGGGTGCCTGAGTGGTCGAGGACGGGTATTCCGGCGGTGGCGCCGTCGGCGGTCATCAAGGCGTCGAGGGCTGCGGTCAGGGGTGTGTCGATGGTGACGGCGCGGGGTTGCCGGATTAGGGTGCCGATGGTCAGGTCGGCAGCGTGTTCGTCGGTGAGGGCTTGGGTGGTGTCGCGGGCGGTGAGCAGGCCTAGGTAGCCGCCGTCGGGTGCGACGACGGGCAGGGCGCCGTGCCGCGCGCGGGAGAGGCGTTCCTCGGCGTCGGCGAGTGGGGTGTCGGCGGGTAGCGGTTCGGGGGCGGGTTCCATGACCTGGTGCAGGCTGCGGCCGGGCAGTAGTGGCATGGGGGCGGGGGCGTCTATGTCGATGCCGCGGCGGCGTAGTTTGAGGGTGTAGATGGTGTCGCGGGTGAGCAGGTGGCTGACCCCGGTGGCCAGGGCGATGGCGGCCATCAGCGGCAGGATGATCGAGTAGTCGCCGGTCAGTTCGAACATGATGACCACGGCAGTGATCGGGGCGCGGGCGGCTCCGGCGAACACCGCGCCCATGCCGATCAGGGCGTAGGCGCCGGAGGGACCCGCGACGGCGGGCAGCAGGTGGCCGGTGGCCTGCCCGAAGGCGGAGCCGAACATGGCGCCGATGAACAGGGAGGGGGCGAAGACCCCGCCGCTGCCGCCGATGCCGATGGTCAGGCTGGTGGCCAGCATCTTGCCGGCCATGAGCAGCAGGACGAAGCCGACGGTGTAGAGGCCGGAGACGCCGTTGTCCAGGACGGGATAACCGACGCCGTACATCTCGGGCAGGACCAGCAGCAGCGCGCCGAGCGCGAGGCCGCCGACGGCGGGCCGTGCCCAGGCCGGTCCGCGCCACACCTTGTCGCAGAGGTCTTCGACTGTGTACAGCACGCGGGTGAAGGTGACGCCGAGCGCGCCGGCCAGTGCGCCGAGCAGCGCGAACAGGGCGTATTGGGGCAGGTGCTGGACCTGGAAGGCGGGCAGATGCAGGAATGGGGTGTTGCCGAAGGCGGCGCGGCCGATGACGCTGGCGGTGACCGAGGAGAGCACGACCATGCCGAAGGACTCGGCGGCGAAGTCGCGCAGGATCAGTTCCATGGCGAAGAACACCCCCGCGAGGGGGGCGTTGAAGGTGGCCGCGATGCCGCCGGCGGCGCCGCAGGCGACCAGGACGCGCAGCCGCTGCTCGGTCACTTTGATCCAGGTGCCGAGGCTGGAGCCGAGGGCGGAGCCGATCTGCACGATCGGGCCTTCCCGGCCGACCGAGCCGCCGCCGCCGATGCACAGGGCTGAGGCCAGGGATTTGACGATGGCGACCTGCGGGCCGATGCGCCCGCCGCGTCGCGCGACCGCGTACATGACCTCGGGCACGCCGTGGCCGCGCGCCTCGGGTGCGAACCGGGAGACCAGCGGGCCGTAGAGCAGCCCGGCGATCACCGGGGCCAGCAGGACGAAGAAGCGGCCCAGGGCGGGGACGTGCGGGTTGGCGGCGTGTCCCGCGCCGGAGTAGTCGGCGTGTCCGGACAGTGCGAGGGTGAAGGTGCGGATCAGCCAGCGGAACGCGATAGCGCCGAGCCCCGCGCCCGCGCCGACGGTGACGGCCAGTACGGCGAAACCCGCGTTGGACGAGCGCAGTGCCGACAGCACCCGCTGCGTCCGCCTAGGCGCCGAACGAAGCGTACCGATGCGGTGGCCGTTGGGCGGTTCGGCAGCCGGATCACGGCGCGGGGCGCCTATCGTGCCGGTGGTCGGATTAGGCATCGGTGCTCCGGCGGATTGTGTGGCGACGGCGTGACGGGCGACGATGGTTGCCGACAGAGAGGTACGCATGCGCAACTCGTGGAACCCGCGCCGAGCGGTGGATCAGGACAGTGACCGGATGGTCGAGGAGTTGCTGACCGCTTCGCGGCTGCTGGTGGCGATCGCCGCGCGTTCGCTGGCGGCGGTCGAGGAGAGCCTGACGCTGCCGCAGTACCGCATGCTGGTGGTCCTCGACGCGCAGGGCGCCAGCAGCCTGGCGCGCATGGCCGAGGCCCTGGACGTCAACCCGTCGACCGCGCTGCGCATGGTCGAGCGACTCTCGGCGGCGGGGATGGTGGAGAAGATCCCCAACCCGAAGAACCGGCGGGAGGTGCTGCTGCGGCTGACCCCGTCCGGCTGGCAGGTGGTGCGGCAGGTCACCGAGAACCGCCGTGACCAGATCGCCGCCATCGTCGAGAAGATCGACCCGCAATCGCGCGAAGGCCTGATCACCGCGCTGCACAAGTTCACCGAGGCCGGCGGCGAACCGCCCGCGAACGTGCCCGGCCTGCCCGGCTGGCACTAGCGTCAGGCGGCGTGCCGCGTGCGTGCCGCGGCACATGCACGTGGATGCCCCTACGGCGTTTCCGAAGTGATTGCATTGCTCTGTACAACAAACCTGCGCGCACGGGCGCGAGCCGTTTGCCGTCATGCCCGGTCTCGCGTGTCCGCGAGATACGTCGCGCGGTTCGCAGTCATCTCCTCGAATGCCTCGGCGGCGGTCACGGCACGTTGGACGAAGGTGCATTCGGCCGCGCGGGGGCGGCGGGCGACATCGGCGTATCCGGGATGCAGTTGCGCCCAACGGCGGGTGTAGGGGCACCAGGGCAGCACTCCGTGGCCCTCCGCACGTGCGTCATCGAAAGCACGCCTGACCAGCAGCGAGCCGATACCGGTCGTAGCGGCGCCAGGCTCCACGCGCACGTGTGGCAGCACGACCGTCTCGTGGATCAGCACCCAGGCCGCGTGTCCGACACGGCGCCCGTCGAGGTACGCGCTGTAGCGGCATTCGTCGCGTTCGTCGCGGATCTCCAACTTCATCGCGTCGTGCGGGCGTGGCTCATCCGTCCGATCCTCCTCGCTCTCACGCATCGTGCGATCCGCTGATTCTGCGATTGATGAAGTTGCACTATGCAATGATAGCGCGAGAACGTGGTAGCGCTACCGCCTGAGAGGGAGTATGGTCAGACACGTTCCGCGGAGCCGGGGCTGCGACTGCCGATGAGGGTCACAGCCCCGGTTTTTTTGTCATGCGCGGTCGTTCGCGCTCTCCGTGGCCGAGGCGGTCGCGAGGATGACCACGGCAAATAGGATCAGCGCCAGGACATGCACGCTAGTACACCATAGGCAGATCGCGTCGATGACGAACAGCTCCGCGTAGACGAGCCACGCGACGAAACCGACGCCGCAGAGCACACCCAGGGCTCTGACCCACCGTACGGCCGCAGCCGGATGGCGCCACGCGACGGGGCTGCACAGTGCAAGCATCACGCCGAAGTACGCAACGCCGAGCACTGCCACCGGCGCGCCGAGAAACGCGGACTGAGCGCTCGTGGTGACCTTCTCGCAGTTGACCGTGGCCGTCTGCGGACAGGCCAAGGCGATCGTCGTGGTGTAGTGCGCAATGGTCAGGTAGATCGAGACGCCCAGGCCTGCCGCAGCGGTCAGCAGCGAGCCGACCACGCCCCAGCGCCGGCGCCCGCAGCACCGTGGCCACGGCGGGGGAAGCGTCATTCATGTCGGCGCGCCGGGCACCGGGTGCCTGGGGGCGGGTGCCAGTGCTCACCGCAGCGCCGCCTTCGCGGCGGTGGTGCCAGCCGACGAGCACACGGCGGCGGGCTGGTTGCCGGTCAGGGTGCACAGCGCGGCGGTCAGCGCGTTGGCGGACCCGTCGATGGCGCGCGCGTCCGCACTGGAGGGGTCGGACAAGGCCGTGGCGATCTGCTGCCAGCTCTGCCCGGCCAGCGTCTGCGGGCTGTAGCTCGCGCCGCTGACTATGTATCGTCCGCCCAAGTCCACGAACGGCAGGCCGCCGGTGGCCGAGGCGGACACGTAGGGCGGTGCGTCGTAGGCCGACAGCAGTTGCTGCTCGGCCGTGGTGGGCGTCTGCAGCGGGTTGCGGTTCGCGTCCTGCATCTCTACCGGGGTGAAGGTGAGGTAGTGGCTCGTGTAGGTGGCGTTGGCGAAGGTGAAGGTGTGGGTGGAGGGGTAGATGTCGTTGCTGGCGGACTGGGTCAGCCCGAGGCCGCTGAACGTGCCGAAGTGGCTAAGGGCAACCACCAGCGCCCAGCGTTGCGCGGCGCAGTACGGGCACCACTCGTAGCCCATGTAGACGATCTGAGGCTTGCCGTCCAAGGTCAAGGCGTTCGCGCCGGAGGTGTGCATCGGCGGGTTGCTGACCGAACCGGCCCCGACGGCGGCCAGTGCCGTGGCAGGTACATCACTCGCCGCGGCGACGGTCTGGTCGGTGACCGCCGCGGCGGGCGCTAGTGCGCTCGTGCTGCCGGGGTGGGACGATCCGCCGGCGGCTTTGACGATCAGCAGGGCGGCGAACACGGCGATCACGGCCGCGATGCTGACAAGGCCGAACTGGATGCGACGGCGGCGCTGCTGCGCGGCGCGCTGGGCCGCGATCTTCGCGGCGGCGGAGGGACGGGGACGTGGTCGGGCGGGACGGGTCGAACTCATGCTCAGGCTCCCGGATTCAGGGGACGATTCATTGGCCGCGTGCACGCGGCGTGCGGCGCTCAGGCGGAAAGGGGCCACGCCGCGCCGGCGGCGCCGCAGCGTCGTGCAGCGCCCGCGCGCCCGGCGTGGGGAGCGGGCGTGGCGGTGGGTGTGATCAGGCGAACAGGCGGCGTGAGCGCAGCGGCGGGCCCCGCCGCACGACCGGAAGCCGCGCACCGAGCGACGCACGCGTCGGCTCGTCGTGCCCGATCGGCTTAGGTGGCCGTGGTCTGCCCAATGGCACGATTCGGCGCAGCAACGCGATGCCGACAGAGAGCAGCACGCGGCCGCAGGCAATCAGAACCCGCACGACTCGCCCGACGGCGTGATACGCCGCCTCGCCGCGCCGAAGCCACCAAGCGCACAACAGCACGCACACAAGGTGCAGGATCAGCATCAGTGGGCTGATAGCCCACGAGGGTACGGCGCCGCCGCACACGCCGGGCACGGTCAGGCCCGGCGGAAGACCGGCCACAGCCACGCATCGGCTGGAGGAGGAGTACGGCGCCTGCGCGGTGGCGAACCACAGGTGCAGCACGAGTTGCGTCGCGAGCACGAACGCCGCGATCGCGGGCAGAGAGCGCTCGCGGCCGGTGAACAGATATCCGGCGGCGAACAGCGCGCACCACGCCTGCGCGGCGGCGGTCTGCGGCAGCAGCGTCGGTGACGCCAGCACATGCCCGAGCACGGCGAGCAGCACGCAGACCGCGGCTAACACCGCGGTGCGCATCGCGCGCGCAAGCAGGCTCTCCCACATGTCGCTCTCATGCTGCCACATCCGTTGGCCTTGGCAAGCGATGCGCTGAGCAGCCGGTACGAAGCCGACATAGCCCTGGCCAGGCCACTGAAACTTGCACTGTGCACTGTGGGGCGTCGACCTCGCGGTCTGCGAGGTTCACCCCGGGTGCCGGGCGCGCGGTCGGGTCTGCGACGATGACGGGGTTATGGACCCGGGACCGGTGTTGCGCGCTGTGCGTGCCGCGGTGTTCGCCGCGGTGTGCGTCACGCTGTCGGCGGCCGGTCACGAGTGGATGTCCGGGCGCTCGGTCGCCTGGTGGGGGCTGCGTGGTGGCAGCCGTCGGCGTGTTCGCCAGCGCCTACCTGCTCGGTGGACGCCGCCGCGGATTTCCGGTGATCGCAGGGTTGATGCTGGCCGGGCAGTGCGGTCTGCACGCGTTGTTCAACCTGACACAGGGGCCGACCGCCGCCGACGGCTGGGTCCGGTTCGTCGGCCGCGCGACCGCGGCGATCGGCGAGCTGGCGCATCCGCACGTGGCAGCAGACCCCGCGTGGGCGCAGATGCCGATGCCGCCGGGGATGTCGATGCCCGGGATGCCGATGCCGGCGACCGGTTCAAGCGCCGCTGCGTCGACGATGGCGATGCCCGCGATGGGACATGGACTGTGGGGCATGCTCGCGGCGCACTTGCTCGCGGGCCTGGTGTGCTCGTGGTGGCTGGCGCGCGGCGAGGCCCGGGTGTTCGGTCTGCTGCTGGCGCTGGTGATGGCAGCGTTCGCGCCGCTACGGCTGACGCTGGCCGCCTTTCGCACCCGCGCGTTGCGCCGGTGTGGCGCCCCGGTCGAGGCAAGAGAGCGGCGCACACGCTACGCGCTGGCGTTGACCCACAGCGTGGTGCGGCGCGGGCCTCCCGCCTGGTCGCTCAGCCTGTGACTCACCGGCCGGCGTAGCCCGAGTCCGCCACGCGAATTAGCTGCGGGCCCGGGTTCTGACGCCGCGCACGGATCGGCGCGCCGGACGCGACATCGAATGGCGCGCAGTGACGCCCTCACGCCGATCGGCGTACGAGGGCGTGCTACTGGCATGCCCTGCCGAACCACGACTCTCCTCCAGCGGAAGAACCTTGCCATGCATATAAACACTCTAAAACTGTTCCGCGCGTATGCCGTCCCGGTGGCTCTTGGCCTCACGGTCGCGTTCGCCTCCGGCTGCGCGAGCAGCACGCCGGCCGACACATCGGCCAGATCCGCGCTGGCGGCCGTCGCCGGCACGCCGTCACCATCGCCCTCGCTGGGGCACGCCGCGTCCGGGGGCATCGAGGTGACCGGCGCGTATATTCCCCAGCCCGCCTCGCCCGACGTCGCAGTGGCCTACTTCACCCTGACCGACACCGGTGCGCGCGGCGATCTGCTGCTCTCCGCGAGCACCGACCCGGCCTCGCAGGCCATGGTCATGCGGGATGCCAGCAGCGGAGCGAACGCGGGCACGATGGTGAACGTCACCGGCGGTCTGCCGGTCCCGGCGCACGGCAGCGTGACGCTGGCCCCGGGCGGCTACCACCTGATGCTCACCCACCCGGCCGCGCACTTGCTCGCGGGCGGCCATGTGACGGTCACTCTGCTGCTGCGCGACGCCGGCGCGCTGCGCGTGCAGGTCCCGGTCACCTCGCTGACCTCCGACGCCCAGAACGCGCCGATGCCCTCGATGTCCGGCATGTGACGCCGATGAGAAGGACCACTCCCGTGAACTGCTCACCTTCCACCTCGCCGCGCCTGCCACCGATCCTTCGCGTCTTGGCGGCGGCCGCGATGCTGACCGGCCTGGCCGCCTGCTCCTCCAGCGGCGCGCCGAGCGGCGCGAGCGCCCCGGCCGCTGTGATCAACACGTCCCCGACCTCTGCGTTCGACGGGATCGTGCTCGGCAACCCGCTGCCCAAGCCCGCGATCACCCTGATCGACACCACCGGACAACCGTTCAATCTCGTTCAGCGCACCGGCGGGAAGCTGACCCTGCTGTACTTCGGCTACACGCACTGCCCGGATGTATGCCCGACCACGATGGCCGACCTCGCCGCGACGCTAAGGCTGCTCACCCCCGCACAGCGCGCGAAGATCAACGTGGTGTTCATCACCACCGACCCGAACCGGGACACCCCCGCCGTCCTCAAAGCATGGCTTGGCCAGTACTACAGCGGCTTCATCGGCCTGACCGGGCCGTTCGCCACGATCCAGCGGGCCGCCTCGTCGGTCGGCATCGCCATCCAAAAGCCCGTCCCGCTGCCCGGCGGCGGCTACACGGTCACTCACGGCGCCGAGGTCCTGGCGTTCAACACCGACGGCAAGGCGCACGTGGTCTACACCTCCGGGGAGAGCGTCGCCCAATACCGGCACGACATCCCGCTGCTGCTGGCCGGACGCGACCTGACGGCCAGTTAAGGAGCGCTTCGATGACCACCCACGAGACACAGCGCACCGCGATGACCCGCCGCCGCCTGCTCAGCCTCGGTGGCGCCGGGGCCGCGGGAGCCGCCGCCGGCATCGGCGGGACGCTACTGGCCGACCCGACCCAACCCGGCGGCGCGTCGGAAGCCGCGACCGGCAACCAACGCCTGCCGTTCCACGGAGCCCACCAGGCAGGCATCGCCGCGCCACCCCAGGCGCAGGGCTGGCTCACCGCATTCGACCTGAACCCCTCAGCCACCCGCGCCCAGGTCATCAGCCTGATGCGCACCTGGAGCGCCATCGCCGCCGCGACCATGGATGCCGCCACCGTACCCGGCGACGACGCGATGGCCTACGGCCGCGGCCCCGCCACACTGAGCGTCACGATCGGCTTCGGCGCCTCCCTACTGACCAAACTCGACCTCGGCGCACACATCCCGCAGGCCCTCGCCCCGCTGCCGGCCTTCGTCGGCGAGCGCATCGACCCGGCCGCCAGCGGCGGCGACCTCATCGCGCTGGTCGCCGGCAACGACGCCCTGGTCATCGTGCACGCACTGCGCGCCCTGCAACGCGCCGCCGCCCACACCACCACACAGCGATGGCAGATCAACGGCTTCACCGACCACCCCGGTGTCACGCCCACCCCCACCTCCACCCCGCGCAACCTGATGGGCCAGATCGACGGCACCGCCAACCCCAAACCCGGCACCCCCGCCTTCGACAAGACCGTCTACGTACCCGCCGACACCCAGCTCCCCTGGATGCGCGGCGGCACCTACCTGGTCTACCGGCGCATCCGCATGCTGCTACCCGCATGGGACGCCCTCGACCGCACCGCCCAAGAAGCAGTCATCGGCCGCGCCAAAGACACCGGCGCCCCGCTATCCGGCGGTACCGAGACCACCCCGCCCGACTACACCAAACAGAACCCCGACGGCTCCCTGGCGATCCCCGCCGAAGCACACATCCGCCAGGCCGGTGCCCAACAGAACAACGGCGCCACCATCCTGCGCCGCCCCTTCAACTACTACCAAGGCATCCTGAGCGACGGCAGCCCCAACGCCGGCCTGATGTTCCTGGCCTACCAAGCCGACCCCGCCACCGGCTTCACTCCGATCCAACAGCGCCTGGCCGAAGCCGACACGCTCAGCACCTTCACCCGCCACGAAGCCAGCGCCCTGTTCGCCATCCCACCCGGCTGCCAACCCGGCCAGTACATCGGGCAGAACCTGCTGGAGTCCGCGTGAACGCGCCTCGAAACAGCGCCGCAGGCGCAGCCAAATCGCGGCGCGCGTGCTCGTGGGCCCCTGACACTGCGCCACACGGAAGGAGGTGATGAGCATGGGTTCGGACATGAGCGGCATGGGCGGCGGGATGAGCGGCCCGGGCTGGATGCCCGGCGCACCGCCGAGCCTGGCCGCACTGCTGTCCTGGCACCCCCAACCGATCCCGGTGTTCCCGCTCGGGTGTCTGCTGGCCGCGCTCCTCTACGCCACCGCGATGCATCGACTGCATCAGCGCGGCGACCGCTGGCCGGCCGGGCGTGCCCTCGCGTTCTCCGCCGGGCTGGCCACCGTCCTGGAGATGACGGCGACCGGGATCGGCGGCTACGGCATGCGGCTGCTGTCGGTGCACATGGTCCAGCACATGGTGCTCTCCTTCATCGCACCCGTACTGCTGCTGCTCGGTGCTCCGATCACCCTGACGCTGCGCGCCCTGCGCCCGGCCGCACGCGGACGGCGCGGCCCGCGCGAGTACCTGGTCACCGCGCTGCACTCGCGTCCCGCGCGCATCGCGACCTCACCGCTGTTCACCCTGCCGCTGTTCATCGCCAGCCTCTACGGGCTCTACTTCACCAGCCTGTTCGGCATCCTGATGCGCACCTGGTGGGGACACGACCTGATGCTCACGCACTTCCTGATGGTCGGCCTGCTCTTCTTCTACCCGCTGCTCGGCGTGGACCCCGCCCCGCGCCGCCCCCAGCCGGTGCTCGGCATTCTGGAACTGTTCGCCGGCATGCCGTTCCACGCGTTCTTCGGCATCGCGGTGATGATGTCCTCGACCCTGATCACCCCCTACTTCGCCCACGCCCTGCCCGCGAGTTGGCCGACCAGTGCCCTGAGCGACCAGCGCACCGCCGGCGGCATCGCCTGGGCGTTCGGCGAAGTGCCCACCGTGCTGATCCTGCTGATCCTGGCCGTCCAGTGGCGCCGCAGCGACACCCGCACCGCGACCCGCACCGATCGTGCCGCCGACCGCGACCACGACGCCGAGTTGGCCGCCTACAACCAGCACCTCGCCAACCTGGCCCACCGCGCCGGCCGCGCATGAACACCGCCACTCCCGGCTTCGGCCCCGCATCCGGTGTCTTGGTCCGCGATCCGCGCCCCGGCCGACTGCCGCGGCATCACCTGTCACCGCTTCCCCTCGGCGCTTGTGCCGCGGGTGGTGGGAAGCGGGTGCGGGAGCGTTGGTGCGCAATGAAGGCGATGCGCGTGGTCAGCGCCAGGCTGGTGAGCGCGGCCAGGGTCATCGCGGGAAGCTGCGTCATGCCGGCGGCCTGCGCGATCACCAGGGCGGAGCCCAACGGGGTCTTGGTCATCCCGGTGTTGCAGGCGACCATCATGCACAGCGCGAAGGTCATCGCGCCGGTACCGTGCCCGCACGCGATCAGCGTGGCGCGGCCGAGGCAGTAGCCGACCAGGAACATCGGGATGATGATGCCGCCGCGCCAGCGCCCGGTGAGGGTGACCGCGGCGCTGAGCAAGTGCCCGAGCGCAGTCATCGCGAGCAGCGCCGCGGTGGCGCGGGCGTCGTACACCAGCCGGCCAAGCTGCGGGTCGCCGTAGGTGAGGCCGACCGGAAGCGCAACGCCGAGCAGGCCGAGCGCCGCACCGGCAGCGGGCGGGCGCAGCCCGGGCGGCAGCAGTCCCGCAAGGTATCGGGCGCCGCGCAGCAGCCCGGCGAACAAGTGGCAAACCGCCGCGCCGCCGACTCCGGCGCCCAGCCCGAGCAACAGGTCCCAGGGCCGCATCGCAGCCGCATCATGCGGGAACGGCCACAGCGGGCTCAGGCCGCGGCCCGTGGTCAACGTGTAGAGCCCGTAACTGGCCAAGGACCCGACGCAGGCGGGCAGCAGCGCCTCGTAGTACTCCAGCCCCTTGCGATGCAGCAATTCGAGGGCGAACACGCTCGCGCCCAGCGGCGCGGAGAACAGGACGGTCAGCCCGGCGGCCATCCCGGTGGCGGTCAGCACCGTCAGATCGTGCTCGGCGACGTGCCGCCGACGCCCGATCCAAGTCGCCAACGTCGCAGTGGTCTGCATCAGCGGCGGCTCCGGCCCGATACCGCCACCCGCGGCGATACTCAGCAGCGACACCGGAACCAGCGCGGTCAACGGCCTGACGGTCGAGGGCCCTCCTGCGTCGTGCACGCTGCCCATCAGCGCACCGGTCTCCCCCGGATCGCCGAGCACGCGCAGCAGCACGCTGATCGCCACACCGGTGGCCACGAAGATCCCGCCCCGCAGCAGCATCCCGTGCCCGTCCGGCCACAGCCACCGTTGCGCCCACGCCAGCACGCCGAGGTACGCGGTACTGGCCGCGCCGCCGACGACCCCGACCAGGACGCTGTACCACAGCAGTCGCACGCGTCCCGGCTCGGCCAGCGCGAGCAGATCACCAACGACGCCACGCTGGGCACCCGCGCGTACATTGAGCCGCTCATACGCCGACGAGCCGACGTCCTCGTCTTCACGCGTGAGCACGACGGCCCGCCTCGCGGCTACGCCACCGCAGCCACTCGCCGACACCGAGCGGACGCCAGCCGAAACAAGGGCGCACACAACGAACCGGCATACTGCGCGCGGCGCTCATACGGCTTCGGCGGGTGCCAGCTCCGGTTCGAGCCCTTCGAGCCCGCTGATCTCCTCCAGCCGGCGGCTGCGGGTCTCCACACCGGACCAGGCGAACACCGCCATGCCGATCAGCAGGGGCACCGCCCCGACGAGCGCGGTGGTCGCGATCGAGGGGGTCGTGGCGGCCGCGACCACCATGGCGATGATCAGCACTCCCCCGGCCTTGGTGGCTCCGGCGGCCAGGCCGGTGCCCTGGGAGCGGATGCTGGTCGGGTAGACCTCGGAGGCGTATACGGTCACGATCGCGGCCACCAGGCTGATCCCGGACATCGGCACGGCCAGCAGCACGGTCAGGACCGCATGGTGGTGAGCAAGCGAGTCGCCGGCCGCCGCGAAGCCGACCAGCGCGAGTGCGAGCAGGCCGAAGAACAGCACGATCGTCTTCTTGCTGCTCCACAAGCCGTACAGCGCGGTGGCCACAAGACTGACCGGCAGGCCGATCAGCGCGGCGTTGCGCACCACGTAGTCGGACCCGACCGCGGTGAAGCCCAGCGCCTGCAAGTTCGTGGGAATCCACAGCTGGAAGCCGTAGGTGATCAGCCCGACCCCGGCCGCCAGGATCGTGATCGCCACGCTCGGGCCGCGCAACCGCGCCCCGAACAACTGCCGATAGCCGCCGGGCGCGCGTTCAGCGTCGTACACCGCTTCGTCCGTGACAACGGTCAGCTCGACGCCGAACTGCCGCATGACCGACTGCGCCTCCTCACCGCGCCCCACAGCCAGCAGGAACCGGGGCGACTCCGGGATCCAGCGGTTGAGCAGGAGCAGCAGCATGCCGGTGGGCAACCCGATCAGCCACAAAATCCGCCAGCTGTAGGTCGGCGTCAGCGCCCCGGCCAGCCAACTGGTCAGCACGTACCCCGCGCCGGCCACGCCGCCGCCGATCAGCACCATCAGCCAGCCGCGGTGCCTGGCCGGCACCGTCTCGGCGATCAGCGCGAACGTGATCGGCAGCATGCCGCCGGAACCGATGCCCATCAGGAAGCACATCACCAGGTTCCAGGTGAACCCCGGCATCGCGCCACAGATCGAGGTGGTCACGAACAGCAGCCCGGCGTACAGGATCGAGGAGCGCCGCCCGATCCGGTCGGCCAACCAGCCCCACATCCACGAGCCGAGCACCGTGCCGCCGATCCCGCACAGCGGCAGCAACGAGACCGGCAGGTGCCCGTGCGGGTTGCCCGCCGCCTTGAGCCCGTACTCCTTGGCCATCCCGGGCGCGACGAACGCCAGCGCCGCCGGCTTCATCACGTCGATCAGGATCGCGATCGAGATCACCAGCAACATCGCCACATGCGCCGGACGCAGCGGCGCATCGTCCAGCGCTTTGACACGCACCTGCGTCGCCTGACGGTGGATACGCGCCGCGCCCGCAGGCAGCAGCCCGTAGAACGCGGCGACCAACCCGACGAGGATCGCCGCCATTCCGACGATCATCGCGGCATCCGGGCGCATACCGGCCATGCGATAACCCATGCCGCGCGCGCTGAAGTACATCGGCAGATGCAGGCCCACGCCGACCGTGCACGCCAGGGTGCCCGCCCAGAACATCACCGGATGTTCGAACCGCTTCCACCCGCGCTCGTGCCGCGCACTGCGATCCATCGGCATGCCGCCCCTTCGATCGTCCTGGCAGTCGTGCTCTGGACGCAGTCGGGCGCACCGGCCAACCGACCGCACATCATCGACGCGTCGACCGGTTCATGCCGCAAGCGACGGCAACGCTCGCCGCAGGACCTCTCACAGCTCTCCCACGCCCACCACGAGAATTGTCTTGTGCAACGATGCTGCGAGGCTTCTCACATGTTGCCCGGCCCTCGACGCGCGCAGCCCCTGACGGATGAAAGCGACACGTGGCGAAACCGTCTTCACGCCTGCGTGTGCGGCTCCGCACGCACCCCGGACGACGCACCGCAGCACCCGCGCACTACGGAGTCGGTGACTCATCCTCGCGGCGCTCGCACGGCTCGGACTGCACAGAGGGCCGGGCATCGAACAGCCGGGCCGCCGCCTGCCGCGCCGCGGCGATTGCCCGATTGGCGGCATCCAGCAGCTCCCGCGCGTCAACCTCCTCCGGCAGCGACTCGTGTGCGCCCGAATTCGGCGGCGGCACGGAACGCTCGTCGCTCACCGAGCGCCACCAACCCGCGCTCGCCCACCGGACCGCGGCCGGCTGACACGCCGCACGCTACGGCCTGAGCCGCTTGGCACGCGGCCACCGCTCCGGACACGGCCAGCGCTCATCACCACGCCGCCATGATTGCATAATGCAATACGAACTGCACGGTGATCGCGGTGACCATCGGTCCGCCATGATGCCGTCGCATCATCGGATCTCGAGCCAGGGCTGCGCATCGACGCCGTAACGCGGCGCGGCGCGATACTCGACCGCTGCCAAGCGGCAAATCCGGATGAATTTCGAGCACGCGCAAGTGGCGCGATTCACCATCGATCCCAGCAGCTCGACTGATGCGCGGCGCCCATCTCAGCGGCGCCCCGTCTTAATCAGCGGCGCGTCTGCGACAGGAGTGGCCTGCCCCTACGTCTCCACCGCGACGGCACCCGAGCGGATTGACGATACATAAACGCGCCGAATTTCGGTTTCGCCGAAACGGAACTCTCTACTTTCGCAATTTGAGTCAAGAAATATTCATACGCGACCACTGCGACGCGAAATAGGCAGCTTCAGATAGACCAATCAACCGTCCCGCAAACCCATGCCCGTTCCGATACACCGGAAAGAACACCTTGCCGATCTTTCTCTTGCCCTTCCTCGTCCGCAGCCTGGCGCTCAAGCGGAAGGCGATCGGGCCGCTACTTCTCTACGGATTCACTTGATCGCGCCGACGGTGACGCCGCGGGTGAGGGTGCGCTGGAAGATCAGGAAGAAGATGACCGCGGGCAGGATGCCGAGCAGCCCGGAGGTCGCTTGCAGGGTCACGTCCACGATGTGCTCGCCCTGCGCGACGCCGAGGGCGACCGGGACGGTCTGGTTCTGGTTGGAGACCAGGAAGACCAGCGGGAGCAGGAACTCGTTCCAGGTCCAGATGAAGAAGAAGGTGAGCAGCACCGTGAGGGTCGGGCGGCTGATCGGGACCACGACGCGCCACAAGATGCGCCAGGTGCCGGCGCCGTCGATGCGCGCGGCCTCCAGGATCTCCCGGGGGAAGGCGCCGAGGACCGAGGAGAGCAGGTAGGTGCCGAACGCGCTCTGGATGACGGTGAAGATGATGATCACAGCGGTGCGCGTGTCGTACAGGTCCAGCTGCTTGGCCAGGTAGTAGAGCGGATAGACCAGGCCTTCCTGCGGTAGCAGGTTCGCGATCAGGAACGCGATGATGATCCAGTTGCGGCCTTTGACGCGGCCGATGCCTAGCGCGTAGGCGTTCAGGATGAA
>CAVQPP010000093.1:0-63444 GCA_963714445.1 uncultured Actinomycetota bacterium
TCATCGTTGCCGGCATCACGACCAGCGACGTTGATGAGCACCCGTTCGTCCGTTCGTCCGCGCGTCCGGTGCGGCTCGTGGCGAAGGACGGGCGGAACGGTGTCCTCGGTATCGACGTGGACCGAGGTGTCGCGACCTATCCGCAGCCGCTGCCCGGCGAGGACGACCGGGCCGGCTGGGGAGCGACCGAAGGAACGTCCGCGTACGCGTCGATCGCCGCGCTGCCGTCGGCCACCGTCGCGGTCCGGCGGGGCGACGACGAGCTAGGCCGGGTGCGCTGGGGCGACGTGGAACGTGACGGGCGGGCAGACGCCGGCCAGGTCTGGCTTGAGCTGGTGGAAGGCGGCCGCAACTGGGTGCATGTCAGCGTCGTCGACGACGCGACTGGGCGGCCGGTGCCGTGCCGGGTCCATTTCCGTTCGGCCGAGGGAATTCCCTACCAGCCGCACGGCCACCACAATCACGTGACGCAAAATCTCGGCAGCTGGCATTACGACGTTGGCGGTGACACCCGTCTTGGTCAGCGCAGCTACGCATATATCGACGGCACCTGCCAGGGATGGCTGCCACGAGGCGACGTCGTCGTGGACGTTGCGCGCGGGTTCGAGTACGAACCGCTCCGGCAGACCGTGCGGATCGAGCCGGGTCAGCGAGACCTGACGCTGCGGATCAGGCGCGTCGCTGACATGGCCTCGGAAGGATGGTGGTCTGGCGACTCGCACGTGCATTTCCTCTCCACCCCGGGCGCTCAGCTCGAACAAAGGGGCGAGGATCTGCGTGTCGTCAATTTGCTGCAGACGCAGTGGGGCGCGCTGTTCACCAACACCGAGGATTTTTCCGGCCAGCCCAGTGTCGTCGATGGCGGCGGCTACGTGACGTATGTCGGCCAGGAGAACCGGCAGCACATGCTCGGCCACACGGTCCTGTGGGGCCTGAAAGAACCGGTCATGCCGTGGTGCAGCGACGGCCCCGACGAGGCCGAGCTGGGCGGCGCGCTGGACGCGACGCTGAGCGACTGGGCCGACCGGACGCACGCCCAGGGCGGCACCGTCGTCGCCGCGCATTTCCCGAATCCGAACGGCGAGCCGGCCGTTCTCGTCGCGACCGGCCGGGCCGACGCGGTCGAGATGCTGGCCCATTCCGATGACGCGATGCTCGAGTACTACCGGTACCTGAACAGCGGCTACCGGCTGCCGCTCGTCGGTGGCACGGATAAGATGTCGAGCGCCGTGCCGGTCGGTCTGTATCGCACGTACGCGCGGCTGGACGAGGAGTTCAGCTATGAGGCCTGGTGCCGGGCGGTGCGGTCGGGTCGTACGTTCCTCTCCGGCGGCCCGCTCGTGACGCTCTCGGTCAACGGGTGCGAGCCGGGCGGTACCGTCGAGCTTTCCGGGCCGGGAACGATTAGTGTCCATGCCGCGGTGCGCAGCATTTTCCCGCTCCGTTCGCTCGAAGTCGTGCGTAACGGCGAGGTCGTTGTGAGGGCAGAAGCCAACGGTGGACGGCAGGCCGAAATCAGCGAGGAAGTGCGAATCGACGGGAACTCGTGGATAGCCTGCCGAGCGTTTGGTGTCGATTACCACCTCGATGAATGGGGTCGCCGGGTTTTCGCGCACACCTCGCCGGTCTACGTCGCTTGCGGCGGCGACTGGACGATGACCGACCCCGAAGGCCTCCGCTATATCCGGACCCTCGTCGAGGGTGCCCGCGAATACGTACGGCACACTGCGGTCCGGAGGTCCGACCAGTTCACGACCCACCATCACGGCGAGGCCAACCACCTCGCCTGGCTGGAGCGGCCGTTCGCCGAGGCCCTGCGCGCGCTGGAAGAGCGCGGCCGTGAGTGAGCGAATCAAATACGTCCCACTCATTCCTCGGCGGCGGCCAGAAGTGCCTGGTGACCTAACGTCACCTTCGCGTACCGCCCTATGAATCTTCGAGGATGAGGTCGGCGGCAATCCAGGCGACCGCCATCGTGGGGGCCTGGGTGTTGCCCGCGAGTTGGAGCGGAAGGACGGAGGCGTTAACGACGCGCAGCCCGGTGATGCCGCGGACACGCAGCTGGGGGTCGACGACATCGTCGGCCCGCGGGCCCATGGCGCTGGCGCCGACAGCGTGGTAGATGCCCGAGCCGGTGTCCAGGGCGTAGCGCACCACGTCCTCGGGGCTGGAGACAGCCGGCCCGGGGAAGTCCTCACCGGTCACGTAGTCGGCCAGCGGACCTTTGGCGAATACCTCGCGGGCGACGCCGAGTACCGGTGCGGTGGCCTTGCGGTCGGCGTCGTGTTCGAGGAAACGCGCGTTGATGACGGGCGGGTTCTCCGGCTGCGGGCCACCGAGGTGGACCGAGCTGGTCGTGGTGGGGCGCATCTGGTAACCCGAGAACATGACGCCGGAGTGCTTGGCCAGCTTCAGGTTCGGGCTGCTGGGGTCGAGCGCCATCGGCACGAACAGGCCTTGGATGTCGGGGCGGTCCAGGTCGGGTGAGGACTTGAACTGGCAGACCAGATCGTAACCGCTCGTGGCGATGGGCCCGCTACGGGTGAGCAGGTACTTGAACCCCTGCCAAGCATCTTTGGGCAGGGTGTTGAGTTGCTGGGTAGGCCCGGCGTTCCCCTTGACCCGGACCTGGATGCTCACACCGCGCTGCTCGATGACCCGCTCCCCGACGTTGGGACTTTCGGCCCGCACGTCCACGCCAGCGCCGCGCAGGACGTCGGGACGGCCGATGCCGGAGCGCTCGAGCAGCAGTGGGGTCTCGACCGTGCCCGTGCTGAGGATCACTTCCTTGCGGGCGCGGTAGTCCACCGACCGCCCGCCCGTCATGACACGCACGCCGGCCACGCGGTTGCCCTCGAACAGGAGGTAGCCAGCCCGGGCCCGGGTGACCACGGTGAGGTTGCGGCGCCTGCGGACCGGGCGGACGAACGCGCTGTAGGCACTCGTGCGTATGCCGTGCCTGATGGTCGATGGGGAGAATCCGACGCGCTCGCTGTCGTGCGCGTTGACATCGGCGACGTACTCCCAGCCCATCTCTTGGGCGCAAGCGAGAACAGCCTGGATGAGCTCGTCGTCCTGTTCGACCACCGACACTCCGAGCGGCCCCCCGGCGCCGCGCGTTTCCGAGGCGCCGAGATTATGATCTTCCATCGCCTGGTAGGCGGACAGCGCGCGCTGCCAGCCGAATGCGGGGTTGCCGCGGGCGGCCAGGCCGTCCCAGTCGGCCGCCGCGCCACGCATCCACATCATGCCGTTGACCGCGGTCGACCCACCCAGGCCCTTGCCCCGCGTCCACGCCTCGCCCTGGCCAGCCGGACCGACCGGCCGCGTCGAGTAGTGGTAGGTGTAGCGCTGCCCGCGGAGGGTGAAATAGAACCCCTTTGGGACGTAGATCATCGGGTTCTTGTCACCGCCACCGTGCTCCAGCAGCAGCACCTGATTCTTCGGGTCCTTGGAGAGCCGGTTAGCTAGCACACAGCCGGCCGCTCCGGCACCGGCGATGACGTAGTCGAAATCCACCATCACAATCTCTGTTCCCTGTTCAAAGGTGACTTCCCGCGGGGTGGCAGAATCTGCGTGCATCCGATTCTGGGGCGGCTCAGGCTCCGCGATGCTGCCTGGTGTCGTGTCCTGAGCGATGCCACTCGTCGCTGGTCTTGTCCGGCCGGCCGACGTTCACGACCTGGACGGGCAGGTCGCCGGCCGCGCGGAGCACCTGGTCGGCCACCGTAGATCCGTTCAGCAGCCGCGGCCAGTGCGAGCGGCGGCGCGACCCGATCACGAGCTGGCAGGCTCTGGCCTGGCGGGCAGCCTGGATCAGCCCGGAAGCAGGGTCGCCGGCCCTGACCTCGCGCAAAGTCCCGCCCAATTCGCCAAGCAGCCGGCGGTCCTGCTCCAGCCGTGCCTTGGGTGGCCGGTCGAGGTTGTCCATTGCCCGGACGTGCACCCCTTGGAGCCTGGCGTCGGACAGCGCGGCGAGATGGGCGGCGTAACGGATGAGCCATTCATCGGCGGGCGACCCTTCCAGGCCGACGACGATGACCGAGGCGTTCACCGGCCCGCTGACGCCGCGGGCGGCCAGGAACGCCGTGACCGGATCGGGAACAGTGTCATCCAGCCAGAGCTGCGCGAGCTCGCGCAGGGCGGCGAGGTTCGCGAAGCGGAAATAGCTCGACAATGCCGCGTCTACCCGCCCGGCCGGGACGACGAGGCCCTGGGCCAGCCGGTGCCGAAGCGCCGCCGGCGCCAGGTCGACGAGCTTGATCTCGCCGGCCCGCGCGAACGCGTCCGGTACGGGTTCGGCGGGGTGCACGCCGGTGATCCGGGAGACGATCTCGCCCAGCGATTCGATGTTGGCGACGTTGAGGGTCGTATAGACGTCGATGCCGTTGGCCAGCAGCTCGCCGACGTCCTGCCAGCGTTTCGCGTGCCGCTCACCGGGGAGGTTCGCGTGGGCGAGCTCGTCCACCACCGCCAGCTCCGGGCGACGGTCTAGAACCGCCGGGACGTCCAGCTCCGCAAGGCTCGCGCCCTGATAGGAGACCATCCGGGGGGGAAGCACTTCGAGATCGGCCAGCTGAGCAGCAGTCGCCGGCCGCCCGTGACGCTCCCAATGGGCGACGACGGTGTCGGTGCCGGCACGTCGCCGGGCGCGTGCGTCCCGCAGCATCGCGTAGGTCTTCCCCACTCCGGGGGCAATCCCGAGGTAAATGCGCAGCTTGCCCCCATCGGCAGGCGACAACATCGCGTCATGTGCAGAAGCCTGAGCGATCCGATCCGGGCGGTCCTCACGGCCGGGCCGGGCGCCGCTGGTCATCGCTGGATCCATTCCGATGAGGGTGTCAGAGTGCGACCCCAGGCCACCGGACTAGGACGGGCTGTAACCGGCCAGGCTCAGCATCCGGCGCAGTTCGGCGACAGTCCGCGCATCGATGTCCTTGCCGGGCGGCTCGAGGACTTCGCGCATCGACCCGATTTCGATGGCCACCTTGCCGTCGTGGCGCGCCGTGACCGTGCCGACGGCCTCCAGCAGCGATCGCACCGCCCGCCATTCGATGTTGTGGCTGAGCGGGTGGGCGAAGATCTGGCGCAGCGTATCCCGGTGATGGTTGTCCAAGTGCGGTGACTCGGCCCCAGCTGTCATCGTGTCCCTCCTGCTCTGAAGCCTATGCCCGGCCATCTGCTGTTCGGAATCGCGCTGCTGCCCGCCGGGCTGGTCACCGCGTCACACGTTCGCCATCTTGTGGCTGCAAGCCCGGGGCTACCGGCGGTTCGAGCTGGCGATCGCCGCGCTGCTAGGCCTCGTCGTCTCCCCGCCCTGGCCGTCCTGGCCACCGGTACCAACCCAACCGGTGCCCTCATCCTCATCCAGCAGCTCGCCACCGCCTGAGCCGCTGGGCCATGGAGCAGGCGGCTGCCTAGCGGCGTGCGCCTCCGCTACCTGGTTGCGGCCGCGTCCGCGGGCCTGGCCCAGCCTCGGCCCCAGAGCAGGTCGAACGGCCGCAGGTACTGGTCCGGCTGGTACTGCGTGAACGCGGGAGCGGCCGGGGCGACCTGCCCGCTCACGGAGTAGATGTTGTACTGCGGCCCGAGCGCCGCCGCGTCGGCGTTCATGGCGTCCGGGCTCGGCACGTGCCAGGACCCGGTGCCGAGCCGGTCGAGCAGGACCTGCACCGCGGTGATCGTCTCGGCCGGCGTGAACGCGCAGTGCCCGGCGCGGTCCACGAACACCTGCCGCAGCAGCTCGCCGCGGCAGGCCCGGTCCACGACGCTGCGGTAGGCCTGCTCGTTCTCGGGGACGACCAGGCCATCGCCGGTGGTGTGCATGGTCAGCACCGGAACCGAGATGCGGCCGTTGAACGCGATGTTCCGCGCCAGGTAGCCCACGGCCCTGGGGTCGGGGGTGATCCGCGGCGCGCTCTGCAGCTGGCGCAGGTCGCTGGACAGGTTCAGGCCGGCCGCCTTGTACAGCGCGACGACCTCCTGATAGTCGGCGGAGTTGGCCAGGTCCCGGTAGTAGTTGACGCCGATGTTCCAGGACGGGTTGCCGCCTGCGTCCGCTTCCAGGTTCGCCCGGAAGTCGAACACGAACGGGAACGTGACCTGCGACGCCCACTCGAACTGGTTGGCCTCTTGCGCGGCATAGTCGGTGGCGGCCGGCTCGGGGCTCAGCGGGGTGAACCAGCCCGGCGTGTCGCCGAGCGCGGACACCAGCGCCAGCCGGGCGCGCCCCTGTGGGGTCTGCTGCGCGGTAGCGGCGGCCGCTTCCGCGCCGCCCAGGTTCGCCGCCGGGCTGGTGATGTTGACCACCTGCACCGTGGGGTCGAGCAACTGCTGGAACGCGAACTCGGCGTCGAGCGCGGTGTTCCAGGTGGCCACGCCGCCGGACAGCACGCCGCACATCGGCAGCGCGGCGCTGAACCGCTGGGGATAATCCTGGATGAGCCCGGCGGTGATGATGCCGCCGAGCGAATGCCCCCAGGCGATGGTGCGGCTCGGCCTGCCGTAGCTGCCGTCGAACGCGTTCAGCGTGCTGATCTGATCAGGCAGCGCGGACTGGATCGCCCAGCCGGTAGTGGCGTACGACGAGCCGGCCAGGGCGTAGCCGTGGCCGAGCAGCCACGCTCCGGTGACCGGGTCACCCACGTCCTGAGCCGGGTTGGCGCTGCCGGGGACGACGTAGCCGTGGCTGTACAGGAACAAGGTCCCGTTCCACGAGCCGGCCGGGCACTGGATCTCGTACGTCGCCCCGTCCGGGAGCGTCCCGTTCACCGTGCTCACCGAGCCGCTGCCGCCGCACGCCGGCGCCGCGTTCGCGGCACCGGCGCTGGCCGTCGTCCCGCCGAGCAGCAGCAGCGCCGCGATGGCTGTTCCGGTCAGCTTCCGTGTGTGCCCCATTGCACCCCTCCGCGACGCGGCAACCTCGATGTTGAACCGCAGCCAAACGAAAAGTAACTCGCCAGTAGCAGGCGCGGAAGGCCCAAACCGAACACAGTTCGGTCACGGCGCCCAGGCAGCGGAACATATTGAACGCCGGCTGGAAACGGGGCCGTCCCCGGCCGCCCGGCCGTGGATGCTGCTGGCGGCTGCCGCTGTCGGCGCCATGGCCTGGATCGTAGGGCTGCACAGATACCATTTGCGGCAGGCGGGACAACCTCAGAACGGGTGGGGGATCGGCTGATGCGCAAAGACCTACGTGCTGATCGGGATGACGTCCTGGCGCTGGGTCACTTCTTCCCCGAAACAGTCAGCGCGTCCCGGCGCAAGACCGAGGGAATCTTTTACACCCCGGACTACATCGTCCGTCACATTGTGGACCACACGCTCGGCATGTACCTGCGGGAACACGAGGAGAAGTTCAAGCACGAGGACTATCGCAACTACCAGGCGTTCCTGCGCAACCTTAAGATCCTCGACCCGGCCTGCGGATCCGGCGCCTTCCTGGTGCACGTCTTCGACGTCCTGCTGGCGGAACGCCAGCGAGTCGGGGCCGTGCTGAGCGATCGCGTCCCGGCCGACGAGTATGTCCGGCAGATCCTCCGGGAGAACATCTACGGTGTCGATCTCAGCGAGGAATCCGCAGAGATCACCAAGCAGATCCTCTGGCTGAAGTCCGGGATCCGAAACGAGCGGCCCACCGATCTGGACGACACCATCAAATGCGGTAACAGCCTGATCGAAGACCCGGCCTTCGCAAGCCAGCGCGCGTTCAGCTGGCCTGGGCAGTTTCCGGAGATCATGGACGCTGGCGGCTTCGACATAGTCGTCGGGAACCCGCCCTACGTCAACGCGCGCACGATAAGGGAAGCCGATAAGACCTACCTGCGGGAACATTACCCGCAGTTGCACGGAGCCTATGATCTCTACGTAGCGTTCCTGCTCCGCGGCCGGCAGCTCCTCAAGGAGCACGGAAGATATGGCTGGATCGTTCCCAACAAGTTCCTCATCGCGGACTACGCGGACAAAGCCCGCGACTTCCTGATCAAAGACTCCCTCACCACGGTCGTAGACGTCTCCACCATGGACGTCTTCAGCAGCGTCGGGGTGTATCCGGTCATCCTGCTCGGGCAGCGCGGAAAAACCGGCGGGCTGGTCAAGCTCACGGCGACGCCCCCGGCCGGGGGTGGCCAGACGCTGGCGGACCGGAACTTCAGGATTAACGCCGGCACCACCGGCTTTGCCGCTCACGCCGTCAAGGGCCTGCTCAACGAGGACAACCGGGGGATACCGTTCGCGGTCAGCGGCAGCGTCGGCCGGTACGAACTCGATACGAGCTCCGTGCGATACATGAAGGACAGGTACGCCCACCCCTACGTGGAGTTGGGCAGCCCCGTCGTCGCGGCGTCGAAGTACCGCTTCTGGCAGTCACCGAAGATCGTGGTCGCGGGCATGACCAAGCGCATCGAGGCGGTCTACGTCGAAAGCCCACTCGCGCTCGGGGTCGGCGCGTACGGGATCTATGACCTGGCCGGGCACGAGCCGTTCGCGGTGACCGCCGTGCTGAACAGCACCTTCATGTCCGACTACCTGCGCGCAGCGTTCCACCACAAGCAGCTGGCCGGTGGCTACCTGGCCATCAACAAATCGACTATCCAGCAACTCCCCATGCCGGACCAGGAAGCGCTGGCCAGGACCGAGCTCACCGAACTGTCGAAGCGGCTGCACACGTGCCGGCCGGCGCTATCCCAATCGCCCGGACGAGCGAACCTGGCCGAAGCCCGCAGGCTGGCCGCCGAGATCAGCAGCGCCGAGCAGAGAATCGACGAGATAGTCAACCGCCTCTTCCTGGTCCGGCGCATCCCTGATTGACCAGTCAGACAAGGGCTGCTTACGCTGGCGGCTAGTATCCGCGGCCGTCCCGGAAGCAGGCAACTGACTCATGACCAGCACCGTTCCGCGCACCGCCCGGGTCGTCGTGGTCGGGGGCGGGGTAGCCGGCTGCAGCACCGCGTACCACCTGGCCAAACGCGGCTGGACCGACGTCGTCCTCCTAGAACGCAGAAAGCTGACCTCCGGCACCACCTGGCACGCGGCCGGCCTGATCACCCAGGCCAGGCCCACGTTCGGCACCCGGGAGATCGTCAAGCGCAGCCTCGGGATCTTCCAGACGCTGGAACAAGAGACCGGCTTCAGCCCCGGGTTCGAGCGCACCGGGACGCTGCACCTGGCCGACGGCGAAGCCCGCTGGGCGGAGCTGCGCCGGCAGGCGTCCGCCGCGCACGGCAACGGCATCCGGGCCGATCTGGTCACCCCGGACGAGGCGGTCGAGCTGTTCCCGCCGCTGTACGCCGGGGACCTGGTCGGCGCCGTGCACTACCCGGACGACGGCCGCGGCAACGCCACCGACACCACCATGGCGCTGGCCGCCGGCGCCCGGCAGCTCGGCGTCACCATCCTGGAGAACACCTCCGTCACCGGCGTCCTGCACCGGGGCAACCAGGTCACCGGGGTCAGCACCACGGCCGGGACCATCGAGGCCGAGTACGTGGTCAACGCGACCGGCATGTGGGGCCGCGAGTTCGGCGCGCTGCTCGGCGTAAAGGTGCCCCTCCAAGCCCTGGCCCACTACTACATCGTCACCGAGCCGATCCCGGGCCTGCCGTCCGGCTTGCCGACCATCAAGACCGCCCCGGAATACGCGTACGTGAAGAACGAGGGTGCCGGGCTCATGGTGGGCTTCTTCGAGCCCGGCAGCTACCCGTGGGCGCCGCACGGGATTCCGGAGAACGCGGAGTTCACCCGGCTGCCGGAGGACTGGGATCATCTCGGGCCGTACTACGAGACGATGATGAAACGGGTGCCGGTGCTGGCCGACGCGGGCATCCGGCTGCATTTCTGCGGTCCGGAGAGCTTCACCCCCGATGGTCTGTACCACCTGGGCCAGGCGGCCGAGCTACGCAACTACTTCGTCGCGGCCGGGTTCAACTCGGTCGGCTTCCTCAGCGGCCCCGGGGCGGGCGCGGTGCTGGCCGACTGGATCGTGGACGGCTACCCGTCGCTGGATCTCCCGGAGACCGACCCGCGCCGGACCGCGCCACACGAGGTGAACCGCCGGTTCCTGGAGCAGCGGGTGACCGAGACGCTAGACCTGGCCTACGACATCCACTGGCCGTACCAGCAGCGCAGCAGCGCCCGCGGGCTGCGCCGGAGCCCGCTGCACGACCGGGTCGCGGCGGCCGGCGCGGTGTTCGGCGAGCTGCTGGGCTGGGAGCGCGCGAACTGGTACGCACCACCGGGTGTCCCGAAGACCTATGACTACTCATTCGGCAGGCAGAACTGGTTCGAGCACTCGGCCGCCGAGCACCGCGCGGTCCGCGAAGGTGTCGCGATATTCGACACGTCGTCGTTCGGCAAGCTGCTGGTCCAGGGCCGGGACGCGGAAGCGGTGCTGCAGCGGGTCTGCGCGAACGACGTCGCGGTCCAGCCGGGCCGCATCGTCTACACCCAGTGGCTGAACGAGCGCGGCGGCATCGAGGCCGACGTCACCGTGACCCGGCTGGCCGGCACGCAGTTCCTGGTCCTGTCCGGGCCCGCCACGGTCGGCCGCGACCAGGACTGGCTGCAGCGCGGCATCCACGACAGCGAGTTCGCCACCGTGACCGACATCAGCGCGTCGCTGGCGATGATCCCGGTGATGGGCCCGGATTCCCGCCGGCTGCTGCAGCCGCTCACCGACGCCGACCTGTCGAGCGAGGCGTTCCCGTTCGGCGCCTCCCGCGAGATCGATCTGGGCTGCGGGTTCGTCCGGGCGACCCGGCTCACCTACGTCGGCGAGCTGGGCTGGGAGCTGCTCATCCCGGCCGACCTGGCCGGGCACGTCTACGACACGCTGACCGAGGCCGGCGCGCCGCTGGGGTTGCGGCACGCGGGCTACCACGCGCTCGACTCGCTCCGGCTGGAGAAGGCCTACCGGAGCTGGGGACACGACATCTCGGGTGGCGACAGTCCGCTGGAAGCCGGTCTTGGCTTCGCCGTGGCGTGGCATAAACCGGCTGAGTTCACCGGCCGGGCGGCGATCGTTAAGCAAAAAGAGGTGGGGGTGGCGCGGCGGCTGGTGCAGTTCGCGCTCGAGGATCCCGATGCGCTGGCCTACCATGACGAGCCCATCTACCGCGACGGCGCGCTGGTCGGCCGGCTGACCTCGGCCGGCTACGGGCACACGCTGGGCGCCGCGGTCGGGCTCGGCTACGTGACCGCCCCGGCCCCCGGCACCGGGCCGTCGTGGTACCGCGGCGGACGCTATGAGATCGAGATCGCCTGCGAGAAGGTGCCCGCCCGCGCCTCGCTCCGCCCGCTCTACGATCCGGCTTCGGAACGGCCTAAGAGCTAATTTACGCAACGCCAGCGCCTGGTTCGTGCCGCTGAATCAGCCGGACCGCGCCGGCCACCGGCTCGTCGGCCAGCACGGTTACGTCCGCTTGGGGGAGCGTTCGTGCGACGGCCTCGCTGGCCGCGCGCCGGAAGGCAGCGTGGCCGAGCAGGCCGCCGGCCAGCACAACCGGCAGGCTGACCGGTGGGTCCAGCTCCTTGGCCGCAGCGGCCGCCAGCGCGGCAACCGCGTCCGCTGCCCGCGCGGCGATCGCGGCCGCAGCCGGGTCCGCGCTGTCCAGCACCAGCCCCGCGTGCCGCGCCCAGGTGCTGGGCCGGTGCGGCGGTTCGTACACGAGGCGGTGCAGCGCGGCCAGGTCGTCGCAGCCGGTCGCAGCCAGCAGCTCCTTCCCCAGCTGGCCGGGCGGGCCATCGTGATCGCGGCGGTCCAGCAGCACCCGCAGCGCCTCGCGCACCACCCAGTAGCCGCCGCCCTCGTCGCCGAGCAGGTAGCCCCAGCCGCCGACCTGTACCGTCCGGCCGTTGCCGCTGCCGACCGCTACCGACCCGGTGCCGCAGATCACCGCGATGCCGCTGGTCAGCCCGGCGGCGGGCAGCACGAGCTGGACGTCGGTGACGATCGTGACCTGGCCGGTCCGGGTCAGCGGGGCCAGCCGGCCGTGCAGGAACTCCCTGGCCCCAGGCACGCTGAGCCCGGCGGACCCGACGCAGATCGCGTCCAGCGGTTGCGTCTGGTCCAGTTTCAGGTCGTCGAGCAGCCCGGTCAGCGCGGCCTCGGCGCTGTAGCGCCCGGCGGCGGGCAGGCTGGCGCTGGGGCCTTCGGTCTCCGCCGTGATGCGCCCATCCGTGCATAGCCGGGCCCGGCTCCTGGTGCCGCCGATGTCGATGCCGAGCAGCCTGGGCCCGTCCGGTTCGGCCATGCGGAGAGCCTATGGGTCGCTAGTGGTGCTCCCACCACGGTCTGCCGTGCCTGCCGCCGGTCAGGGCAGGTTCTGGCTGATCTTCCGCGGTCGCGGTCCGGTGCGCCCGGAAGGCCGGCGGCAGGGCCTCGGTGAACTGCTGGTCCTGGCGGGCGCCGACCCGGGCGTAGCCGAGGAACAGGACGCCGCTGACGATGACGACCAGGATCCACACCGGGTGGCCGTTCACCTGGCTCCAGTCGTTCAGCCCGTGCAGGATCGCGGCCATGGCCAGCCCGATCCAGCCGACCTGGTACCAGCGGTACCGGGAGGTCGCGGCCAGCCCGATGAAGTAGCCGGTCAGCCCGGACCAGCAGGCGTGCGTGATCGGATCGGTCAGGAACCGCCAGACGAACTCGATGATGAACAGGAGTACCGGGCTGAGCAGCGCGGCGAACAGCGCGGTGGGCGCGGAGTGCCCGGTGTTGATCAGCCGCTCGATGGACGGAATCGAGGACCGGACCGTCAGGTAGAACTGGACGACTCCGTTGACGGTGAAGTAGCGCACGACTTCGCTGGCCCCGAAGACCAGCCCGCTGACCGCGCCGAGGAACAGGTAGTCCCGCGGCAGCAGGCCATGGGAGCGCCGGTAGATCAGCGCGATGACCAGGATGGGGATGGCCTTGGCCAGTTCTTCCGGGATGCCGACGGTGACGATGCTGGTGCCGAGGGCCGCGGTGCTGCTGTGCAGCGCCTGCTCCAGCGCGACCGCGAGGGGCACTTGGGTGACCAGGGCGATCGCCACCAGCAGCAGGAGCATCGGCCGGGTCACGTGGTCGGGCCGGATGATGACGCCGAGCAGCAGCAGCCAGGCCAGCGCGTAGTAGGCCGCGAACAGCCAGGCGGCCACGTCGAACGTGGTCCTGGTTGGGCTGCCCAGGACGACCAGCGCGATCGACGGCACGATGATGAGCAGCAAGAACAGGATGACGGGCCAGCTGCGCAACGAGTGATGCCGGATCCAGTCGCCCAGCGGGAACAGGTCACTGACCTGCCCGCCACGGCGCTGGCGACTGGCCGGAACGTGGTGGTGGGCCGGCTGCATAGCGATCCTCCCCGGGTGCTCGGTCTGCTATGTCTATTTACGCCGGCCGGCCCGGGCTGGGGATCCCCGAGCCCGGTGTTCTGTGTAGGGAACGGCGTTCTCTCCGCCCGGCCGGGTCCTAGCCGCCGCGAGCAGGGGGAGTCTTCTCAGCCTGGCAGGCTCGGGGCGGTCCGCGCGTATCCGGTGGCGGCCTCGAACGCGGCCGCGAGGCTGAGCAGATCCCAGTCGGCGCGGCGGCGGCCGACCAGTTGCAGCCCGACCGGCAAGCCGTCTGGGGTGAACCCGGCCGGTACCGAGATCGCGGGCAGCCCGGTGACCGAGATCAGGTACGCCGACCTCATCCAGTCCAGGTAGGTTTCCTGCGGCACGCCGTCGATCTCGTGCACCCAGTCCAGGTCCACGCCGAACGGGGGCACCTGGCTGACCGGGCAGGCCAGCACGTCGAATTCGGCGAAGAACGCGCTGATGCGGTTGGCCAGCGCGGCCCACAGCACGGTGGCCCGGCTGAGGTCAGCCACGGTCAGTTCCTGCCCGCGCTCGATGTTCCAGGCCACGTTCGGGCCGAGGCTGCCCGGATGCTCGTGCCGCAGTGGGCCGAACGCTGTGACGAACCGCAGCGCCCGCCAGGTCCGGAATACCTCGTCGGCGCCGGACAGATCGGGCGTCGCGTCCCTGACCTGTCCGCCGAGATCGGCGAGCACTGCGCGGGCCGGTGCCAGCGTGGCCCGGACCACCGGCTCGATCGGCAGCCCCAGGTCTGCGCTCCAGGCCACCCGCAGCCCGCGCGGATCCCGGGCCAGTAGCCGCCGCACATCGCCCGGGTCGGTCAGCCGCGGCGGCGCGGCGTCCAGCGCGAGGGTGGCCCGCGGATCTGCCCCGGACTGGACCGCCAGCAGCAGCGCGGCGTCCGCGACGGTCCGGGCCATCGGCCCCTCAACACCCAGGATGTCAGCCGGGTCGGTGACCGGCCACCGGGGCACCCGGCCGGGCGACGGCCGCAAGCCCACCACGTTGCAGAAACTGGCCGGGTTGCGCAACGACCCCCCGAGGTCACTGCCATCGGCCAGGCAGACCATCCGCGCGGCCAGCGCCGCGGCCGCCCCGCCGCTGCTGCCACCCGCGCTGCGGCTCAGGTCATAGGGGTTGCGAGTGGCACCGAATACCCGGTTCACGGTGTGCGAGCCCGCGCCGAACTCCGGCACGTTGGTCTTGCCGACGCTGATCGCGCCGGCCCCCGACATCCGGCTCACCACCAACTCGTCGCGTTCGGGCACATGCTCTGCGAATAGCGGCGACCCGTACGTGGTGCGGATTCCGGCCGTGTCGATAAGGTCCTTGTGCGCGACCGGCAGCCCGTGCAGCAAACCCAGTGGCTCGCCCCGGGTAAAGGCCTGGTCCGCGGCGGCTGCCTTGGCCATGGCTTGCTCGAAGCACCGGGTGACCACCGCATTCACGGCCCCGTCGGCCGCCTCGATCCGGCCGATGTGGGCCGCGATCACTTCCCGCGCCGAGACCTCGCGGCCGCGCAGCAGGCCGGCCAGCGTGACCGCGTCGTTCTCCCATAAGGCCGCCATCAGCCAAGCCTAAGCCGCCACCAGCCAAGCCAAACTAGCCCGCCGTCCAGCTTGCCCGCCGTGGTGTCACCCGATCGGGCGTCATGACATTGCCACCCGCGATCGGGAATCCTGGGAAGGCGCTAGTCCGCGCTCTGATGACGCCGCGGTGCCCGGGCCATGCAGGATGGTGCCGGCGGCCGATTCGCCTGGGGGGCAGCTCCGGGAGGGGGCTGGGTGTCCCGGGCCATTCACTGGCCCGGGACACCCCCGCTGGAGCGGTCGGCCGTGGCGCGGGCAAATGACTCGTACGGCGTGATCTCGCCCGGCTTGATCACGCCGTCCTCGATCGCGCGGGCCAGCAGCGCGTCCTTGCTCGGCGCGGTCCGCCCGGTGGCAGCGTACTTGGCCCGCGCGCGGCTGATGTACTGCCGGACCGTGTTCTCGCTGATCGACATGCGCCGCCCGACCGATGCTTTCGACATGCCCTGGAACCACAGCAGCAGCGCCTGCCGCTCCTGCTCCGACAGCGCTGGCCGGGTCGGGCGCTGGTCGGCGAGCATCGCCCTGGCCTGCGACCGGGTCACGTACGGCCGGTCGGCCGCCGCCGCCAGCACCGCCTCGACCAGATGGTCGCGGCCCTCATCCTTGGACACGTAGGTGTGTGCGCCGTTGTCCAGCGTCTCCATCACGATGCCCGGATCGGTGTGCCCGGAGAAGGCGACCACCCGGTACCCGGCGGCTACCAGCCCGGGGATCTGCGTGGTGACCAGCTCGCCGGACAGCTCCAGGTCCAGGATGACCACGTCGGCCGAAGGCCGCGGCACGCCGCAGAGCCCGACCAGGTCGCGCGCTGTCTGCACTAGCCGCACCCGCTGGCCGGGATCGGACCGGATCCAGGACGCCACCCCCTCGGTGACGACCGGATGGTCTTCGATGATGGCCACCGTCACCGGCTCTTCCATCGTGCCTCCGCCCAGAGCATGCTGCCGTCCTGCTGCTGTTCGATGGCGACCCCCTCGCCGGCCGCGGGCAGCCGGACGACCGCGCCGGTATCGGCGACGAAGCTGACCGCGATTCCGGCCGCCACCGCGGTCAGCGTGATCCGCGTCTGGCTGCGCGCGGCGGTCAGGATCGTGATGGCCGCGTCAGTGATCACCCGTCGGGCCGGGGCGGGCACCTGTGGCAGCGGCCCGGCCGTCTCGATCTCGACGGCCACCCCGCGCCGCTCGGCCACGTCGGCGCTCGCGTGCAGTTCGTGCACGAGCGATCCGGGTACCTCATCGCCCTCGGCCAGCAGTCGGCGCAGCCGGGCCGCCTGGACCGCGCACCTGATGCGCACCCGTGCGTCGCCCGGGTCAGCCGTCCCCGCCGCCAGCTCGGTGACCAGCGGGACAGCGCTGTCCTGCAGCGCCAGCCAGCGGGCGTGCCGGGCGGCCCGGATGATCTCCGCGGTGGCCGCCTGCTCGCGCCCGGCGTGCTCGCTCCGCGCCGCCGCGGCGGCCTGGCCGGCCGCGATATCCAGCGCCCTGACCCCGGCGGCCACGGCCACCTGGGCACCGGTCGACCAGGCCAGCACGGCGAGAAACCCGGCCAGGTCGGTGCGCTGCAGCCCGTCCCACACCTGCACGCCCAGGATGCCCAGGGCCACGGCGGCGAGGAACGACGCCAGCTCGGCGAACCGGCGGTGTAGCAGCACCAGCACGCCGGTCCAGCCGGCGCTGCCCCACGCCCAGTTGACCGCCAGCATCTGGTCGGCCGGGCTGGCCGCCGCCGCTGCGGTGCTCGCGGCCAGCGCGATCAGCGCCACCGTCCAGGCTGGCCGCCAGCCGGGCGTTCCGCGCAGCACCATGACCGACCCGGCGGTGATCGCCACCGCCATGACCAGCCACATGGCGCACTGGAACGCGAACGAGCTGTAAGCCGCCCGGTCGTGCAGCAGCTGCCCGCCCGCTCCGGCCAGATGCCAGCCCGCGACCAGGAACACCACCGCGATGGTGAACGCCCGCTGATACCGGCCGGACATCACCGCCGTCGGCTGCAGAGCGGTCATGCGGGCCAGCTAACCGTGACGATCGTGCCCGCGCCGGGACGGCTGGCGATCGCGGCCCGGCCGCCGGCCGCCAGCATCCGCCCGATGATCGACTCGCGGATGCCCCGGCGGGATGGCGGGGTGGTGTCTGGGTCGAACCCGCGGCCGCGGTCAGTGATCTTGACGACCGCCCAGCCCGCACCGCCGGTGACGGTCACTTCCGCCTGGCCGGTTCCGGCGTGCCGTTCGACGTTGCGCAGCGCCTCGCCGACGCAGGCGACGAGCTGATCCACGACCGGAGACGGCAGCGTGGCCGGGACGAGCTTCAGCCGCACGGCTAGCTCATCGGTGCTGGCCGCTGCTTGCTCCAACTTCGGTCTCAGGTCAGTCAGCGGCGCCACCCCAGCCACCCCAGCCAGCCCACCGGCCCGGCCGGGGGGCCCGCGAGCCCTTGCAGCACGCGCAGGTCCCGGGCCGCCTGCGCGGTCAGCGCTGCGGACGGTCCGGCAAAGGCGCCGGCCGCGACCATGGTCAGAGTGGACAGCACGGTGTCGTGCAGCTGGCGGTGCTGCTCGCGCTCGTCAGCGCGCCGCGCCTCTTCGGCCCGGATCTGCCGCTCGGTCTCCAGGCTGGCCGCGAAGATCGCGTCCGCTTGCCGGGCGCCGCCGCGGATCACCGCCACCAGCCCGGCAGCGACGATCGTCTCCACCACCAGCAGCCAGGCATCGGCCGGGTCACCGGCGCCGAGACCGTACCCGATGACCACGATCGCGGCCGCGGGCAGCCCGAGCCAGGGCGGCAGCGCGATCTGCAGGATGTATACCGACGTGCAGGCCAGTGGGAGCATCCAGGTCGTGCTGTCCTTGATCAGCACGGCCGGGACCAGGTGCTGCTGCGCCAGCGCCAGCGCCGCGATAACCACGGCGTCGGCCAGTACCACGGCCGGCGTCAACCCGGACCGGCGGACCCGCCAGGTGAACAAGGCTGACCACAGGCACAGCGCAGTCAGCGGCACGCCTAGCCACCAGCCGGAGATCTGCTTCGTTGCGGCCAGCACGGCTATTGCGGTGAACAAGACCGCACCGCCCAGCCGCAGGGCGATCGCGTACCAGCCGGCCAGCGCGTGCAGGGCCTGGTCGGATGGCCCTGTTAACCACGCGGCGCGGGCTGGCCTACGGCGGCTCGCGGGGGGCTGGATCTGCCCCCCGACGGATATAGCTGCCGGCTCCACCGGACCAGTATGCGGCAGGACCACGGCACCGGTAATGGTGACGTTTCAACATCTGGGCGCGGGTGCGGCGTCCGTAGCGGCGCACCTCCGCAGCCGGATACTGGGGGACATGGGTTGTGAGGTCTCCTGGTTCAGCGCGCTGTGTGACGACGATTATGAGTTCCTCGGTGTGCCGGACAGTCGGCTGGTGTCGAGCTGGGAGCACTGCCGCAATATCGCCCTGGCCGCGGAGCAGGCCGGATACGACAATTTGCTGCTGCCGTCGGGTTACACAATGGGTATCGACTCCATCGCCTTCGCTGCCGGGATCGCCCCGCTGTTGCAGCGGATGCAGTTGCTGGTCGCCGTGCGGATGGGCGAGATGTGGCCGCCGCAGCTGGCCCGGCAGCTGGCCACCATCGATCAGATGCTGGGTGGGCGGCTCACAGTCAACATCATCTCGTCCGATCTGCCCGGCCAGGCGCTGGAGTCCGGGCCGAGGTATCGCCGCACGCTGGAGTACATGCAGGTGCTGCGGGATGTGCTGAACGGACGGCGCGTCGAGTGCCATGGCGAGTTCTTCGACGCGGCCCTGGATCCGCCGCGGCTAGGGCTGGCCCGGGGCAGCTGCCCGCCGTTCTATTTCGGCGGCCTGTCCGAGGCGGCGCGTGAGGTGGCGGCCCAGGCAGCGGACGTGTACCTCATGTGGCCCGACACCACGGAAGGGGTCGCGGCCGTTCTTACCGACATGAGGGGACGCGCCGCCCGTTACGGGCGGACGCTCCGGTTCGGCTACCGAGCGCACGTCATCGTGCGGGTCACCGAGCAAGAAGCCCGGGCCGCCGCTGAGCGGCTGGTGTCGCGGCTGGATGACGTCACTGGGGAAACCATCCGCAGCCGGTCCCTGGACACCACCTCGGCCGGGACCCGGCGGCAGAATGAGCTCCGGGACACGGCTGACGTGCACGGCTATGCCGAGCCAAACCTGTGGACCGGTATCGGCCGGGCTCGGTCCGGGGCCGGGGCGGCCATCGTCGGCGACCCCGACCAGGTGCTAGCGAAGCTTCACGACTACCTGGAGCTCGGCCTGGAAGCGTTCATTCTGTCGGGCTACCCGCATGCGGCCGAAGCCGACCTGTTCGCCCGGCACGTGCTCCCGTACCTCGACCACGGACCGCTGTTCCCACGGCCATGAGAGGCGGTTTCCTTCCCGCCATGATTTTGCGCGGCGTCACCGGCACCGCCTTCCTTGCGCGGCGGCTAGTCGGCGCCGATGACCTTGAAGTCCTGGTTGACGAAGACGTGGTGCGGCCAGTTGACGCCGATGTTGTGCACCTCGTAGTCGCCGTTGCTCAGCTGCACGACACGGTCGACGATGCCTCCCGGGTAGGCGGCCAGCGCGGCTTCGGTCGCCTTATTGGCGGTAGTGCCGCTGACGATCGTCCCCGATCCCTGGCTGTAGTCCGCCGGGATCTGACCGACCTGCTTGGAGACGGTCGCGGAACCGCGCTTGAAGGGGATCACCGTGGCCGCCGAGGACGGGGTAGACCCGCTGCTGCCGGCCGGTTGGACGATGACCTGCGTGGCGGTGATGGTCGTACTGTCGGTCGTCCCGAGTACCAGGACGTTTTCGCCCTTGGTGACGGCGCTCGCGGAGGCGGTGCTCGTTCCTTTCTCGTATGCCGTACTGGACGCCTCGTGGACGGTCACCTGCTGGCCGCCTGATGTCGTCAGGGTGAAGCCCGACGTGGTCACGCTGCTGACCGTGCCGGTTGATCCCCCTGCGGCCGGCCCGGACCGGGCGTTGGCTGCCCCGCCACCGGATTGCGGACCGCTGGCGGGGCCGCTGGGAGTGGCTGAGGTGCTACTGGTCGAGGCGTTGCTGGACGTTGCGCTGACGATCCCGTAGGAAGCGCCCCCGATGGCGATGGCCGCGGCGCCGACCGCGATGGACTTGGCGAGTTTGCCGGAAACCATGTCGTTAGCTCCTGTTCTCGGTGGTACTGATCTGAGAATGGCCGCCGGCTGTTGCGATCCGCTTGGAGCAACCTGGAAGGTGGCCGAGAGATCGTTGCGTGCAAGCTGATAACAACCTCTACGGCCGTCAAGAGAGAAGTGAGGATCCATGGATATCGGCATCGGTCTTCCGTCCACCATCCCGGGGATTCCCGGCCGGCTGATCCTGGACTGGGCCAGGGCCGCCGAGCAGGCCGGCTCTCGTCCCTGGGAACACTCGACCGCATCGTCTACGGCAACCTGGAGACGGTGCCAACCCTGGCCGCCGCCGCCGCTGTGACCGAGCGGATCCGGCTGACGACAGCGATCCTGATTGGCCCCTACCGGGGCAACGGCGCGCTGCTGGCCAAGCAACTGGCCACGGTGGACAGCATCGCCGGCGGCCGCCTGCGGGTGGGGATCGCGGTCGGCGGGCGTCCGGACGACTACGAGGCGACGGGATCGCCGTTCCACGAGCGGGGGCGGAACTTCAATCGGCAGCTCGCCGAGCTGCAGGCGGTCTGGGCGCAGGTTCCCCGCGGCTACGCCGGGCCGATCGGGCCTGCCCCGGTGCAGGTGGGTGGCCCGCCGCTGCTGTTCGGCGGGACCGCCGCCGAAGCCTTCCGGCGGATGACCGAGTTCGGCGTCGGCTGGATCATGGGCGGTGGCGGTCCCGAAGCGTTCGCCGCCGGCGCGGACCAGGCCAGGCGGGCCTGGCGGGAGGCGGGCCGGGAGGGAGAGCCCCGTCTGGCCGCCATCGCCTACGTCAGCCTGGGCGAGGACGGCGCGGAGCACGCCCAGCGATACCTCGGCGACTACTACAGCTTCCTGGGCGACTTCGCCGAGCGGGTCGCCGCCGGCGCCCTCACCTCAACGCAGAAAGTCGCCGATACGGTGGCCCGGTTCACGGATGCGGGCTGCGACGAACTGATCCTGTTCCCGTGCAACCCGGATGTGGGGCAGGTCTCGTTGACCGCCGAGGCCGCGGGTCTGTAGGGCTCGGTTGCACGTACTGGCGTTTCGAATCAGGCCTTGTGGGGTGGCCGGCCCGTCACGTGGGCGTGCACGATCAGCACAGACCGCCGGGAATGCGCCGCGACCGCGCTGGCGACGCTGCCCACCACCGCGCCGGCCAGCCCGCTGCGGCCATGGGAGCCAAGCACGATGAGGCTCGCGTCGTGCTGGTCGGCCGCATCCACGATGCCCCGCCAGGTCGGCGCGGCCTCGGCCGCCATGCTCTGGGCCTGGAAACCCGCCGCCCCGGCCAGCGCGGCCCCGTGCGCGGCGGTCTGCTCAGCCGCCTTCCGGACCTGGTCCACCTGGGCCGCGTTGAACTCCATGTCGCCCACCGGGAGGAACCCGACGTTGAACGGTTCCCAGATGGTGAGGACGAGGGCGTTACGTCCGGTGCGCAGTTGCCGGCCGGCCTCGGCTATCGCGGCCTCGGCCAGGTCGGATCCGTCGTAGGCGAATACGATCGGCCCAGCCCCGGCGGCCGTCATGGCCGGCTCCGGCGGATCGCGGCCAGCAGCCGCGGGGAGTCCCACCCCGGCTCGTCGCCACCCAGGAACCGGGTCAGCGACGGCGCCATGGGCCGCGCCCCACCCAGCAGGTAGAGCAGGACGCCGGCTAGCGCGCCGCCGGCCGACAGCCCGAAGCAGACCCACAACGCGGTGCCCATGGCCGGGGTTGCCAGGCCTGACAGCGTCGTCGCGAAGTGCAGCAGGATCGGAGCGATCATGAACGCGGCCACCGCGCGCAGCAGCTCGAGGATGGCGAACACGCGCTGGATGCTGGCCGAGCGCAGTGAGAACCCGGCCAGGAACAGCGCCGGGGTCACCGAGGCGCCGACGCCCACGCCGATCAGCGCCGAACCGGCGAGAACGAGCCCGGACGTGGGCGGAACGGCGCTGCTGATCACCAGAATGCCCAGGGCCAGGAAGGCCATCCCGGCCAGGGCGTAATAGTGGATGAACCGGGTGCTGAACACCGCGCCGAACGCGATCGCGGTGATCACGGCTCCGCCGAGTTCGGGCAGGTAGAGCAGCCCAAGCCGGAGTGGCGCGTAGTGCGGCGCGAGCACCGTGCTGGTCAGCGCGATGGCGGACACCGAAGCGGCCGCCGCGCAGACGGCCAGCACGATCCCGGACAGCGGGATCGTGCTGGCCAGCGGGCGCAGCGTGAGCAGCGTCCGCCGGCCGCGGTACTGGTAGATCATCAGGATGACGATCAGCGCCAGCCCGCCCAGCAGTGGGGCCACCGCGACAGGATCGAGGAACCGGTGAGTGGTCAGCTCCGACGCGCCCCAGAACGCCGCCACCGCACCGGTGGCGGCCAGCCCAACCGCCCAGCCGTCCCAGGGGGCACTGCGGTCGGCCGGCGGGGCATCTTCGAAGGTCAGCAGCGACAGCAGGAGCGCCACGACGGCGATGCCGGCCGCGATCCAGAACAGTGGCCGCCAGGCATGGAACGACGCTTGGGCGCCGCCGATCAGCGGGCCCGCCGCCACGGCGCCGAAGATGCACATGTTCATGATCATCGCTGTCCAGCGCAGCTTGGCGGCCGGGTAGCCGAGGAACAGCGGCGGCGCGGCCGCGATCAGCAGCAGGCTGGTGCACAGGCCCTGCAGCACGTGCCCGGCGATGAACATCGCGGGGCCGGTCGCCGCCGCGGCCAGTATCGATCCAGTCACCAGCAAGGTGGCGTAGATGAGCATCATCCGGCGCTGGGGCAGGTGCTGGGCGAACTGGACGGCCAGCACCGTGCCGGCCGCGTAGCCGGCATTGGCCAGGCCCGCGCCCAGGCTCAGCGCCTGCGGGCTCAGGTGCAGCGTCCCGCCGATCAACGGCGTGATCGGCCCCAGCGCCGACGACAGCACCAGGTATGGCACCAGGAACAGGATCACCATCGCCGCCACCGCGGGGTAGCGGCCGGCCAGTGGCCCCGGTCGCCACAGCCGCGCCTGCGCGCGGCCGCGCTGCTGGGGCTCGCGGACGGGGGCCAGGCGTGGCGATGATGCCTGGGCGGTAACATTCGTCACGAAGGAGTCCCTAGTTTGACGGTGCTCGAAGTTCGACAACCATCGAACCGTACAACATCCATCGAACTACTCGCAAATCTGTTTTATGCTGACGGTGTGATGGATGACGTGACCGAGCCGGCGGCTGAGGACCTTCAGTTGCCGCGGGTGCTGGCCGCCCTGGCCGACCCGCACCGGCTGGCCACGGTCCGGTTCGTGGCCCGCAACGGAGAGTCGTGGTGCACTCAGGTGATCCAGGACGCCGGGCTGGGCACCAGCAAGTCCACCTTCTCCCATCACCTGCGCATCCTGCGCGAAGCCGGAATCGTCACCAAGCGGATCCAGGGCACCAAGGGCTTCATGTGCGTGCGCAAGGAGGACCTGGACCGCCGCTTTCCGGGCCTGCTCGATTCGGTGCTCAACGCCGACTCCGAACCGGTGCCGTAACGTCCGTCTGTACGGTTCGCTGGTTACGCACGACCTGGCCTCGTCTAGCTGGCTGGGGGATGTGCGGGCCGGCCGAATGGGTAAAAGGTCAGGCATGAGTGATACGGCTAAGCCGGAGGCGGCCGGTATCCAGCTGTCGGCCAGGCGCCGTGGCTACCGGCTGACCGCGGCCGTGCTGCTGATCATGATGCTGGGCGGGACGCTGCCCGTGCCGCTCTATGTGCTGTACGAGAAGCAGATGGGCTTCGGCCCCCTCGGGGTGACCGTCGTCTTCGCCGCTTACGTTCTCGGCACGCTGCTCGCGCTGGTGCTGTTCGGTGACCTGAGCGACCACATCGGCCGGCGCCGGGTGCTGGCGATCGCGGTGGTCTGCGCGGCGGTCAGCACCGGCCTGTTCCTGGCGGCGGCCGGCATCGGGCTGCTTATCGTGGCCCGCGTGGTGAGCGGCACGGCCGCGGGCTTCGCCACTGGCACCGCAACGGCTGGGCTGGCTGAACTCCAGCCGCGGGGCGATCGTCAGGCGGCCGCGGTCGTCGCCTCGGGCGCCAACATGACCGGTCTCGGGCTGGGGCCGCTGGTGGCTGGCCTGTTCGCGGCGTACGTGGCGATGCCGCTGCACAGTGTGTTCTGGGCCTACCTGGGTGCGTGTGCGCTAGCGCTGGCCGCCGTCGCGGCCATTCCCGAGACGGTCCGCCGCCCTGATCACCGGGTCAGGGTGCGGCCGCGGCTGGCCGTTCCCGCTGGCATGGGAGCCGTCATGCTCGGCGCCTGCCTGGGCGTGTTCGCCGCGTTCAGCGTGCTCGGGCTGTTCAGCAGCCTGGTGCCGACCTTCCTGCATGGCGTGCTGGGCGTGCACAACCTCGCCCTGATCGGCGGCGGATCCTTCCTGATCTTCATCACCGCAGCTATCAGCCAGGCCCTCTCCGCCCGGCTGCCGGCCCGCCGCAGCGTGAGCGCCGGTGTGCCGCTGCTCCTGATGTGCCTGGCCGCGCTGGAGGCAGCGCTGTTCGCCACGGCGTTGTGGCTGTTCCTGATCGGCACGATCGCCGGCGGCATCGGTGTGGGCTTCATCTTCCGCGGCGGTCTCAGCGAGCTGAACCGGCTCGCCGAACCGCGGCACCGGGCGGCCGTCGTGTCCACGTTCTTCGCCGCCGCGTATGTCGGCCTGGGCCTGCCGGCCGTGCTGACCGGCCTCATCTCGCTGGCGGTGGGCTCGGTGGACGCGAGCGTCTACGTCTCCGGCCTGGCCGCGGCCATCGTGGTGGTCGCGTTCATCGTGGTGCGGCGCACCTTCGGCCGGGCCACCGCGCCCAGCCCGCCCGCCATCCCGTGTGACAGCTGGTGCCAGCCCGAAGAGCCCGTCGCCCCAGGCCTGGCTAAGCGATCGTCTTCTGGGTGACCTCCGGGACAGCGCCGCTGGGCCCTCCGGTGCCCGTCGTTCCGTGGCCGTCCGCGCGGTCGCCGGCTGGCTCCTGCTTCGGGCGCCGGTAGGGCAGGAGCGGCAGCCAGACCACCACCCACAGGATGGATGCCGCCACGAGGCAGCAGATTCCGAGGCCGAACAGTAGGTCAAGGCGGGTCAGGCCCGGGATCGTGCTCGGCACGAGGACCTGGTGCAACGGGAGGATGGCCACCATGGCGGCGGCCAGGCCGAACGCGGCATCGGACGGCTCGAGGGCCCTCCGCTGGGCGAAGCGCTTGAACCAGAGCAACGCCACCAGAAGCAAGAATGGCATCGCCGCGACCCAGTAGGTATAGGTGATTACCCACGGCGGGCGGTGCACCGTGAAGAACAGCTGATGCCTGCTCGGCAGATTCTGGTAAGGCAGGTTCTGGTACGACCCCTGGTCAATCTGGACGCCGACCCGCACATCCTCGTCGCGCGACATCATGACCAGCGACGACGGGATGGCCCGTCCATTCTGGCTGTGCCCGGCTATCACGCCCACCGAGTCGTCCAGCTCGTACCAGTCTTGCGGGAACGCCCGTGGCTGGCCGAGCATGGACAGCGTCCAGGTGGCGCGGTACGCCGCGTCCTGATCCAGGTTCCCCTGGAGCGGGTGGGCGCCGCATGGGGTGACCGGAGCTGCGGCCAGGACCGACACGGCGATAGGTATCTCGAAGTTACTCAGCCCGCTCTCGCTCTTGACCACCAGCGACACTTTCCGGAAACCCCGCGCGGACAGGCTGGTGAGAGCCGCTTTTCCCGCGCTGGTGACGCCGACCAGGATGCCGAGGGAGACGTCGGGGACGCTCGGATTCAGGTTGAGGAATTCGAAGGTCACGCAGAGGTCAGCCGACGTGCCGTATCCATTAGCTGAGTAAACTTCGGTGGGCACGCCGTAATAATCATCCCGGGGTGGGGAGAGAGTGGTGGCTGGATTTCCCAGCGACTCAAAGCCAGCCGAATCGAAGTTGTTCAGGACTAGCATGAAGATGGGGACCACCGGGATAGCGCAAGCTAGCACGGTGAGGACGACCCTCACGTGCGTCCGGCTCAGCCACCTTAATGTCCGGCTTTGGGGTGTAATGTACCGGCCGTGATGCATTTGCCCCCCTCAGGGCGCTGTCCCCCCTCAGGCCAGCCGCCACTTCTCTATTTAGCTCATAACTCTCACCGCGCACAACCCTGGCGGAACAGAAATGGCCAGGGCGCCCCATGTATCAGGGCCGCGCCTGCCGCCTCTATGTGGGCAGCAACCGATGACCGGTTCATTGCGACGTGGAAACGAGGTGTTTCGCATGGCTCAGCTCACCAGACCGGGTACTGGGCAGCCGGCTGTTCACGACCCTGGTCAGCCAGCCGTCCCGAGCGTGGACATGATCCGGGTCAAGTACGGAGCATGCCTGATCGGCGCGGCGTTCATCCTGCTGGCGGTGGTCTTCGGTATCGCCGTGTCCCGGTTCACGTCGGCCGCCGATGTCGCCGCTGTCGTTGCCTCCGTGGCCACGGTCGTCGGGACCATCATCGGCGCTTTCTTCGGCATCCAGGTCGGAGCGTCGGGCAAGGAAGCCGCAGAGGCGAACCGTGACCAAGCGGAAAAGGTCACCCGGGCCGCTCTGAGCAAGTTGAGTCCTGCAGACGCGGACGACGTGTTCAAAATGATCTGACTCCCACGACTGCGGCTTCCGTCCGGAGCGGAAGGATTAGAGGACCTGGCTGTCGGGGCTGATGAGTGGCTCGCCGTCCGCGCTGAACCTGTTCAGGTGGGATCGGTGCACTTCTCTCAGGGCCAGCCAGGTTGGACCTCTTCGACGTCGGCGCCCAGAATCAGGGCGTACTGGGAGTCGTCAGGCCGGCGTCTGCATCCCTAGCGCTCTAAGCCCCGACATGCAGCTTGCTTCGCCAGAATTGGCATAGCAACATCAATCCTCCCGAGATGCGCATGATCGGCCTGCAAATCATCGCGGGTACCCCCCGTGGATACCGCACGCTAGCCCCGGCTACCTGTGGATCACAAGGTGCATAACCAAGGAATTCCTGTGCACTACCAGGGCTCCAGCGGTCGGCCCCTGTGGACGGTCACGCCGTCCGCGCAGCGTACGTGGCTGAACGCGATGTGGAGCCGCGAAACCGCCTGTGGATTGGCCGCCGCCAAAAATCATGGAAGCGGATCCGGAGCGCCAGCGGTCGTCTGAGCAGGCGGCTGGTGTTACGGCTCCGGTCGCGGCGCAGGAGCGATGCGCCGTCACGCCGCGCCGCCCAGTGAATGTCGGTGCGCCGTCCTACGATGTCGGTCGTGCCGAGCGTGGACGAGATCGCGTGGCTGCGTGACAACAGCCCGGCCTGGCGGCTGCTCCGGGCGGACAACGCGCCGCTGGTGCTGAGCTTCCTGCACCGGGTGTTCGTCGCGGACAACGTCCGGTCCATCTCCGCGGCCGAACTGGCCAGCCGCCTGGACGACGAGCTGTACGCGCTGAACCAGCACGACGGCGACCGGGCCGCGCCCAGGTTCCCCAAGCCGGCCAAGGCATACCTCGACGACTGGGCGGCGCCCGGGGCGGGCTGGCTGCGCAAGTACTACCCCGACGGCACCGACGAGCCGCACTACGACGCCACCCCCGCCGTCGAGAAGGCGCTGCAATGGCTGGAGAGCCTGCGCGAGCGCGAGTTCGTGGGCACCGAGTCGCGGCTGAAGGTGATCGTCGAACTGCTGCGGCAGATCGTCTTCGGCACCGAGCCCGATCCCGGGGAACGGCTGGCCGAGCTGCGCCGCCAGCGGGACGCCATCGACGGGCAGATAGCCCGGATCGAGGCGGGCGAAATGCCGATGCTCGACGAGACCGCGGTGCGCGACCGCTACCAGCAGTTGGCCGGCACCGCACGGGAGCTGCTGGCCGACTTCCGCGAGGTGGAGGAGAACTTCCGCAAGCTCGACCGCCAGCTCCGGGAGAAGATCGCCGGCTGGCACGGCGGCAAGGGTGAGCTGCTGGACGACGTGCTCGGCAGCCGGGAGTCGATCGCCGGCTCGGACCAGGGCCGGTCCTTCCAGGCGTTCTACGGCTTCCTGCTGTCCCAGGCGCGCCAGGAGGAACTGTCCAGCCTGCTGGACCGGGTGCACGCACTGGCCGGGATCGCCGAGCGCGACAGCAGGCTGCGGCACATTCACTACGACTGGCTGGACGCCGCCCAGCGCACCCAGGCGACGGTCCGCCAGCTCTCCGAACAACTCCGGCGGTTCCTCGACGACCAGGTGTGGTTCGAGAACCGCCGGGTGATCGACATCCTGCGCAGCATCGAGGGCCGCGCGCTAGAACTCCGGCAAACCGGGAGCGTCCCCGTCACCATGGAGCTCGACGCGACCTCCCCGGCCATCCGGCTGCCGCTGGAGCGCCCGCTGTACGCGCCGGTGCAGAAGGCGCGCCTGTCCAGCGACGCGGTCCGCGACGCCGACGAGGAGACCGACCCGGCGGCCCTGTTCGAGCAGGTGTACGTGGACCCGGAGCCGCTGCGCGGCGGCGTCCGCCAGGCGCTGCGCGGCCAGCCGCAGGTCGGCCTGGCCGAGCTGGTCGCGCGGTACCCGCTGCGGCAGGGCGTCGCGGAGCTGGTCACGTACCTCTCGCTGAAGGACGAGGCGTTCGCGATCGTCTACGACGAACAGCACCGCGACCAGATCACCTGGTCCGCCGCTGACGGCCGGGAGCGCACCGCTACGCTGCCGCGGATCACCTACGCCAGGAGGGGCGGATGACCGCCGAACCAGATCTGCCGCTCGCCGTCACCCAGCTCATGAAGGGCGTCGTCTACCGCGACACGCACGACCACGCGTGGCGCAGCCTGCTCGAACTGCAGCCGCAGGCCCGGGACTACGTGGACGTGCTGGGCCTGCAGGTCGTCATCGACGAGGCCGAAGGCTACGCGTTCCTCCGGCAGCGCCCCGCCGACCCGGACGACGCCGACCCGCTGCCCCGGCTGATCCCGCGCCGGGCGCTGTCCTTCCACGTCAGCCTGCTGCTCGCACTGCTGCGCAAGAAGCTGGCCGAATTCGACGCCCAGGGCGCAGACACCAAGCTGATGCTGACCCGGGAGCAGATAGCCGAGATGGTCCGGGTGTTCCTCCCCGCGACCAGCAATGAGGCCAGGCTCACCGACCAGATCGACGCGCACATCAACAAGGCCGTCGAACTCGGCTTCCTGCGGCCCGCGAAGAACTCCGAGCAGGCCTACGAGGTACGGCGGATCCTCAAGGCATTCGTCGACGGCCAGTGGCTAGCCGACTTCGACACCAGGCTGGCCGAGTACGCCGCGCTGCTGGCCGGGGAGGAGCAGGAGTGACCGGCTTCCGCCTGGCCCGCCTGGAGCTGTACAACTGGGGCACGTTCGGCGGCCGGGTCTGGTCGCTCGGCCTGGACGGGCAGAACGCGCTGCTCACCGGCGACATCGGCTCCGGGAAGTCCACCATCGTGGACGCGGTGACCACGCTGCTGCTGCCCGCCCAGCGCATCTCCTACAACAAGGCGGCCGGGGCCGACACCCGCGAGCGGAGCCTGCGCTCCTATGTGCTCGGCTACTACAAGACCGAGCGGAACGAGGTCACCGGGGCCACCAGGCCGGTGGCGTTGCGCGGCAGTTCGGATTACAGCGTGCTGGTCGGCGTCTTCACCAACCCCGGCTACGAGGCGACCGTCAGCGTGGCCCAGGTGTTCTGGCTGCGCGCGGACGCGGCCGGCCAGCCGGACCGGTTCTACGTGATCGCCGACCGGCCGCTGTCGGTGACCGGGGACTTCGCGGACTTCGGTGCCGACATGTCGGCCCTCCGGCGGCGGCTGCGCGCCGCGCCCGGCGTCCGGGTGCACGACGGGTTCCCCGATTACGGCAAGGATTTCCGCCGCCGCCTGGGGATCGAGTCGGAGCAGGCCATGGAGCTGTTCCACCAGACGGTCTCGATGAAATCGGTGGGCAACCTCACCGACTTCGTCCGCGACCACATGCTGGAGCCGTTCGACGCCGCCGCGGCCGTGGCCAGCATCGTCGCCCACTTCGAGGACCTGACCAAGGCCCACGAGGCGGTGCAGCGCGCCGAGGCGCAACTGACCGCGCTGACCCCGCTGCTCAAGGACTGCGACGCGGCCGATGTGGTCCGGGCCGAGATCGCGGCGCTCGACGCCCAGCGCACCGCGCTGAGGTACTACTTCGCGGATCTCAAGGCCCAGCTGACCGGCGTGGAACTCAGCGAGATCGCGGCCGAACGCGCCCGGATGCAGGCCCAGCGCGACGAGCTCGAAGCCACGCTCGGACGGCTGCGCGAGCAGGAAACGAACCTGCGGGTCGAGCTGGCCGGCCACGGCGGCAACCGGCTCGCCGAGATCGAGCGGCAGCTCGCCGAGTGTGACCAGGCGTGCCAGGCCCGGATGGGCAAGGCCGAACGGTTCGCCGCGCTGCTGGCCGACGCGGACCTGAGCCCGGTGGAAACCGGCGAGCAGTTCGCCTTGCGGCGCCGCGAGATCACGGCCGCCCGGGACGCCGCCAAGCAGGATCTCACCGATCAGCAGAACGAGTTGATGGAGACGGGCGTGCGGGCGAGCGCGCTGCGGGACGAGGCGGCCGAGGTCAACGCGGAGCTGCGCAGCCTGCGGGAGCGCAAGACCAACATCCCGAAGAAGCAGCTGGAGCTGCGCGCCGCGTTGTGCCGCGAACTGCGCATCGGGGAGGACGCGCTGCCGTTCGCCGGCGAGCTGATCGCGGTGCGGGACAGCGAAGCCGACTGGGAGGGCGCCGCGGAGCGGCTGCTGCACGGCTTCGCGCTGTCGGTGCTGGTGCCCGACGAGCACTATCCCGCCGTGTCCGACTGGATCAACGCCCACCACCTGAAGGACCGGGTGGTGTACTACCGCGTGCCCGAGCCGTCGCGGGCCGCGGCCGCGCCACCCCAGCACGGGCCGGGCACGCTGGCCGCCAAGCTGCTGGTCAAGGACACGCCGTTCGCCGGCTGGCTGGAACACGAGCTGGACCGGCGCGCCGACCACGTGTGCGTCGAGACGATGGCGGAGTTCCGCCGGATGCCCCGCGCGATCACCAAGGCCGGGCAGGTGAAGGGCAGCGGCGGGCGGCACGAGAAGGACGACCGGTTCCGCATCGACGACCGCAGCCGGTACGTGCTCGGCTGGTCCAACCAGCGCAAGCTCGACGCGCTGCTGGACCGGGCCGGGATCGCTGGCCGGCCGTCTCAGCGAGGTCGCGGCCGAGCAGCAGCGGCACGAGAAGGCGCGGGACGCCGCGGTCGAGCGGGGCCAGGTGCTCGCCGGGCTGGACCAGACGCACGAGTTCGCCGAGATCGACTGGCAGTCCGTGGTCAACCGGGCCGAGGAACTCCGCGCCGAGCAGCGCGAGCTCGAGGCCGCCTCGGCCGAACTGGCCCGGCTGACCCACGACCTCGATGCGGTCAAGAAGCGGATCGCCAGCGAGGAAGGCGCGCTGCGCGCGCTGGACGGGCGGCTGGGCGGGCTCGATAACCGGCAGCACGCCGCCGAGGGCGTTATGCAGGATGTCCGGGAGATCCTGGCCGAGGACGCGTGCGGGCCGGCCCGGGCCCAGTTCGCGGTGATCGGGGAGGTGCTGGCGGGGGTGGGGCGGTCGGCGCCGGCCACCGCCGCGGCCTGCGACCGGGCGGAGACGGAGGCCGGAACCGAGTTCAGCACGCTGGCCGTGAAGCGCGGCGACCGGCTGGCCCGGCTGTCCAACAAGATCGTCGCGGCGATGGGGGAGTTCCGGCGGCAGTACCCGGTGGAGACCAGCGAACTCGATGACTCGGTCGAGTCCGCCGACGGTTACCGCGAACTGCACGGCCGGCTCACCGGCGACGACCTGCCCCGGTTCCGGCGGCAGTTCAAGACGTACCTGAACCAGAACACGATCCGGGACATCGCCGGTTTCCAGTCGCAGCTGAACAAGCAGGCCGAGCTGATCCGGGAGCGGATCGCCACGATCAACGCCTCGCTGGTCGGCGTGGACTACAACCCGGGCCGCTACATCCGGCTGGAACCGCTGCCGTCCCCGCACGGCGACATCCGTGACTTCCGCGCCGACCTGCGAGCCTGCACCGATGACGCGGTGTCCGGCGAGGACTCCGACCACTACTCCGAGCAGAAGTTCCTGCAGGTGAGCCGGATCATCGAGCGGTTCCGCGGCCGCGAAGGGCTGACCGAGGTGGACCGGCGGTGGACGAGGTTCGTCACCGACGTCCGGAACTGGTACACGTTCGCCGCCTCCGAGCGGTACCGCGAGGACGACACCGAATACGAGCACTACGCCGACTCCGGCGGCAAGTCCGGCGGGCAGAAGGAGAAGCTCGCCTACACGATCCTGGCCGCCTCGCTGGCCTACCAGTTCAAGCTGGAATGGGGCGCGGCGAAGTCACGGACGTTCCGGTTCGCGGTCATCGACGAGGCGTTCGGCCGGGGCTCCGACGAGTCGACCCGGTTCGCGCTGGAGCTGTTCGGCCGGCTCGGCCTGCAGTTGCTGATCGTCACCCCGCTGCAGAAGATCCACGTCATCGAGCCGTACGTGTCCGCGGTGGGGTTCGTCGACAACCCGCAGAGCAACAACTCGCGGCTGCAGACGCTCACCATCGACGAGTACCAGGCCCGCCGGGCCGCGCACCAGATCGCCCAGCAGATCGAGGTCGGCGACCTCGTCCCCGCGGCCGGGAGCTGACGTGCCCGCCGCACGGGCGCGGCCGGGCCCGCTGGCCGACGGGCCCGCGGCATGGACCCGCCCGGCTGATGTCCGCGCGGTGGTCCGGAAGAAGTGGGACTCCGGCGCGCTGCTGGGGCAGTTCGCGGCCGGTCAGGAGTGGGCGCCGCTCGGCATCCCCATCCGCGGCCCGTCCGCCCGGCTTATCGGTGAGCACTTGGCCGAGGTCCGCCAGTGGGCCGCCGAGTGGGCCGCCGTTGCGGCGCGCGGTCCGCTGCGCGTGGAGTACAAGCAGGTCGGCGGCCGGCACTTCGGCGCGAACAGCATCCCGGGCCGCGCCTGGCTGGACAGCTACGACGACGCCTGGGCGCTGCTGCGGGTGGGTGCGGAGGTGCGCCGCCTGGCTGAGCTGATCGACGCCGCCCGCGGCACCCGCCTGGTCCCGTGGCTGACCGGCCATCCGATGCGGGCGCTGCGGCTCGCGGATGACTGGGACCGGCTGCTGGCCACCGTCCGGTGGATCGAGCAGCGCCAGGCGCCCGGCATGTACCTGCGCCAGGTCGATGCGCCCGGCGTCAACACCAAGTTCATCGAGCGGCACAAGGGCGTGCTCACCGAGTTGCTCGACGCCCAGCTCGATCCGTCCCGCGTCGTGGTCGGCGCGGCCGACTTCGCCGGGCGGTACGGCTTCCTGCGCCGGCCGGGTTACGTCCGGTTCCGGGTGGCCGGCGGTTACCGGGGGTTCTCCGAGCTGTCGGTCCGGGCCGACGAGTTCACCGCGGCACCCGAGGGCGTCAGCCGGGCCTACGTGATCGAGAACGAGATCACCTACCTCGCGTTCCCGGTCCCGGACGCGGCGATGGTGATCTTCGGCGGCGGGTACGCCGTCCCGGTGCTGGCGCCGCTCGGCTGGCTGGCCGGTCTCGACTTGGTGTACTGGGGCGACATCGACACGCACGGGTTCGCCATCCTCAACCGGCTGCGGCACCACCTGCCGCACGCCCGTTCCATGCTCATGGACCGGGCCACCCTGCTGGACCACCGGGACCACTGGACGACCGAGTCGTCCCCGACGGCGGCGGTGCTGGACCGCCTGGACGGGGCCGAGTCAGCTCTGTACGCCGACCTCGTCTCGGATGCCTACGGCCCGTCCGTCCGCCTGGAGCAGGAACGGATCAGCTTCGCCGCCGTGGAGAAAGCAGTCGCCGACCGGTAATAGCACGGCGCGGGCGGCGCAGGCGCATGGTGAGTGGCATAGCCTATCCCTTTGCTTGGTAGCTCACGCCAGTGCCACGGCTGACCGGATGGAGCGGAGCTGGATGGAAGCTGAGCACCCGGCCTTCGACGCTAGCATCGCGCACCACGCCCGGATCTATGATTACCTGCTCGGCGGGAAAGACAACTGTGCAGCCGACCGCAAAGTCGGCGACGCGCTGAGCGGCCTATCTCACAATGGTGGAGCTGGCCCGGGCCAACCGGGCGTTCCTGGGCCGGGTGGTGCGCTTCCTGGCCGGTGACGCCGGAATCCGCCAGTTTCTCGACGTCGGCACGGGCATCCCGGCCGCCGACAATACGCACCAGGTCGCGCAAGAGGTGGCTCCGGACAGCCGGGTCGTCTACGTCAACTACGACCCGGTCGTGCTGGCCCATGCCCGTACCCTGCTGGCCAGCGGCCACCGACTACATCGACGCCGATGCGCGCAATGTCGGCACGGTCTTGGAGCAGGCCGCCGCACGCTGGACTTCTCCAGGCCAGTGGCGGCAATTAGCCTGCTGACCCTGCACGCGATCAGCGACGACGACGACCCGCAGGGAATCATGGCCCGGATTATGGATGCGGTCCCCGCAGGCAGCTACCTGGCCATCTCCCATCCCGCCTCGGACATCGAGCCGGACAAGGTGACCGACCTTCAGTGCCCGCGTCAACCAGCTCAGCTACCAGCAGTACACCGGCTAGAATGGCAAACGTTATGCGCGCCCCCACGTGGCGGGTCTACGTGGGGCGTGATCACTTGAACCTTCCATCGAGTAATGGCTCAGGTAACCTGGTTCCTACTGGAAGCCCGCGTACCGCGTAGCGGAAGTGGCAGTCGAGAGAATGACCGAATCCTCACCCACCCGGACCCGAATCTTGCAAGCCAGTAACAGGCTAAACACGCGCCTTGCGCGTGGCTGCATAGTGTTCACCAGAAAAGTCACCCGTCCACAGATCTTCATTGAGAAAGAGCAACATGCTGGCTTCAGTGCCCTTATTGAACACAAGTGAACCGTTCTTTATCAGTTCGTCTGGGTCCAACCCATGGTCCAACATTCTCTTGCTCATTACATCCACGGAAAGCCTGGGCAGATACGGGCTTCTCAGAATACTCTGTACCTTACGCCTCATAACCGAATTCTGCCGAAGTCTGACCTTTAGCCACTCCTTCCCCTCATCGCTTATCGGCAACGCTTCCGCAAGCTCCTCTGCCCACTTCGCGGTCTTCGCAAGTACCGCCTCGCTCTCCTTGAAGAGCCCTTCAAAGTTACGTTGGTTGAGCACCCATACACTCTCCCCCTTATGATAACGTCAAAATCTTGATCAAAGGCAAGGATGGGATCCGTTACTCGCATCAGAGTTTGATCAAATACGGCAACAAGGCTCTTCGTGGCAAGCTTTACGGGGCTACCCTTCCGGATAAATATGGTGCGAGAGTCAGGGTCGTTTCCTATTACCAATGCATAGAGAACAATCGTATGCTGCCTCAGGTCATTCGGTGATACTAGCGGGAGCGAAGAACCTCTCTCGATCTGCGCCATGAGAACCGTATCGAGGAGTTCCTCTCGGCTTGCCGAGAGATAAACTTGTTCAGCTTCCTGCTGATCATCTGGATCATATGCTCGGCCATCGCTGTCACTAAGGCGTTGCACCGCCAATGCGGTGTAACTTCGCAGCATGTCGATTACATCGCCGCCCGCCTTGAGGACCCTGCAGTAGACATTGCGGCCACCCCGCCAAGCAACGATCAGTGTCGCAGCGCCATCCGTGCCGATCTCGTGAGCGTCGACCATGCCAAGTACCCCCATGATTACCTGCCCTAGAGGCTAGGCGCACCATCAAGGAGCAGGAGTTGCTTCAGTCCGATCGATCAGGACGTCGTCCCGGAAGCGGGTCGCAAGAATCCGTGTCCCAACTGGAACGGCGTGCCTGGTGATCATATAGGCTCGCAGGCCTCGATCGTCGGTCACTGACAGGACACGATACCCGAAGAGATACAGCAAAGGGTTGACTTGGATCACCGACGAACGCAGATGGATTGCGGCCGCGACTGCAAGGAAGCCGACGTACGCGATGACATCACGGAGGGTTGGCGTAGGAATGATCAAGAACGGCAGCAAGTAACTCGCCAGATACGCAGCCGCAGCTGGGCCTGCATCATCCGCGGAAGCGAGAACGTGAGGACCGGGGGCTGAGCGAGCATCGAGACGAAGCAGCAACCAGAGCGCACCTACTCCTAGCGCAGCGAGCACGGAGCACGAGATCCACAACCAGCGCTGCTCGAATCGGATCGCTAGCAATGCAAAGAGCGGGGCGTAGGACGACAGAAATAGAAGCGGCTTACCCAACATGTTCACTCTCCTGTGCGTTGACGCTCTCTGGTGGGGCGACTGCATCTCGTGAGCATCTCGTGAGCATTCGAACCTAGGTTCCATTCTCCTCGATGGTCACGACATTTTTGGTGAGGTCAACCCTCTGTCCGGGCCTGGGTTGCGTACGTCGCGCGGCGTGTAGATGACGAGGGTTGACGTGACGAGACCCTTGTTGCGAAGCATGACCCAGCCTGCCCGCGAGACGAACGCCACCACGCGCCGCCAACCCTGACAGGCCTGTCCGGACCCAGGCATGGGGTGATAAGCGTCGATAGGACGGTTGTGCCTGGGCGGTTCATCTCATACCCAGCCTCAGGCCGCACAGGGCGCACCCGGAGCCGAGACCGGGCTGCTCTGGGCCATGATCGCCCTCATGATCCATCGCCTCGCCGCCGATTAATCACACACTCACCAAGCGAATGAGCGCCGACCTGGCCCGGCCGTGGTGGAGGTGAGCGGCGAGCAGGCGTGCGGCATCTGGGGAATGAGTTCGCCGGGGTCATCGCCACAGGCGACAGTTCGGTCGTGCTGCTAGCAGGCGGAGGCCATTTCGACGGTGCGGAGTTGTGCGAAGGAGGTGGAGCGGCCGGATTCCGGTGAGCATGTGCCGGGGAGCCTGGAGGACCGCGGGTACGGGCTGGACAGTCTGCCTGGCCGCGCACGGCCTGGTCGGGGACCGGCCCAGTACGCGGTGATCGAGAACGCGCGGCGGGCCCGGCTGGCGCAGTCACGTTCGAAGTACGCGGCGGCGATGGGCGCGTTGTTCTCGCCGTTAACTGTGGTGGCCGCGGGCAACCCGTACGCGGCCGCGCCGGTGGTTTGGCGTGCGGCGGAGCTGGTCGCGATGACGGAGGCGAACCGGATGATCGCCGACCCGTAACCGCGTACGTCGTGGCGCGGGAGAAGGTGAATCTGGACTCGGCGGTGCTGCTGATGTCGGTGGGGACGGCGCGGCGGCTGGGGTGCCGGAGGTGCGGTGGATGTTCCTGTACGGGCACGCGGACCTGCGGGAGCGGGAGCTGATGTCGTGCGCGGATCCGTCGGCCGGGCCGGCGTCGGTGCTGGCCGCGCGGCATGCGCTGGAAGTGGCGAGTTCGGGGTGGGTGATCTGGCCACGACCGACTTGTAAAGCTGTTTCCCGGTGCCGCTGGTCAACATCTGCGACGGGGTGGAGTTGGCGGCTGATGGTCCCCTTGGGCTGACCGTTCTTCGGCGGGCCGGGCAACAACTACTCGATGCGCGCTCGGGAAGACCGTGCAATGGGCCCGCCGGGCCCGGGGGTCGTATGGTTTCGTGGGGCGAACGGCGAAGTGATGAGCAAGTACTCGGCCGGAGTGTACTCGACGGGGCCGGCTGGCTGGGTGCCGGACCATAGCGCGGAGCTGCAGGCAGAGGTGAACGCCTGGGCCGGGGGCGGGCGGTGGGTGGAGAAGACGTACGTGACCGTATACCGCCGGGACGGCGCCCGGACCGGGGTGGTTATCGGCGCGGGCTTCAGGCCAACGTCCGGCGCTTCATCGCCGCACCGATGACCGCGACCCCCCATCATCGAGCTGATTACAGTGAACTGCGCCCGGTGATCGCCACAGGTAGCGAGATGATGCTCTGAATCCTAAACAGCCCAAGTCCATGAACGCACCTGGTCCGGCTCAGCTCTACCGCTTACAGACCCACACAGCCCTCGGCACTCAAGCAGTGACAGCCTGGCGAAGGTCGAGGAGATTGGGGTGAGCGCGCGTCAACGGTACGCTGAGGCAGTCGTGCAAGACCCCGGTGGCCGGCCCTCGTCGTCGGCTAGCTCGATGAGCCGCTTGCTGCCGCCCCCTTGTTACGCCCTTCCTTCGCAAAGGTCGTAGTTGTGACGTCGATGCCAGATTCGCCAGACCCGCAGGTGTTGCTCGAAGCGACCGGCCGCTCAAGTGTCGCTGAAGCCTTGGCGTGGCTTGGGGAGGGCCATCCAATCGAGCACGGTTCGGATCTGAATCAATTACTTCGGGCCGTCGCTATTTATGGGGGCACGCACGAGTATGCTCAGCAGGCGCTTCGTCGCCTGGCGCGGGCCGTGGCGAAATCTGATCTTGACAGTGCAACATTCCTGTTTGAAACAGACACGATCATTCCGGCCTCAGACTTCGGTGCAACGTTGGCCAGGCTCGCTGCACTGTGCCCCGGAGGTGGACTAGAGAAAATCACTGGGAGCACACTGATAGCGGCCCAGCGGAACGATGCGTTCACCCTCGAGGCCTTGTGCTACGTAGCCGGCCTCTCATACAAGGAACTCGCTGAACGGGTACCTAATTTGCCGGCGCAAGCCACTGGCCCCTTCGGGCCCACGCAGCTGCGTCGGGCATTTGATGTCCTCGATGCGGTCGTACGTGGTAAAACCATAGTTGATCTGCCCGGCGCAGAGCCAGCCTTCCCGATCGAGCTCATGCCCCGGGTTGGACTTGGCAGGAGCGGGTGGGATGTGGTAGAAAATCTACGCTTGCATGGCGTTCCCTATGAGATCTTGCTGAGCCAACGAGCGGCCGGTGGCTCGTGGCTGGCACACAGAAATCGGACTTCGAGCAAGCTTGCACCTCTCGTGGCTGACAGACTCTGCCGCGAGCTGGATGAGCATCGGGTTGTCTATATGCGCTCGAGAAGTATCGGTGGCAGCACGTCTCCTGCTGACATGAGTCTTGTCAGCGGTTGCGATAAACAACTAGGTTTGCTCATTATAAACCACACAAAGCAAGCCGTTTTCGGCGTAATCTTCGCAATTGCCAGAGACAGCGGTACCGCGAGCAAGAGCGCTAGTCAACTCCGAGCCATGAAGCGCTCTCCTGACCTGCCAATCGCTGTCGTCGTTGCCGGTCCGGGCTGGGCCGCGCGGAACGAAACAGCTGCGCTCGCGTTGGACTTCGAGGGAAGGCTCTACTCCGAGCAATCACTTGCACGTCTAACTACCGAGATCGTGAACTCATACCCACAGTAAAAGGAAGAACCGCCGTGACCATGACAGCCGAGGCTAGACGACAGGCTATCGAGAAGGCAATGGAGGCATTCGCCGAGCCTGGCTCCCCGATGGAGCGAATTCAGCTTCCTTACAAAGACGGTCAAGGAGGTCCTTATCCCGTAATCCGCATCCCAGTGAATGCTGTTCTCTTCAACCCGCGCAGTCACAGGATTAAGTCCCAGTTGGAGAGCCATCCGCGGCGTGACATCATTGCATCCGACCCTTTTTCCAGTGAAGCCCAGAGCATTATTCACGAGATCCTTGCCCTGACCGATGGGTTCGAGCCTCTCAAGGCGAATCTGTCAGAGTACGGGCAACGCGACCCCGGCGTGGTCACGCGGGATGGGCTGCTGGTCAACGCAAACACACGTTTGGCCGCTCTCCAAGAGCTCGGTATCGACTACGTGCGGGCTGCGCTTCTGCCTAGTGATGCAGACGAGCATGCCATCGATCGGCTCGAGCTGGAGCTTCAGGTTCAGCGTGACTTCAAACAGAACTATACGTTTACTAACGAGCTTATATTTATCAATGAGCTACTCAATGCCCATGGGTATACAGAAGAGAAAGTCGCTAAAGCCCTCAACTGGGCTGCCTCTACTGACGAAAAGGAATTGAAGCGTGGAGTTGATCGTGTTCGTCAAGCCGTGCGCCTCTATGCGGCCGTCCGATACATACAATCTCTTGGCGGGGACGCTATTCCGCTCACGTTCTTTGACGACAAGCGACAAGCGCTTATCGATTTGGATGACAAGTACGAGTCACTCAAGGATGTGGATCCCGATGGAGCCGAGCGTGTGAGAGAAGCTCGAATTCTGGGTATCCTCTCCGGTAATTTCTATCGCGAACTGAGAAAGATCGACGGCGGTGCTGCTGTTGACACTCTCCTCACTAGGCTTGAAGAGAAGGATATCCTTGGTGAAGAAGCGTCAGCCTCAACAGCGGGAACGTCAGATCAGACCACAGATGATCAGGCCAATGACGCCGATTTGCTCGACGGCAGCGACGCCAACACCATAGCTGAGACCCATCTAAGTGACCTCATCACCGTACTTGCGCAATCCTATGGTAAAGGGGAGGTTGAGCTTCAGCTGGGGAAGCCAATCACTCGCGAAATTATTCTTCGCGAAGTGGCAGAGTCCGTCGAACGAAACAGCCGAAGAAGTGCAAGCGACGGACCGCTTCGCCAGAAGTATCACGGGACCTGTCAAGCATTTGTCTGCAGCCGTCACTAGTGCGAGGGCGGCAGCGACTGCTTACGCTCAGGTCCATGAGATGGGCGGCTTTGACAACGGAAAATTCAAGTATCACGCGAACAAGCTCAAGACTCAACTCGCTGCTATCGAGAAACTGATAGAACAGCATGATGCCTGATGAATGATCGCCAAATTAGTGTGGTACTTCTCGACGACAGAGCCACAGTGCGGCTGAGTCGGGGGTCCGACGTCCCCGAGGACGCTTGGCTTCAACTCCGTTCGGAGTGGGGCTCATCCGGCCGCGACGTCGCGATGCAGATTCTCGTCCCGCTAGAACGGTTCCTTGCACGTCGACGAACACTGGGCAAGCTGGCGAAGCGCAAGGCCATCGTTGTCCGCTTGGACGATGAGATCAAGCACCTCGTGCGGAGCTCAAACAGCGACCTCGCCGCCTTGGCAGCGATACAGGAGGACCTCGAACCTCTCCATAGCGCGGCCCTCCGTACGCGACTGGAGGCAGGGCGCTATTCACGACAGCTCCGTGCCTTTCAGGAGCGGGATGCAGGAAAGCTGTTGGCCCTCGCCCATGGCGCAAATTTTTCTGTCCCTGGAGCGGGAAAGACGGCAGTGGCACTCGCCGTCTATGAGGCGGAGCGGCTTACCGGACGTCTCGCCCGACTGCTTGTTATTAGCCCACTATCAGCATTTCCAAGTTGGGTCGAGGAGATAGACTCGTGCTTTGTCCAGCCGCCGGATGTTCATCGATTTGATGGAAGTATTCCCAGGGAATCAGAGATCGTTCTTGTAAACTATCACCGGGTTGCGAGGAACTTTGATGCTCTCGCCCGATGGGTGGCCGAGCGCCCAACGTTGGTCATTCTTGACGAAGCTCATCGCATGAAGAAAGGATGGAGCGGGCAGTGGGGGGCCGCCTGCCTTAGCCTGGCCTACATGGCGCAGCGACGTGACATTCTGACAGGAACCCCAGCGCCTCAATCAGCAAGAGACTTCGTTGCGCTATTCGACTACCTTTGGCCAACACAAGCCAGGCGCATTTTGCCTGCAGATGTCATGATGGCGCGGCCGCCGGCTAACATTGGCGCTAGAGTTGCTCAAGCCATTGCGCCGCTGTTCGTGCGTACCACGAAGGTAGAGCTGTCGCTGCCTCCGGTTACTAAAAATGCGATAGTGGTGCCGCTAGAGGGACTTCATCGAGAACTCTATCTCGCGCTTCGCGACCAATATGCGGGCCAGCTGAACGTAAGTAGAGCCACGCGCTCGGATTTTCGACGCATGGGCCGCATTTTCATGTATCTTCTTGAGGCCGCGACGAACCCTAAGCTGCTGACGGCCGGCTCCCTGGAGGGGGCAGATCCCGATGTCTTTCGCCACCCGCCGCTTGATATTCCCGAAGGATCTGACCTCGCGGATCTGATCGCTCGCTACAACGAGTATGAGACCCCCGGAAAATTTCTAGAACTTGGTCGCCTTATCAAGGAGAATGCCGATCTAGGTCGGAAAACGTTGGTCTGGTCAAATTTTGTACGTAATCTGAAGCTTCTTGAGCGCCAGCTCGGAGTCTATCGTCCTGCACTAATCCACGGAGCTGTACCTCAATATGACGCTAACGGTGGCCCAAGTCGGGAGACCGAGCTTAATCGTTTCCGCAACGATGACGACTGCTTGGTCCTACTGGCAAATCCTGCGGCTATAGGAGAGGGTGTTAGTCTTCACTATAATTGCCATGATGCCATCTACCTAGAGCGCACGTTCAACGCCGGACAATATCTTCAGAGCGTAGACCGTATCCATCGGCTTGGGCTTCCCGGCAATGTTGAAACTCGTATATCCTTTCTACTCACTTCCGAAACCATAGATCTCATAGTAGACAGCCGTGTTCGAGATAAGGCCGAGCTTCTCGGGGAGATGATGAACGATAAAGACCTCGCCACATTGGCTCTCCCTGACGATGAAGACTATGGGCCACCAATCGACAGTGATCTCGACGTCCAGGAGTTGTTCAAGCACTTGCGAGGGGTGGATGGAGGATGAGCCAGTGCGGCGCTATCTCCAAAGGAGGCTGCCTACAGGGCACCAGCTGCGTGCGGCGCTCCGCTGCGCGCGCCTCATAGACCAGGCGGGCGTGACCGTTGAGCGGCAAAGGGCGTCGTATCGACTCGTTCCCTATGGTGGCCTCTATCGGTCAGATGACCTTATCGCAGGAGAAGAACTTCTCATTGAGGCCGGACTAATACTGTCAGTCGGCAACCTGCTAATTCCGGCGAGCGGCCTACTTGAAATTGCCCAGGCGAGCGAGACTGATGGTTGTGAGGCTCTACTCGCAGCCTTGCTTCGTCGGGACATGCCACTTTGGCTACTCGCAGCTACGGCTGGAAGCGTCCTAGCGGAGGAGCTGATTCCTGACGAGGAGAGCCGGAAACTGCGCACAATGCTCGGACCCGAGCGCCGAGAGGCATTCCTTTTGGCAATAGGCCGTCGATTTGTCGACGATCAGCAAACACTGACCGGATCAATTGCTGAAGAGTTTGTTGTCGCGCTTTGCCGGGCCGAGCTGAACGATGCTGGTGAACCGGAACTAGCGCAGCGTGTTCGTCGTGTAAGCGAAACGTCAGATCAGCTTGGTTACGACATTACTGCTCCAAGGCTAGATCATTCGACTCGCAGGATGGAAATAAAAGGCAGCCGGGGAGAGAATGTGAAGTTCGTCATGCATCTGTCACGCAATGAGGCGGAGAGGGGCCAGGCCGATCCGGACTGGTCGCTGGTTGCTTGCCGCATTACGGGAAATGATTGCCCCCGACTGATGGGACACATTGACGGTCTTCAGCTGCTGCCCTATTTGCCGAAGGATCAAGGCTTGGGGGCACATTGGGAGAGTGTTAGGTTGGAGTTGTCTGAAACAATGTTTGCTGTTGGCCTACCGCCGATTTAGTAGTCGTTCCGGCAATGACGCAACCTGGTTGTTGGTTCCGGCTGAACGCATTAAGACTATGAAAGCTGGCCGTCGTGGGATTGCAACCTGTCGTATGCGGTTGTTAGGGTGGACGTCTGAGTCACTGCAGGTGACACCGGCACCTGTTGGCTGGCGGCAGCATGCCCTTCAGAGGTGAAGGAAGACCTAGGAACTCCAGGTCGGCTCTTCGATGAAGAAGGGTACACCCACAGCAATCAAGCAAGGGCTACTCACTTCGACACTCCGGTCAGATGTAGATCAGGCGGTCACGGCTTTCCGTCCCGCTGAGGCGGGTTATGTTGCCGCCGTGATCCAGAGAACTCGTGCCAAGTCTCCTGTGAACAGATGGAGCCACAAGGTACGAGCGATAGGACCGGTCTGGCAGATCGGACCCACTTCCCTCTCGTCTTGGTGACTTACCGTAACGACATCCTTGGCAGGGAGAGTAATGCAGGGCTAATGCCTGCAAACTGAGCGTATGAGACGTGTCACGTTCCGCGACTGTCGGTAGCACGAGACAACATGGGTACGAAGACACGCTTGGATTAACTCACTCGGAGGGCGAGTCTGCCCTACTCTGGAGGTGTCATGGCAGACCCATTGGACGAGTTTACGCCTCAGGCAAGCTTCGCCACGCCCCTGGGGACACTCTTTGTCGCTAGTTGCCTCGATGTACTCCGAGAGCTTCCCGATAAAAGCGTGGATCTCGTAATAACTTCACCGCCCTACGACCGTCAGTCAAAGTATGGAAACGGTGAAGATTATCAGGATGATTGGTACCGCGGATTCTTTCTCAAGGTAACTGCGGAAATTCTGCGCGTGCTTCAGCCTCGCGGCAGCTTTGTGCTGAACTATCGTTCGAAACGTCATGGCGACGAGAGGGGAACACTTCAATATGAACTCGTCTTTCTGCTTCGCGAACAGGGCTTCATCTTTGCGGAGGACTTCATTTGGGGGAAGCCATCACCACCTCCAGGGCGCTTCAATCGGTTTCTGAAGGATGCGGTCGAGTACTGCTTCCAGTTTGCTAAGACGCCGGATTGGCAGTTCTTCCCTGACCAATGTCTTGCCGAAGCCCGGTGGGACAGAAAGGACGTTGAGAGACGGAAGCTACTGGCCCATAATTATGAACGAGTCAATGCGCCTTCCGGACAGGGCCGTAAGCGAGTCCAGGCCGGGCCAGACATGGTTCGGCCGTCCACGCTCTTGGCCTGTGAGCCTGAATTCCTGCCTAATCCTACGAAACATCCAGCTCGCTTCCCTATTGCTCTGCCTAGCTTTTTCATTAAGCTGTTGACGGCGCCTGGTCAACTTGTACTGGATCCATTTGCGGGCACGTGCACCACGGCTGTCGCGGCAGAGCAACTGGGACGACGTTGGTTGATGGCCGAACTCGATGGCAGGTACGCAGAGGTATTGCCTGCGCGTCTAGCTCAGGGCCGGTAGCGTAAGCGTCCATGTCGGATCTCGTTTCAGCCATCGTTACAGCGCCATCATGGAACGCGCGTGTCAACCTGGTACGACAGATTCCAGAACAGTATGGTCGGGCGCACGTGCGAGATGTGTATTCCAGACTTGCCCGAGATTTCTATGTCCCGCAACTGGCTCTGGAGCTCGGCTACGTCGTGTGGCGCAATGACTACGAGCTGGCATCGGTTGCCGAGCCTTACCAGGAGGCCTATTCTCAGACTGAGGGCTTCACCAAGGTAACGGCAAGCGACTTGTACCGTTGTCTATTGGAGTGCCCAACTACGCTGCGTATCTTTCGCCTGCTGCTGGCAATGACTCCCGAGGAGTTTTCTGTGGCGACAGAGCCGGTTGCGGCACAGATGGAACACGCGGCGGTGGGTGAAGGCCGGATCAAGAGTATGGAGAATGGGCGACATGGAACGGAGCCAGCTGCAAGAGTACTAGCAGAAACCATAAGTCGTGGAATCGATGGCACTCTGTTTCTTCCTGCTGGCTCGCCGGGTGACCCAGCAGTGCGAAACAGGCAGGACCGACCAGATCTTGCCCAAGGTTGGCACACTGTCCGTAAGTATGCGGAGGGTGGTGTACCCCTAGAGGTATTCCTTCATCAACGTCACTACGGAGGCGCGTTTATTCAACTTCTTAATTCAACCGGTAGAAAGCGTGGGGAGGTCCTCGAGGACGCTGTAAGGGAGCTCGCGGACGACGAGGGGCTGCTGTATGTTCAAACCGGCAGCAGTAATCAGTCGGAGATTCGTGAGCGTTTTAATATAACTGTTCATCCCGCGCCCGATTTTGTTTTTTACGATGTCAACGATTCGTTGCGAGCCATGCTCGAGTGCAAGCTAGCGAATAATGGAGGCACCGCGCGCGACAAGGCTGGCCGATTCAGCCTGTTGCGCCAAGAAGGCGAGCGCCTTGGCGGAATACCGGTGTTCGCTGTTCTCGGCGGCTTGGGTTGGAGACGCACAAGGGACGCGTTGGGGCCAGCGGAATCTGTCAACCTGAGCGGGGCACCGGCTGGCGGATATTACTGAGCTTTGGCTTCCGTGAGATCTGGCGGGTTGATCCAGGAGTGCGCGGGGATTTTCGGTGGCTCGGGAGGCTGGCGGACGAATCGTTCGGGGTGTGCCTGGAAAGCGGTGGACAGGACGGTAGCGCGCTGTTCGCGGATGGCCGCGGCGTGTCCGTGGTGAACGTCGGTGGCGGTGTGCAGGCCGAGGCCGCTGTGCCGGTGGTCGTGGTTGTACCAGGCGAAGAACTGCTGGCAGTGGGCTCGGCTTGCTTCGATGGAGGCGAAGCGGCCGGGGAAGGCGGGCCGGTATTTGAGGGTCTTGAACTGCGCTTCGGAGTAGGGGTTGTCGTCGGAGACGTGCGGGCGGCTGTGGGACTGGGTGACGCCGAGGTCGGCGAGCAGGAACGCGACTGGTTTGGAAGTCATCGAGGAGCCCCGGTCGGCGTGGATGGTGAGCTGCCCGCGCCCGATGTGCTGCTTGGCGCAGGTGTCAGCGATCAGCTTCTCGGCCAGGGCCGCGGACTCGCGGGGGGCGAGCATCCAGCCGACGGCGTAGCGGGAGTAGATGTCGAGGATCACGTAGAGGTAGTAGTAGGTCCATTTCGTCGGCCCGTGCAGCTTGGTGATGTCCCAGGACCAGACCTGGTTCGGCCCGGTGGCCAGCAGTTCGGGTTTCACGGCCGCGGGGTGGGTGGCCTGGCGGCGGCGCTCGCGGGTCTCGCCGGCCCGGCGCAGCAGCCGGTAGAAGGTGGATTGGGAGCCCAGGTAGACGCCCTCGTCCAGCAGGATCGCCCACGCCTCGCCGGGGGCCAGGTCAGCGAACCGCGGCGCGTGCAATACATCCAGGATGGCCTGGCGTTCCGCCGGGGCCAGGGCGCGGGGCTGGGCCCGGTCCCGGTGCGGCACCGGCGCTGGCCGGGCCGGGGCCGGGCTGGCCCGGTGGCGGCGGTACCAGCTGGCCTGCGCTACCCCGGCTGCCCGGCATGCGGCCCGGGTGCCGATCCGCGGCGCCATCGCGGTGATCGCCTCAGTGGTCACGGCGTCGGCCCCGGCTTGCTGTCCGCGCCCTCGGAGAGCCTCTCCAAGAGCGCCTGAAGTTTTGCCTGGACCTCCACCACGAAGCGGGACGTGGCCAGCTCCTGCTCCAGCTTGGCCTTGTCTCGTTCCAGCCGGGCGATCCGCGCGTCCCGCGGATCGGCGGCCGGCGGCCCCGCGGCTGTTTCAGCCCGGCCAGCGCCCCGGCGTCACGGGCCCGCCGCCACTCGCTGATCAGGCTGGAGTACAAGCCCTCCCGGCGCAAGATCGCACCCTTCTCACCGTCGGGTGCCGCCTCATAAGCAGCCAGAATCTCCTGCTTGTACTGCGCGGTGAACGTCCGCCGGCGTGCCCTCGCAGGCACCTCGGGGTCCGGATGCCGCTCGTCATCACCAGCCACCCGACCAGGATCGGTGATCCCGGTCAGCCGGTCGAGCCCAGCCACGGTCATCGTCATCTCGGGGAAGATCTCCATCCCCGCCCTGGGGCCATTGATTCTTAGGGGGCGGGTGCCTCACCTGAGGTTGGCAGACAGGGCAGTCGTGGAAGCGTGTGACGGTCGTGTGTTCACTCTGGCAACCTTGCCAGTGATGGTCGCCGTTGATCCCTTCCCCGCCATGGCGGCACAGCCGGGTTAGTCAGAGCCGGTTCTACGGGCTGCGTCTGATGCCTGCCCACGCAGAGGTGTACTCATACTTCTGGACGATTTCGACGGGTGATGGTGGAGGGCATCTCGTTCTGACCCGATGGCCAGTCCTGGCCACGATCGGCCAGAAGGGGACCTATCTGGGTCAGTTATCTGGCCCCGCACGAGGGGATGCTGACCATAGTGGGGGCAACCAAGAATTGGGTGAGCTGGTTGCCCGACGGGCGCTGTCTTTCGTCCGGGCTTCAACCGCAAGCAAGTGTGGACACACTGGACGGTTAGAGCGTGTCCTGTAGATCTTGGTGGGTTGTTTCCGCTTGGATGGCGGCCGTGGATGAGGGTCGGCTGAAGGCGCATGACCTGTCTGATGCGGGTGGGTGCGGGTGGAGCCGCTGCTGCCTGGGCATCGGGCAGGGCTTCGGTGGAATGATCACCGGCTGGTGATCATCGGGGTGTTCTTCCGGACCTGGGCGGGGTGCGCGTGGCGGACCTGGCGGGGCAGTACGGGGAACTGGAAGACCGTTTATGACCGGGCACGGCCGCCGGTCGGGGGACGGGACCTGGGAGAAGATCCTGGACCAGTTGCGCGCTGGGTGCGATGAGGGGCGGGGGCAGGGGTGGACGGTCGGGGCCGCGGGGCAACCCACACGCGGCCCCGCTGGTGGTGCGGAGCGCGGACAGCTGGTCACGGTGACCTCAGGTGAACGGTTCGACCGCTGATCCGTATCCGCGGTACGTCGTGGCACGGGGAGAAGGCGAACCAGGCGGCGGCGGTGCTACCGATGTCGGTAGAGACGGTGCGGCGGCTAGGCGTGCCGTCGAGCAGTGGGTGTTCTTGCGCGGTAAGTGGATCTGCAAAAGCGGGAATTGATGTCGCGCGCGGATCTGTTAGCGGGACCGGCGTCGGTTTTGTTGCGTGGCATGCGCTGGACGGGGCGGGGATCGGGGTTGGTGACCTGGCCACGATCGACTTGTACAGCTCTTTTCTGGTGTCAGGAGTCAACAGCCAATGCAAGCCCTGGGCTGGCGCGGACCGCGATCCTTAGCGAACGTAGGAGCCGCGTTGGGGGACGGTCTCGATGAGGCCCTGCTCGCGGAGGAGTGCGATGGCGCGGCGGGCGGTGGTGCGGGCCACTTCCCAGGTTTCGACGATCTCGGACTCGGTGGGGATGCGCGCGCCCTTGGGGTATTCGCCGGATTCGATGCGTGACCGGAGGATTTCCGCGATCTGCCGGTAGGGGGGTACCGGGCCAGTCGGGTCGATCTTGATCACTACACGAGGCTAGCTGACCAGCCACAACGTCCTACGAGTCGATACGAGTCGATACGAGTATGCTATTGTCCGGGACGGAGGTGCGTGCACGGAGACGCACCGTGCGTGGACTTGATCAGCGAGCAAGGAGGTGGCGAGAGTTGCCGGAGCCAGCAAGTGCCGACGGGCCCGGGCCGGTCAGTCCTGGCGAGAGGACCCCTGGCCAGGGGTCGTATCTAGTGGCCTGCGGGTGGACACCACCCACGGTCCCCGGGCCGTCACGCCAAAGGGAGGTATCGGCCGCATCGGAGACTGCTTCGGAGTTCCTGGCGGCAATTACTGCCGAATTGGGAGCCCGCGGGTTGGAGGTCCGGCGGTCACAGCGGCAGGGGATTCTCGCGGAGATCTCGGTTTCCAGCCCGGCGTATCCGGACTGGGGGTCGGTGAGTATCGGTTACGACGGGTTCTTGGTGTGGGAGCGGTGGCCCCAGCCGCCAATAGCGATCGGGCGGCGGGGATCGTGCGGCTGATTGCATGGATCCTGTCCGGTGATGGTGTGACCGCCGGAAGTGCCAGGTGACCGGACGGGCGTCTTGGACGAGCCCGCTGGTGCCGCCGCAGGGTTTAGACGTCACGGTGCCCAACGTCGCGCGGATCTACGACTGGCTGCTGGGTGGGAAGGACAACTTTGCCGCGGACCGGGAGGCAGGGAAGCGACTCTTGGCGGCGGTGCCGGGGGCGGCGAAGGCAGCGCGGGCGAACCGGGCGTTCCTGGGCCGGGCGGTCCGGTTCCTGGCCGAAGAGGCTGGGATCCGTCAGTTCCTCGACATCGGCACTGGCCTGCCAACTCGGGGGAGTGTGCATGAGATCGCGCAGGCCACCGATCCGCGGGCGCGGGTGGTGTACTGCGACAACGACCCGATGGTGGTGGTTCACGCCAACGCGCTGCTGGCCAACAACCTGACGGTCGCCGCCTCTCAGGGCGACCTGCGTGACCCTGACTTCTTGTTCACGTTGCCGCTGCCCCGCCCACTGCTCGATGCCAGCCAGCCCTTGGCCGTGTTGCTGGTAGCGGTGCTGCACTTTCTCCCCGACAGTGCTGACCCGTGGGCGCTCGTGGAGCGGATCAAGCGGAAGCTGGCGCCGGGCAGCTATGTCGTTATCTCGCATGTGACCGGGGACGACATCCTGGCCGAGGCGGTCCGTACGGCGGCCAAAGTGTATGAGGGCGCCTCGGCGCCCGGGGTAGCTCGGAGCCGGGAGGAGATCGCCCGGTTCTTCACCGGTTTGGACCTGGCAGAGCCGGGGCTGGTGGAGGTATCGGCCTGGCGGCCGCCGCCGCTGGATCACCGGCCGCGCCCAGCCCTGTTCTACGCCGGGATCGGCCGTAAGCCCGTACCCAGCTGCCAGGCACCTCCTAACCACATACGTGCCGCGTGACCGGAATGAACATGTCGGTGAAGGCCACCGCCAGAGAAGATCGTCCGGCTCGGTCGTGGACAGTGACGCTGGACGGGACACGGTTGCGGGAGTTGCGCTACGAGCGTGGCTTGTCACAGGCAGAACTGGGCCGACTGGCCGGGATTAGCAAGGCCACCGTTGTCCGGCTCGAACAGCAGTCCAGGACGTGCTGCCGCGGTCGGACCCTCGCCCGGCTCGCAGCCGCGCTTGACCAACAGCCCGCCAGGAGTGGTCTCCTGTTACCTGACTCCAGGTGTTAGGCCCGCTGGACCGGGGCCGCTACCTGGGCCGCCGGATCGTCGTCGGGGATCTTGGCGGCGCAGTCTGGCGTGGGCATCCGAGGCGCGTTAAGTGAAGTCACCGTAGCTCTTGCACGGCGAGGTTCGGCGAGTAGCTGGCCGGTTGGTGGTTCCAGAACGCAGAGAATACCTGCCCGAGCTGACGCGGCACTTCGATCATGGCGCCCGCCGTGACACCGGCGATGGTGACCAACCTGGCATCGATGCCTGCCTGCCGCCAGGGGGTCCGGCGCAGCAACCTGGCGTAATCGGTGCTGGCGGAGGCGAAGGCCACGACGGTCTGTACGCCGCAGCGCTGGGTTTCGCCAATGAGGGCTGACTCAAGCAGCCCGGATGGCCACTCGGCGAGGTGGAGGATCTTGTCGTACCAGCTGATCGGCTCGTCGGCGCGAACGATCCCGTACCCGCCGCTGATGATTACGACGTGCCCTCTGGCGACGGCGTCGGCCAAGGCAGGCTGGGCGTTCTCATAGAAGGTCCCGGTATAGCGGCGCCAGGCGGGAAGTACGCGCGCAGTGTCGGCCTGAGCGGTGGCCAGTACGCGGGTCCGGGCATCCCTCAACTCCTGCGGCCAGACGATGACATCTGCACGGCCTGCAGGGGCGCCGCCAAGCTGCTTACGGGCTGAGCACGTCAGCACCAGCAGCGACCGCTTCGGGTCGATCCCGTCCAAGACCGCGGCGGGAGGTCGCGCGTTGTCGGTCGGTAAGGGTGCAGGGACGTACCGCGCGGTTACCCTGGCGCTGCTCTTCTCCCGTTCCGGCTGACGGTTAGCCGAGTCCCGTGTGTTGAGCACTTCGAAGCCGAGCCTGCGGAGCACCCCGGCCGCACCGTACACACCGCCGCTGAACTCGTGCGGCCCGATCCGGACACCAGTCGCGAACTTGTAGGCCACACCCAGGATGGCCTTGGAATCGTAGCTCTGGCCCTGGTGGATCAGCAGATAGGCGGTGGCCCGGCCAAAGCCGTATTCAGCGAGGAACGGATCCTGGCCGAGCCTGTCGTACTCCTCGATAGCCCGCAGCACATCGGCATACGTCACCGGAGCCCAGAACCCCGTCTTACCGCTTGAGCTCACGGACACCTGGCGTTCTGGCCGTGTTCGATCATGCCCGGGAGAAGCGGGCGTGGCGCCGCTTCGAGGTTGCTCGATCTCCAGCCGCAGTGCACGGACTTCGCTGGCCCGCTCGTTTGCGTTGATGGCAGTGAGCAGCCGTTCCATCGTGTCGAGTATCCGGTAAGTGTCATCCGCAGAGAAGGATTCACCATGCGCCCACCGGTTCCCGGCATCTCTGAGCTCGCCAGCGTAACCCTGCTCAACTCGGGAGAGCCGATCGCGGAACGCGCGCCACTGCTCGGTAATCACCCGCAAGAGGAACCTGGGATCAGACTGCGAGTATCGACGTCCGGCCTGATAGCGGGGATCGCGGTCCATGAGGGTATCAATCCAGTCCTTGCCTCCAGGAAAGGCAGCTCTCATCTGTTGATTCACAAACGGGCCAAGCCCACTGACCAGGCAGCCCATGCCCCGGTCGATCAGGTCCCGGTTGGGCATCGCCATCCAGATCACACTCCCGCCCGCATCCCCATCCCAGGCTGGCCGCGCACAGGGCCGAGACCAGCATGGGCAATCTAGCGCTGCGGGGCCGTTACGTGTTGTATCGCCAGGCCGGGGGATACGAGCTAGGCACCTCCGTCTGCTTGACCGGCTGGGCTGGGGCGGGACAGCATGGTTGGTGCAAGGGGGATCAGCTGGCGACAAAGGGGGGAACCAGCTATGACCACGTATGTCTCTTTGATCAACTGGACTGAGCAGGGCATCAAGAACTTCCGCGATACGACTCAGCGCGCGGCCGACTTCACCAAACTCGTCGAGAGTTCCGGCGGCAGCGTCCGGGAACTCGTGTGGACCGTCGGTGAATACGACATGGTCTGCATCGCGGAGTTCCCCGACGAGGAGACGGGCGTCGCGGCGCTGCTCCAGGTGGGCTCGGCGGGCAACGTCCGGTCCACGACCATGCGCGCGTTCAGCTCGGAGGAGATGTCTGGCATCATCCGCCGCGTCGGCTGACCCGCGCCGCGCCATACCCAAGGGCGCGGCCGGGACCAAGTACTACTGCCGGGTGTGTGTAGCCCGGCCGGAACCGGTGCAGGCTGGCTGGGGCACGGCCGCCCTGGCCGAGCGGCTACGCTCGCGGGGACAACGACCGGGTGGCGGCCAGGGCGCTCAGGGTGAACCGAGGCCAGTGAGGGAGCGGGTCAATGCCGGACGGACCACGTCTGCTGGTCGCTGCTGCCCTGGCGAGAATCATCGAGCCCTACCTGCGGCAGGCCCTGGGCGACGACGCCACCGTGCGGATCGCCGAGGACAAGGTAGCGGTGCAGCGCGAGGTCAGCGACCGGCTGAGGTTCGATGTGGTGGTTGCTGATCTCACCTGGAACGACTACGCGATCGAGTACTCCTTCGACGGGCTTGACGTGCTGGACATCCTGCGGGACACGCACCGGCACGCTCCCGTGATCTTCGCCGCTCAGGGCCACGGCATTGAACGCGATCACCTGGACGAAGCCATCGAGCAGCCCGAGGTGGTGGGGATCTATCGGAAGGCCATGGGCCCGCAGTTGCTCGTGGACGCGGTGGGCATCGCCGTGCGGGGTGGCAACCTGACGGAACCTCGCTTTCCGCCGGGCGGCAGCCCGCCGGATATCCCGCGGATCCACGCCTATTTCGGTAAGGGGAAAGGACTGACTGCCGCCCGCCTGGCCGGGGCGATCGCCTCGGGCCGGGCTGTCAATCACGAATCGCTGGCCAGCTCAGCACATGTGGGGTACGACACCGCCGCCAAGATTGTCGATTACCTCGGGCCGCTCATCCGCGACCGTCAGGAACACAGCCCTGAACTCAAGATGACGCCAGAGGTTGTCTACCGATGGTGCGGTGAACATGCCCGGTACATCCTGAGCTGGTGCCGCCGTAATGGCCAGCACGACATTGCCACGCGCCTGGAGGCGGCACGCTGAGCCAGCGCCACGGCTGGCATGCAAAATCTTGCATGCCGGAGCCGGGGCCCGGCAAGGATCTCCCCGATTGGTTTCCGTCCGGGCTCGGCCGCTTCGTATCCGTATATAACGGGGGTTGGTGGGCGCTGACCGTGTCGGGGGCAGGGGGGGACCCTGGTCGGCCGTCTGAGCCGACCCTGGGCAGCGTCGGCCGGGGCGCCGGGTAGCCGACCCGATCGCTGATCGCGTCGGCTACCCGGCACAAGCAGGTCAGCGCCCAGGCCAGGTCGAACGGCGCAGGTACGAGCGGCGGGGCGCCGTCGCGGCGCACTGGAGGGCGGCGCGGGCGATCACGGGATCCCCGGGTTATGGCATTGTCACCATTCAGGTGTCATACGGCTGCTGCCCTCGCGCATCTCCTCTGTAGCGATTCCCCCAGCCCGGAACGAGCAAATGCTCCCGGGCGGGGAATGCGGAACGGCATGTCGGAGCCCGGCCCGGCAAAGAAGATGCGCGCAGGGCTCACGACCGTTGGGGGGAGAACATCGGTGGGAATTTTCGGTACTCGTCAGCCAGCGTCGCAGCCAGAACCCTGGGCGCCCACGGTCGACATGGCCACGGCCAAACCAGCGGTCTTTGCGCTGGCCAATGCTCCGGTGTCGAACGACGCCCAGGTCAGGGCCACTCTCGCTAACCTGGCGCGGCTCAGCGAGCGGCCTTCACCCGAGCGGGCGATGATGATGATCAGAGCGGAACCCGAAGTACTCGATCGCCCCTGGATCTGGCTGATCGCCGTCATGAGGCAGGCGGCTGATGCGGGGGATCATCACCTGGCCGCCGCGGGACTGTACTGGGCTTGTTACTGGACATCCAGCTTGGTTCCCAAGATCGGCAACAGCATTGGTGACTACATCGAGCTGGAGCTCAATCCCATTCCAGGAAAATATAAGGCGGACATCCTGGCCCTGGGAGTTTCATCCGCTACCCAGCTGCCTGGTGACTTCGCGATCGTCGGGAATGAAACGGGGCAGATCGACGCCGGCCCGCTCGCGGCTCAGGCCCAGAGCCTGCTCGGTCTGTGACCGAAGCCATGGCGGCGGAACGATGCGCGCCGCCTACTCGGCGGGACGGGTGAGCCACTCCACTGTCGCGCGGGCTCCGCGCTCATGCAGCGAAGCCAGCGCGGCCAGGTACGCGGCCCGGAAGCGCTGGTTCTCGGCGAGGTCTCCGAAGACGGCGCGGTTGGTGATGAACGCGTCCGGCTGGGCACGCTGCCGGCGGGCGCGCTCGATGAGGGTGTCCCGGAGCCGGTCGACGACCTCGATCGGCTCGCCGTCCTCGTCGATGCCCTCGGCGTAGCGGGCCCAGCCGGCCACCACCGCCGCCGAACGCCTGATCTCGCCGCCGGTCGCCAGTTGCTGGCGGACCACCGGCAGCAGCCATTTCGGGATCCGGTCGGAGCTCTGCGCGCACAGCCGGGCGATGGTGTCGCGGATCTGCGGGTTGCTGAACCGCTCGATGAGCGTGCGCTTGTACGCCGTCAGGTCCACCCCCGGCACGGGCGGCAGGGTCGGCGTGGCTTCCTCGTCCATGTAGCCGAGCAGGAAGTCCTGGAAGACCGGGTCCTGGGCGGCGTCGTGCACCAGCCGATAGCCGGCCAGGTAACCGAGGTAACCCAGTGCCTGGTGGCTGGCGTTAAGCAGCCTGAGTTTCATGAGCTCGTACGGTTCCACGTGGTCGACGAGCTGTACCCCGGCCCGCTCGTACGGTGGCCGGCCAGCGGGGAAACTGTCCTCGAGCACCCACTGGGTGAACGGTTCGCAGACCACCGGCCACTGGTCGTCGATGCCGAACCGCTCGCGGACCTCGGCCCGGTCCGCATCGGTGGTTTCCGGGGTGATGCGGTCGACCATGGAGTTGGGGAAGCTGACCTCCCGCTCGATCCAGTCGCCAAGCTCCGCCTGGCGCAGCCGGGCGAACGTGGTGAACATCCGCTTGGCCAGCTGTCCGTTGCCTTGCAGGTTGTCGCAGGACATGACCGTGAACGGCGGCAGGCCGTACTCGCGGCGACGCCGCAGGGCCTCGGTGACCAGGCCGAACGCGGTCCGTGGCGTCGCGCCCGGCTCGAGGTCGGCGCGCACGTCCGGGTTGGCCAGGTCGAAGTCGCCGGTGGCGTCGTCGATGTTGTAGCCGCCCTCGGTGATCGTGAGCGACACGATCCGGATCTCCTCGCTGGCCATCTCCTGGATGACCGCTTCCGGGTCGTCCGGCGCGTACCGGTAGGCCACGATCGACCCGATCACCCGGGGCTGGTACGTGCCGTCGGGATGCTTGACCACGAGCGTGTACAGGCCGTCCTGCGCGCCCAGCACCTGCTGCATCCGGCGGTCGGCCGGCATCACCCCGACCCCGCAGATGCCCCAGTCCAGCGCCGTCCCCTGGTTCATCAGCAGGTCGAGGTACATCGCCTGGTGCGCGCGGTGGAAGCCACCGACCCCGATATGCACCACGCCTGGGGTGACCAGGCGGCGGTCGTACGCCGGCACCTCCAGCCGGCCCTTCCAGTGCGCCAGTGTCTGCGCGCTCAGCGGCTCCGCGTCAACCCGCAAGGCGGGCGCCCGTGGTGGGATGGAAGGCGAAGACGTCCTCCGGCTGGACGTTGAAGGTCACCTTCTGCCCGGGGGACGGCGGCTTGCGGCCCTCGGCCCGGGCCACCACCTGGCCGCTTTCCCCGGCCAGCCGGACGTGCAGCAGGGCGTCGGCGCCCAGTTCCTCGACCAGCATGACCTCACCGGACAGTTCCCCGGAGCCGTTGGCCAGGTGCAGGTGCTCCGGCCGGATGCCGAGGACCAGTTCCTTGAGCCCGGCCCCGGTGACGGCGCTGCGGATCGCCGGGGGGAGCGGCAGCTCGCTGCCACCCACCTGGGCGCCGCCGTCGGTGAGCGGGACGGTCTGCAGGTTCATCGCGGGCGAGCCGATGAAGCCCGCCACGAACTCGTTGACCGGGTTGTCGTACAGTTCCCGCGGCGTGGCGCACTGCTGCAGGTGCCCTTGGCTCAGCACCGCCACCCGGTTACCCATGGTCATCGCTTCGACCTGGTCGTGGGTCACGTAGACGGTGGTGATGCCGAGACGGCGCTGCAGTTCGGCGATCTGGCTCCGGGTCTGCACGCGCAGCTTGGCGTCCAGGTTGGACAGCGGCTCGTCCATCAGGAAGACCTTGGGCTCGCGGACGATGGCCCGGCCCATCGCCACCCGCTGCCGCTGCCCGCCGGACAGCTGGCGGGGCTTGCGGGCGAGCAGGTTCTCGTCCAGGTCCAGCAGCCTGGCCGCCTCCCGCACCCGGCGTAGCCGCTCGTCCTTGTGCACACCCTGCATCTTCAGCGCGAAGCCCATGTTGTCCGCGACGGACTTCTGCGGGTACAGCGCGTAGTTCTGGAACACCATGGCGATGTCCCGGTCTTTGGGCTGGACCCAGGTGACGTCCCGGCCCTCGATCTCGACGCGCCCGCCGTCCAGCGGCTCCAGCCCGGCCAGCATGCGCAGCGCGGTGGTCTTGCCGGAGCCGGACGGCCCGACCAGGACCATGAACTCGCCATCGTGGATATCCAGGTCGAGCGCGTCCACGGCGGGGGGCGCGTCCTTGGCGTAGACGCGGCTCGCCGCTACGTAGTTCACCGTGGCCATCGGGGACCTCCGCCGTTCACTTGATTGCTCCCATGGACAGGCCGCGGACCAGCGAGCGCTGGGCTATCCAGCCCACCAGGATCACCGGGATCGAGGCGACCGTGGCCGCCGCTGACAGGTGCGCGATGTACAGCCCTTCCTGCGGCACGGAACTGATCAGGAACATCGGCAACGTCGCGGCGTTGGTCACCGTCAGGTTGAGCGCCAGGAACAGCTCGTTCCAGGCGAAGATGACGCAGATGAGCGCGGTGGATACCAGACCCGGCGAGATGACCGGCAGGATCACGCCGCTGATCTCCCGGATCCGGCCGGCGCCGTCCAGCCGGGCGGCCTCGAGCAGTTCGCCGGGGACCTCGAGCATGAACGACCGGATCATCCAGACGGCCAGCGGCAGGTTCATCGCCGTGTACAGGATGATCAGCACCCAGATGCTGTCCAGCAGGTGGGTCTTGAGCGCGATGACGTACAGCGGGCCGATCGCGGCCACGATCGGCAGCATCTTGGTCGAGATGAAGAAGAACAACCCGTCCCGCCAGCGCTTGATCGGGTGCACGGACAGCGCGTACGCGGCCGGGATGCCGAGCAGCAGCACCAGCACGGTGGACCCGACCGTGGCGATGACCGAGTGGGTCACGTACGGGCCCCAGCCCGCGAAGACCAGCCGGAACTCGGCCAGGGTGGGGCTGAAGGTGAACTTGGGCGGCCAGGTCTCGGCGGCGGACTCCGGCTTGAACGCGGTGAGCACCATCCAGGCCACCGGCAGGAAGAACGCGATCCCCACCACCCAGGCGACGATCCCCCAGCCCACCTGACCGGACAGCTCGCGCAGCCGGGCCCGCCGCGCGGGCTTGGTGGTCCGCGGCACCGTGGCCGCTGGTGCCGTCATGCGTCTGCCCCCTCGAACTGGAACACCCGGGCGAACATCCGCAGTGCGAACGTGGCCACGATGATCGTGAGAATCACGGTGACCACCCCGGTGGCGGCCGCCCCGCCCACGTCGAACGCGAAGTTCACCTGCTGGTACAGGTAGAAGGGCAGGTTCGTGGTGGCGGTGCCGGGACCGCCGTTGGTCATCAGCCGGACCTGGTCGAACACGTTGACCAGGTAGATCGAGCCGAGCAGGATGCCCAGCTCGATGTAGGGCCGCAGATGCGGCAGGGTCAGCTCGCGGAACGTGGCCAGCGCCCCGGCGCCGTCCACCTTCGCCGCCTCCAGCGTGTCCGGCGGCTGGCTCTGCAGGCCGGCCAGCACGATCAGGGTCATGAACGGCGTCCACTGCCAGATCATCACCCCGATCACCGAGGCCAGCGGGAACGTGCTGAGCCACGCCACGTGATGTACGCCGAACGGCTGCAGCAGGTAGTTCAGCAGGCCGAAGTTCGGGTCGAGCATCGGCCCCGCCCAGACCAGCGCGGCCGCGGCCGGCATGACCAGGAACGGGGTGATGATCAGCGTCCGGACCACGCCGCGGCCGAGGAACTTGCGGTCCAGCAGCAGGGCGAAGGCCACACCCAGGATCATGGCGATGATCACTGACGCGGCAGTCATGAACACCGAGCGCACCAGCGCGCCCCGGAAGGCCGAGCTGGTGAACACGCTCGTGTAGTTGCTGAACCCGGCGAAGTGGGCGCCGCCGGGCTGGTTCCAGAAGTAGTTCTGGAAGCTGTACCACAGCGTCACCACGAACGGGATCTGCGTGACGACAATGAGGTAGATCAGCGCGGGCAGCAGCGGCAGGCGGCGCTGCCAGCGGTCACGGCGGCTGGCCGCGCGCGGCTGGATCCCGACCTGCGGGGTGGCTGCCGCGCCTGTCTCGAGGACCGTCACCTGAACGCTCCTTATTCCTCGGGGTGGCCGATGGGCCCCCGGCCGGTACGGGTCCGGCCCGGGGCCCATCAGCGGCGGGCTAGCTGCCGGACAGTTCCGCCGGGGTGTACTGCGACGCGTCCTGCTGGGCTGTCTTGAGCGCCTGGCTGACGCTTTCTGTGCCGGCGATGGCCCCCGCGATCTGCTGGGCCACCTGCAGGCCGAGCGTCTCGAACTGCGGGATGTCCACGTACTGGACGCCGACGTACGGCACCGGGTGCAGGGTCGGGTGGTTCGGGTCAGTCCCGTCGATCGAGGCCAGGGTGATCGGCGCGAACGCCTTGGCCGCCTTCAGATAATTCGGGTTGCTGTACAGCGAGGTCCGGCTGCCGGGCGGCACCGCGGCCCAGCCGTACTTGGACGCGACCAGCGAGTCGTACTGCTTCGACGTGGCCCAGGAGACGAACTTCCACGCGGCATCCTGGTTGCTGGTGCCTTGTGGGATGCCCAGTGACCAGGTCCACAGCCACCCGGACGACTTGGTCAGGTCGGTCGGGGCGAAGGCGTACCCGGTCTGCTTGGCGATGGACGGGAAGGTGGTCGCGATCGAGGTGGCCGCGACCGTGGCGTCGTACCACATCGCGCACTTGCCCTGCCCGTACAGCGTCAGCAGCTGGTTGAAGCTGTCGTTGGACGCGCCCGACTCGCCGTACTTGCGGATGAGGTTGACGTAGAAGTTGGTCGCCTTCTCGAACGCCGGCGAGGTGAGCTGCGGCTGCCACTTCTGGTTGAACCACTCACCGCCGAACGTGTTGACCACCGTGTCGAGGGCGGCCATGTTGTCACCCCAGCCGGCCAGGCCACGCAGGCAGACCCCGGCCACCTTGCCGGGCTGGTTGAGTTTGGCCGCGAAGCTCTGTATCTGGGTCCAGGTGGGATGGGCCGGCATGGTGAGCCCAGCCTTGGCGAACAGGTCCTTGCGGTAGTACACCATCGACGACTCGCCGTAGAACGGCACCGCGTACAGGCTGTTCTTGTAGGACAGCGCCTTGGCGATCGGCGGCAGCAGGTCACTGGCGTCGTAGCTCGAGTCTTTGGCGATGAACTGCGTGGACAGGTTGTCCAGCCAGCCGTTCTTCGCGAACAGTGGCGCCTCGTACGGGCCGATCATGATGACGTTGAACGAGTTGGTGTGCGTGCTGACGTCCTTCTCGATCGCCGCCCGCAGGTCACCTTCGGTGTAAGTGGCGAACTTGACCTTGATGCCCGGGTACTTCTTCTCGAAGACCGAACTGGTCAGCGGCACCATCTGGTTGGTGATCAGCGGGTTGGACACCACGGCCACGGTCACCGTGCCCGTGCTGTTGTTGTTCCCGCTACTGCTGCCACCGCTCGAACAGGCGGCCACCGCCAGCGCTACGGCCACGCCGCCGGCGACCCCGAGCGTGCGGAGCCTGACCAGGGAAGAACTCATGAACGACCTCCGCGACGGTGAGGATGCTCGGCTCGTACCTACGCTCATTTGAGCGTAGGTTTGCTCAAAACGAGCGTTGCTGACACAGTGATCTAGCAGCTAGGCAAAGTCAAGAAAAGCTGCGAATATGAGATCGAGGCGCTCAGATGAGCGTCTGGATCGGCTGGAGAGAGAGATGGTCGGCTTGTCGGCCTATCGGCCGTCCGAACTTGTCCTGGCCGCCCGCGTGGCGCGGCAGTTCTACCTCGATGGCGTCTCGAAGGTCGACATCGCCGAGGGCCTGGGCATCAGCCGGTTCCGGGTTGCCCGCCTGCTCGACTCCGCCCGTGAGGCGGGGATGGTGCACATCGAGATTGGCTTGCCGGGGGGCAGCCTGGACCTGGGTCTGTCGGCTGAACTGTGCTCGGCGCTAGGGCTCAAGCACGCCTTCGTGTTCAACTTCCCCGACGACGACGAGCAGGCGCTGCGCTACCGCCTGGGCGAAGCGGCCGGGCAGGCGCTGATGGACCTCATCCAGCCGGGTGACGTGCTCGGCATGTCCTGGTCGCGCACGCTCAGTGGGCTGGCTGCCTCGATGACCCAGATCCCGCCGTGCCCCATCGTCCAGCTGACCGGTGCGGTGCCCCCGCCCGACGGCCGGGACCTGCTCGACCTGGTCCGCAGTGTGGCCCGGGTCGGCGGCGGGCCAGCGCACGTGTTCTACGCGCCGATGATCCTGGACGACGCGGAGACAGCCGAGGCGCTGCGGCGGCAGAGCGACATCGCCGGCGCCTTCGCCCTGGTGCCATCGGTGACCATGGCCGTGGTCGCCATCGGGGCCTGGGCGCCCGGGCTCTCCACCATCTACGACGCGGTCACGCCCGCGGAGCGGGAAGCGCTGGCCGCGCTGGGGGTACGCGCTGAACTGGCCGGCGTGTTCATCGGCGAGGACGGCCGGCTGGTACCGACGCCGCTGGACAGCCGGATGATCGTCACGCCCGGCCCGGCGCTCGAGCAAATCCCGTTCGTGCTCTCCGTCGCCTACGGCGTCGCGAAATGCCCGGCGGTGTGTGCTGCGATCCGAGGAGAGTTTGCCCATGGTCTGGTCACCCACTCGAGTCTCGCCCGCGCCCTGCTCAACCAGGCCGGCCAGTTCCCCGGCGGCTCCTAGCCGGGAGGCGCTGCAGCCAGCGGGCCGGGAGGCACTGCGGCCAGCGGGCCGGCCGACCGACGGGCCGCTGTCCGGCGGCACCGCCAACCGTGGCCTGGTCATCCGCCTGGGCGACGCCGTGCTCCGGCCCACCGCGCCCTGCTGGCGCGCTACCCATGCCCTGCTCGCCCACCTCGGTGCGGTCGGCTTCGACGGTGCCCCCCGGGTCCTGGCCGCGACCCCCGCGACCGAGATGCTGACCTACATGGACGGCCAGGCCGCGGTCCTGCCGCTGGCCGGGGAGATGCTGACGGACGCCGCCCTGATCAGCGTGGCCGACCTGCTGCGCAGCTACCACCGCGCCGCCGCTTCATTCGACCCGTCCGGGTACCGGTGGCCGCGGCCGATCCCGGCCCGGTTCCGCACCGGCCTGGTCAGCCACAACGACGTGCACCCGGCCAACGTCGTGTTCCGGAACGGCCGCGCCATCGCACTGATCGATTTCGATCTGGCCGGGCCTGGCAGCCGCGCCTGGGACTTCGCCACCGCGGCCCGCTCCTGGGCGCCGCTGCAGGACGACCAGGACATCGCCGACGACCGGCAGGGCCGTGCCCTGGAGCGCTTCCGGATTTTCCTGCAAGCCAGCGGGCTGCCCCGGGCCGGCCGCCGCGAGGTGGCCGAGGCAGTGGTGGCCAATCACGACTGGACGTACGCGATCGTCACCGAAGCAGCCGCCGCCGGGCACCAGGGCTTCGCTGATCAGTGGCGCGCCGTGGCGCGGTCCGCCCGCCGGGCTCGCCGATGGTGCCAGCGACACCAGCGCGACCTGCTGGCCGCCGCGCGCTAGGAAATTAATACTATTTTTCCGTTATACGCATCACTGGGTTGTCTCGGCCCAGGCCGGCCTGATCCCTGGCCCCTAATCCGCCATGGGCGATGAAATATCAGCCGTTTCCACTCGTAACCGGAAGAGGCTTGTAACTGGTTGATAACGGTCCTGGACCACCTACATCTGACACTGCTAGCTTCGGACCCCGATATATTCACCGGGGACTCGAAGCCGCAGACGGGGTGTCAATGATCTTTCTCCTCATAATTGTGCTCATCGTGGTAGCTGGACTGGCCTACCAGAAGTGGCGTGGGACGCAGGCGCTGACATTTACCCACGTCAACGTCACTGGGCTGACGCTGGACGAGATACTCGCGGTCGGCGGCAAAGCCTCGGGGTCCCTGGCTGGGCGTCTGACGGGTAGCAGGCCGGCCGCACGGCGTACCCGCGATGGAGTCGAGTGGCAGGCGCAGATTCAGGGCAGCGTCATGTCGTTCAGCGCGCAACCCCTGCCCGGCGGCAGTGGCTACCGCGTCGGCGGCGCGGCCACCAAGGTGCGGATGGCGCAGACCAGAATCGGTTCAAATCAGGGCATCTGGGGTCTGTCCAAGGCCATAAGCAACGCCATCTTCATGGCCCTGGGCATTCCGCACAATTCCCCGGCCCTCGTCCGACGGCGCAAGCGTGTGCTGAGCGCTATCGCGAATGCTGGCACTGTCCTTGATCCGGTCTCGGGGCAGCACTCGCCGTCGGGGGAGACGAACCAGGCTTCCGCCTAATCCAGATAAGTACCGGGATTGAATCCTCGCCATGTCGCATGGCAATTGA
>CAVQPP010000094.1:0-26989 GCA_963714445.1 uncultured Actinomycetota bacterium
ACGGGGCGCTGGGCGGGTGGGATCCCGCTGTCAGCCCCACGACTGCCCAGATGACCTTGCCGCTTGAACCTTTTACTTGGTACGAACCCCACGTTGTGCTCATGGCTTCGACGAGCAATAAGCCACGCCCACTCTCTGCACCGACATTCGCCACCTGTGGGGTGGGCCGCTTGTCGTTGCCGTCCCAGACCTGAATCACGATGCCCTTGTCTGCGGCGTGCAGCCACAGCCGCAATGGCGGAACCCCAGGAGTCCAGCGTCCGGCGTACCGACTGCCGGTCAAGCCCTCGGATGCATGAAGCCCGTTGGTGACCAGTTCAGAAACGATCAGCTCAACTGGGTCGGCCAGGGCCTGCCGTCCCCATTCCCAGAGGACCTGCCGCGCGTGCAGCCGGGCGCAAGGAACCGCGGTCGGCAAGGCGCCTAGTTCCAGGTAGCTCTGGAATGGCCAGTCCGTGAGCGCGGCCAACGGCGAACGAACCACTGTTCTCCACCACCTGGTGCCGGGATTCCGGTCCGGTCCGCCACTCTGGCTGGCAGACTTCTCACAGTCTGCCGTTGGCTTGCTACCGTTGGCAAGTCGACGTTGGCAATTTGCCACATCTGGAGGGATGCAGGTGTCCATGCGCCCCAGCCCCACCGTCCGCGGCCGCCGCCTGCGCTACGAGCTCCGGCGCCTCCGTGAGCAACGCGGCCTCACCATCGAGCAGGTCGCCGAGCAATCCCACGGCGACTGGACTGCCTCAGCGATCAGCCGCTGGGAAACCGGCGACCGTCGCATCCGCCCGGCCGACCTGCGGGTTCTCCTGGACATCTATAACATCGGCGGGGACCAGCGTGAAGTGCTGCTGACCCTGGCCCGCGAAGCCCGCCAGCGCGGCTGGTGGCAGTCCTACAACAGCGATGCAGCGCCGGAATGGTTCCAGGTCTACCTGGGTCTGGAAGCTGAGGCCGCCTCCATCCACGAGTACGCGGCCGAACTCGTGCCCGGCCTCTTCCAGACCGCCGACTACTACCGGGCCTTCATGCGCACCGCACCCGCTGCCGGTGATGTCGAGGCCATCGAACGCAAGATCGCGGTCCGTACTGCCCGCCAGGAACGCCTCACTGCCGATGATCAGCCGGAATGCTGGGCTGTGCTGAACGAAGCAGCCATCCGGCGCGTCGTCGGTGGGACCAACGTGATGCGCTCGCAGCTCGACCACATCGCGGCGCTGGCCAACCGGCTGCGCATAACTGTCCAGGTACTGCCGTTCCGGGCTGGAGCGCACCCGGCCATGGACGGATCGTTCATCATCCTCGGGTTTCCAGAAGCAGCAGACCCTGATGTGGTCTACCTAGAGAGCCAGACGGGTAGCCTCTACCTCGAGAAGCAGCCCGAAGTCGAGCGCTACCAGGCGATGTTCAACCATCTGGTGGCCAAGGCCCTCGGCCCCGAGGAGTCCGTCAGCCTGATCGCCCAGGTAGCAGCCGACCTGACCTAACCGTCGCGGACATAGGAGGTGCGGGATGGCCACCCCCGACATGGACCTATCCCACGCCGCATGGCACAAGAGCAGTTACAGCAACAACGGCGGCGCCTGCGTCGTGGTCGCTACCAACCTCCCCGGACTCGTGGCCGTACACGACTCGAAAGACCCGTCCGGGCCCTCGCTCGTCTTCGATGCCGATAGCTGGCAAGCCTTCATACACGCGATGAAGGACTGATCAGCTGACCGTCTCGTCACGGCTGGCGGCTGGCGATGCGGGCCGCATGCGCCAGTGCGGCTCACCGGGTACCAACTCGACATACTGCACGGTACCGGGCTGACCAGCATCAGCTCCGAACCACGAGCGCAGCAGATCGGCTAGCAAATTGTCCGGCTGCCCCCCACGGTGGGCAACGTTCAGAGCGATCTTGGCGAAGTTGCCCGTGTAGACAACGCCGTCGGCGATGAAGGGTGTCTCCCCCTCGGGCAATTCACGATTGTGGTCACGGTCGAGCATGAGGATCGGCCGACCATGGGCCTGGATGACCTTGAGCCGGAAGGCCTCTTCCAGCCGGCTCGCCTTGGTGAAGAGGTATCGAGCCAGCCGGTAGTCAACGAGTTCCTCCACCATGGCGTCGAACGTGTCGCCTACGTCTGTGGCCACATGGAACGCCGGGAGGAAACGGCGCCCGTCCATGCGGAACCAGCCGTTCGAGGAACCGCGCAGCTGACCGGTCCAAGCTGCCAACGGCCAATTCAGCCAATATTCACGCCAGGTTTCGGAATCCACAGACGCAGGGTCAGGCATCTCTGCCGATCTCGTGTCGGCTTCCAGGCGCGGGTCGCCCGTGACGATCCGCTGCGCCGTCCAGGCGATCTCGGCGACATCTGCGCCGGTGCGCAGCGCACCGAGTTGGAGCAACGCCTGGAGGGTCACGAGCTTGTACGACTTCGTGATCGATTCCTTTTCGATGCCAGCCAGCACGTCGGCATGGCGTCGCGCCACCTCGCGCTCCTGCTCAGTCAGGAGTTCCAAGTCATCCAGGAAGGCGAACCAGTGGCCGTACCTGGTACGAGCCGACGAGGGGTTGTAGCCGGCTTCGTAGGCCTGGACTGCGCTGGGCCGGTAACCGTGCTCGTCTGCGTAAGACCGGCAGTAGTCCTCCAGGGCGGACCCGGCGCCCACCCGGGTAACCGCACGCAGGATGTCGACGAGCTCAACATCGTAGGTGGCCGAACACTCAGCCGGAAGACGAAAATCGCCGGTCCGCATGGCTCTTAGCACCTTGTCGGTGCCCGCCGCGTGTCCCGTGCCGAGCGCAAGCAAGGTCCTGGGCTTGACGAGGAAGCTTCGATGGTTACCGATGAAGTCGATCGCCGTCAGACCGTCCTTGCCCTCACTTCGGCGCAGGCCGCGGCCGAGCTGCTGCAGAAATACCACCGGGGACTCAGTCGGGCGCAGCATCAGCACTGTGTCGATCTCCGGCACATCAAGGCCTTCGTTGAACATGTCAACCGTGCAGATGACTTGTACTTCCCCGGCGCGCAGCTGCTCGACCGAGCCAGCCCGGGGCGCGCTGCTGGGACCGCTGTGCACAGCAACGGCGGCCACTCCGTTGCTCCGGAAGAACTCGGCCATGAAGTCGGCGTGGGTAACGCTGACGCAGAACGCCATAGTGCGACCACCGCCCTTGTCGCGCCAGACGTCGAGCGCATGTTGGGCACGTTCCTGCGTCTCGACGGCCCGTGTGAGCGTCGCGGGGTCGAACCGGCCGCTACGCCAAGGTATGGGCGTGTAATCGACGTCGTCGGCGATGCCGAAGTAGTGGAAGGGGCTGAGGTCACCGCGCTCGATGCCCTCCGTGAGCGGGCACTCGTAGACCAGGTTGTCCGAGCACAGCGCCAGCAGGTCAGCGCTGTCCATACGGTTGGGAGTCGCGGTAAGCCCGAGCATGAATCCCGGCTGGAAATGCTCGATCACCCGCCGATAACTGCGGGCAGCGGCGTGATGAAACTCGTCGATGACGATGTAGTCGAACCGGTCAGGCTCGAACTGGTCCAAGTTTCCCGCGAGCGTCTGAACACCGGCGAACAGTATGCGGGCACCCGACTGCTTCGCCCCGCCGTAATACAGTCCGAGATCCGCATCTGGCTGCACCCGGCGAAACACCTCAAGGGACTGGCGCAGGATCTCCTCGCGGTGAGCAACGAACAGCACGCGGCGGAACTGAGGCCGGGCGGTGTCGAAAGCAGCGAGCCACGTCTTGCCAAGGCCGGTCGCCATGACGACCAGGCCGCGGCGGAAGCCTTCTAGCCGGGTCTGCTCCAAGGCCGTCAGTGCCTCACGCTGCACGGGTCGTGGGGCAGGCGGCCTGGCCGGCGGCTCAACCACAACACCCGCAGTGTGCACGGCCGGCTGCCAGCGCAACCGGTACTCGGCCAGCAGATCATGGGTGAGCTGCTGGCTGCGCGGGTCGGACCAGAGCCGTTCGAAGGCGGTTAGCAGCGGCGCAGCCTGGTCGGCACCGATAGCCCACTCGATGCCACCAGCAATACCTGATGCGCTCAGGTTGTTGCTGCCGACGAACGTCGCCGCGACGGCACCGTCAGCGGACGAGAAGAGATAGGCCTTGGGATGGAAGCTCGTCGCGGGATCATGAAAGACCCGCGTGGCGATCACTTCAGGATGGAGCTCGGCCAGGTCGAGCAACCGGGCCAGGGCGTCAGCGTCGGTAACGGTGAGATAGTCCGTGGTCAGCACTCTGACCCTGGCACCCCGGTCCAGTGCATCCAGCAGGCCGCCGTGGACCTGCTCAAGCCCGGACTTCATGACGAAGCTGACCAGCAGGTCCACCCGGTCGAACCGCGGATCGCGAAGGCACCTCAGCAGGTCGTCACGGAGCAGCCGCTCCTGCCCGTCAACCAGTGCGTACGGTTCCGGCTGCGGCTGGAGGTAGTTGCCCTTGTCCGGTATGACGTGCCGGACGCCGCCTCGCGGGTCTGGCATGTCGCCGCGGTACCGCGGGATCACGTGGATGTGCAGATGGCCAACGGTCTGCCCGGCGGCCGCGCCAGCGTTGAAGCCGACGTTATAGCCGTCCGGCTGCAGCTCTGCGTCCAGCTGACGCTTGACCTCGTCAACCAGGGCCAGCAGATCAGCCCGCTCCTGGTCAGTAGCCTCCCACCAGGTAGCGATCAGCCGTCGCGGTACCACGAGGGCATGCCCCGGGCTGACCGGAAAGCGGTCCGCAATGACGAACGCGGAGCGGTTAGCCGCGAGCCACTCGGAAGCCGGGATCGCCAGGAAGGGCGAGTCACCGTCGGTCATCTCGGCTCCACGATTGGTCCACGGGGTCGAAGAACACCGTACGCCGTCCCGTGCGAATGACATCTATCTACGGCAGCCCTGGCCGGAGTAGCCTCGCTGCGTGGCTGATCTAGCCGATTACCTGGACCTGACGGTCAGCCAGGCGCGGGAGCAGTTCCGGGCGCTGCTGGCCCGGCGGCCGGTAGCCAGCGGCCGACAGGTCACATTCCTGCCCGTCGAAACGCTGCTGTGCTTGGCGTGCTCCTTCCTGGTTAACCACCGTCACTTCGGCGGGTCCACCGCAAATCAGGCACCCGAGCCGGTACCTTCCCTCGCCCGGCTCTTCTCCCGGCCGCCGTCTAGTGTGCTGGCGAAAATGGCCAACCTGGACGGCTCCCGTTCACACGGTGCTCGCCATGACGTGCGTGCCGGGGCCATGCTCCGCGATGACCCGCCGCAGTTCAGCCGGGTATACCGGGTCCTGCTTCATGGCGCCCGCGCGGAAGGAATTGGCCCGGACCAGCTCCCGGATTTCCTCGACCTGGAGAACGGTGGCGAATTCGCCTTGCTCGGCCAGGAGGAACTCGACATCTCCACACTCGAAGCCGAGCTACGCGAACAGATCCGCCGCCACCCCGCCGCCGACGGATTGCCCGAAAGGGAGACGGAACGGATCCTCCTGGCAGCCGCCCGCGTCGGCCAACACGTCTTCGCTCAGAATGTGCTGCTCAACTGCGGGAGCCAGTGCGTCTTCTGCGGCCTGAGCCCAGCCGCGTTCGGCGGCAGGCGCATGCTCCTGGCCGGCCACATCAAGCCATGGAAAGACAGCAGCCCCAGCGAGCGGCTCGATTTCCGCAACGGTCTGGCGGCGTGCCCGGCTCACGATGCGGCCTTCGATACCGGTCTCATCACCGTCAACGGAGGGCTGCGTATCCACCTCGCGCCCGCACTAGCCGATGCGACCGAGCACGACCCATTGGCTCGGCAGTATTACGGGCGCCCGCCTCTGCGCGAGGTGCTGCTCCTGCCGTCTGGCGCCCTGGCACCTTCGCAGAAGTACCTCGACTGGCACCGGCAGAAGGTATTCGGGACCTGATCGGCATGCGGGCATAGGTGGGCGTAACGGACGGCCGGTGGTACCGGTTCCTGGCTGCCCGGCCTGACCTGACCGAGATCAATTTCTGGCGGCCTGGCGGTCGTCATGCATTCCGCGTGCTCCAGCCAGGTGAGCCGTTCTTTCGCATCGAGAGGGTCAGGGGAATCAAATCCCCCTCAGCTCCACCTCCTCGATGTCTTGAGGCTGGGCACGGCCGGGTGGCGTCATCCGGCGATGAGGTGCGGGTCGGTGTGCTCTCCTCGTTGCGGCCCGGGCCGAAGAGGTAGTAGATCAGGCTGGAGACGCGGCTGCCGCGCGGGCCGACCTTGCCAATCACTGACGGATCCGCTTCCGGACTTCTTCGGCGGCCTGGTCGAGCAGCTGGGCGCGGCGGATGCTTTCGGCCGCGTAGGGGAGCAGGTCGCCGCTGCGCTGGCCGGTGGCATTGAGTTTCGCGACCGCCTGGTTGAGGTTGACGCCGATGCGGCGGACCAGGCCTGCGGCGCGGATGAACTCGCCGAGGGCGTCGCGGAGCGGGGAGTCTGACGGTGCGGCGCCGCTTCGGCGATGATCAGGGTTGCCTGGGCGGCGACCGCGGCGAGGACGAACAGGTGTAGTTGGCTGCGTGTGGTGGATGCTATGCATGACGCCCGTCCTTCCTCGTCCGGTGATGGCCCGTTGCGCGCCGTGCCATTCTTTGCCGGTCGCTACGGTACTTCTTCTCGCAGCTGGATTTGACAGGAATTGTGCACCTGTGGACCGCGCCCAGTCCAGATCAGAGTGAACGTTACGACTTATCTTACTCATTTCCGCTTCTGTCGCCGCATGACTTCAGCTCTGAATCCAACGCTCTTATCAATATCACCGATGAAGCGACAGGAACGGCCTCCTATAGCAATCTCAGACCGCATCCAATGAAGCTTCGTACAGTTCAGCGAAACTCGGTGATGTTCCGAACCGCTCATGACCCGTCTCGCCGTCCACCCTTACGACTCCGTCACCAGGGATCTTGTGGAGTCACCTGAGAAGTTCCTCGCGTGCCTAGTAGATGTCGCCCAAGGAGAGATCGGGGACGACTGATACAAAACGTGAGAGAAAAGTAGCGTAGAGTGGCATGCGGGCGAGTTCAACCGTCTTGCCGCCAGCAGCGCGCGCCCCAACCACCCGCAGGAGTGAGGGTGGCGAAGACGAGCAACACGCCTACTGAATCTTCAATGTCGAAGCAACCGTGACCGTACGGTGCGGACAGGTGAACTCGTGAGACTGTCAAAGCGCCACGTATGTGTGCGAGTCTCAGGGTGCGCCGGGAAGATTCTGGCGAGTGGGACGGGATGCCCGACTCCGGCTGCTGCAGCGTTGGCCAGCAGGGTGCGGGGAAATCCATGAGCAGCGGCACAGTCAGCCCACGAAGAGTCACCATGCGGGAACTGCTTCGCCTGCGCGAAGACTCATGGCGGCCACGGCTGAGGGGCGCATCCCTCGTCGCGGAAGCGGACCTCCGTCCTGAGCTGACCGACCAGGTCGCAACGGTTCTCGGCCGTCAATACGGGAAGCTCCAGGATCCGCGGCTTGAAGGGGAGCCACTCTTGCTGGGGCGGCCGGCTTGCTTGGCAGCTGCCATGGCAGGGGTTGCAGCGACCCGCTACCAAGGCGGCGCCTACTGGCCAGCGCTGTGGGAAACCGCACGCTTCCAGGGCACTTCGCTGGATCAGGGAGTCTGGGGACGTGCCTTCAATACAGCGGTGGACCGCCTAGGGATGGCGACCTTCCCCGACCTGCCACTGGCCTTCGTTGGTCCAATCCTGATGCATGCCGGCATTCCGACGTACTGCCTGGGTGATTACTTCCGCCTGCTCCTTTCCCGTCAACGGCTCGATCCTGGGATGGATGCGGAAAGTTTCCTGGCTTGGGCGACTGCACCGGGACGGAGTCTGCGCCTGTCCGTGTTGGACGTTCCCGCAAGACGGTTTCTCACGGATGGCGGCGACTACGCACTAGACGTGGTGGATCGCAGCCTCGATTTGCTGGACCGGCTAGCCGACGCTGGCCCAGATCTCGATGGCGTCCGGCTTCCGGCTCGCATAGTCGAAGCGGCACGCCGCGAAGCCGAGGAGCATGGTCTTGACCGGTCCACTTCGCGGCGAGGCGAGGATCGGGATGGGGCTCGCAGGCCCCAGTCACGTCCGCGCATCGCTCTCGATCCCTATGGCGTAGGGGTAGAAGTGGTTCTGCCGGCCGTCGGAGAGGCGCCTGACGGCGTCGCTACATGGCGGGTGACAGCAGACGGTAGCCCGGTAACGGTCCGCAGCCGCGCGCAGTGGGTTGGGTCCGCAGAAGCTGCCCCGGAGACTGCCCACCCACTTTCTCGACCGGTGCGCACCGTCCAAGTCTCGCTTGTTGGCTGGGATCACGTCAGCGAATTGGAGGTCATCCAGCCCTCGGACCCCATCCTTTTTTTCTCAGACGACGGCCGACGGCTCCCGGCACTGCTGCCGCTGCCCCCAGACCATATCTGGATTCTGCACCCCGCCGATCGCGAACTAGCGATGGTCGGGGACCTCCGCACCATCCTGGAGACACCGGTTCCTTTCGGGTGGGAGGGCTGGCAATTGCGCCTGGCTTCCCTTGAGGGCGTCCGCTCGTTGTCACTCCCCGGCTGCCCTTCTCACATCGTGCAGGGTTACGCCCGCCCGCGCCTTCTCCTTGGCCAGCCGCTTCCGGGGGTGGCCACGCCTTACGGTTCCCCGGTATACACCGAACCGCCTCGACTCTGGCTGCCTGGCGCGACCGACTCAGCGATTAGCTGGCACGTGGAAATCCGGCCCGCTGCAGAAGGACCGCCCCTCATGTCCCGTGAGATCGGCAGCCCCGGTGCGGCTGACATCTGGGATGACGTGCCCAGGCCGATCCTTGGGGCATTCAACATCACGGTGCGCGGTCCCCTCGGTCGCGGAATGCGGAGGACGATCTTCATAGCTGAGCGTGTTTCGGTCAGCTACCGGCCAACCGTTCGTGCCCTCAGAGGGAGCAGCCTGGAGCCAGCGGCGGTCGAATTCCATGCTCCGGTAGGTGCGGCGGTGAGTCCTGACAGGCTTAGGTTCGCCGGTTCAGACCGTGCACGGGTGGTGGAATTCCGGGCCGGCACCGAGACCGAGCCGGTCGTCATCACGCCACCGCATGTGGATCTTTTGTGCGTGGGCGCGGGCGCAAGCACATGGACGGCCGCGCCGATACATGCAATGACCGAGGCTGTAGCAGATCTCGGTCGTCTGCTCGTTCGCGCACCCGGGACGACGGTCAAGGCCGACCTCGAGGTGTGGGCCGGAGCGCACCGGATTCAGACTGTCCCGGCAAGCGGCCAGCAGGTTCCCGGCCTCACCGGCTACGACCTGGCCCGGGCAAGCGAGACAGTGGCGCATCACGGCCGGGCGGAATTGTTCCTGCCATGGGGCCAGGCTGTGATGCCCGTAGGGTTCGTGCGTCCCCGGCGGCTGGCAACTGGGGCCGAACTCCACTCCGGGCAGCTGAGAATCCATGACTGCGTGCATGTCGATGGGCTGGCTGTCGGCCTGTACCTCGCACACGCGCCGTGGCGCGCACCGATCATCCTGCCAGTCCCCACCGACGGGATAGTCCAACTCCCGCCCAGCTTGTGTGCGGCTGGCCCGCTCCGTGTCCTCCTGCGAGTGGAGGACCCGTGGACCGTCACTCACTGGCCTGACTGGCCAACCCAGAATTCCTATGCATGCGACGCGCCCGGCATTCCTGCCGGCGCCGAGGCGGAGGAGGACGCCCTATCCAGGTTCCTGGCCGGGGAAGGCACGTTGCCCGCATGTCCCCGCCGGGTGGAACACCTCTGGCGGCTGATCCATCTCGCCGACGACCTGATCGCCACTGGCGCGCCAGCCAACCTCCGCGAGAGTTGTTCGGCAGTGCTGCGCGACGAGCCCAGTCTGGCGATTGCTGGACTTCTTGAAACCGGACTCGATTCCGGGGCGTGTGTCGTCGGCTTGATCACCTCCGGGCTCGCTACCGCGCGGCCGCCGCTCAATGGCGGTATGCGTGCGGCAGAACGGCTGTGGGGGATCGTCCCGGCTGCGGCTGCGGTGCTCACCAGCCGGGTCCTCGCACAGCCTGTCCGTGCTGGCGATGGCCCATCGGCAGGCCTTGCTGACGCGGCACTGGCCCAGTGCGGCGCGAATCTGGACATCGTGCTCAGCGGCGATGGCGACCCTTACGCCCGGATCGGCCAGTTCGGGCCGGACGCCGAGCGGATGGCCGTTATCTCGGCCGAGCAGGTGGAGGCCATATGGCAGGCCGCGGCCGTGGTGCCGCAGGCCCTTCTCGACGCGGACACCCGGGCTGTTGCGGCGCGGCGTATGTTCGACGCCCGCAGGAGGCCGGAACTCGCCAGAGCGGCACGAGACGCGGCCTCGATCGTGCGCTCCGCTGATCGTCTGGTGGCCGCCTCCCCCTACCGCACCGTGGGCGCGCAGATCGCGGCCCGGCGCCACCCTGACGGAAAAGGCGGGTGGCTCGCCCTGCCTGCCATGTCCGCAGCATTAGCACTTGTTGCACGTATCGGAGCGCGCGGCGACGAGTCCTGCCGGTCGTTCGAGCGCTCCTGGCGTGATCGGTGGACCGATCTGGCGCGACAGGCACCGGACATGGTCAGACATCGATCTCGTGCTCGCGGAAGCCCTTATCGCGGGCGTAGAACGTACCCTCCTCGCAGAGGAGTCGGCATGACCCCCACTTTCGACCCGTTGGCGACCAGCGAGCTGATCATCAGTGGCTACCTGAGGTATCTCAAGTCTCTGCTGCCGGTGCGCGACGCCCGCATAGCGGCAGCCCTTGACATGGAGATATCCCGGAGCCTGCTGACGAAGGGGCCACTGCTGGAATCCGCTCCACCGTACGCGCATGGCGCAACCCTCACTGACCTCGTTGCCCGCGGCGTCCTGAACCCGGCCTTCCTGAACCTCGGAAGCGCGGCCCTGCCTATGGACCGGCCGCTCTACGTACACCAGGAACAGGCCATCCGCAAAATCACGGCGGGACGCAACGTGATCGTCGCCTCTGGAACTGGGTCTGGTAAGACCGAGACCTTTCTACTGCCTATCCTGGACGCTCTGTCAGGGGAAGACGCCCGCGGGATGCTGGGCCCGGGAGTGCGGGCGCTCTTGCTGTACCCCATGAACGCGCTCGCCAACGACCAGATCAAGAGACTTCGGCAGGTGCTGGCGCACGCCCCCCACATCACCTTCGGCCGTTATGTGGGAGACACCCCCCACACTGCCCAGGATGCCTCACAGAAATTCGCTGTCCTCAACCCAGGGGAACCGAGGCTACCCAACGAGCTCCTCAGCCGAGCAGAAATGCGGGGGGCACCCCCGCACCTGCTCCTTACCAACTACGCGATGCTCGAATATCTGCTGCTACGTCCATCTGACATCGACCTGTTCGAAGGCGCCTACGGCGGGCACTGGAGCTTCATCGCCGTCGACGAGGCGCACGTTTATGACGGGGCGAAAGCGGCCGAGCTGGCGATGTTGCTCCGCCGTCTGCGGGATCGGGTGGCCGACGGACGCTCACTACGATGCGTTGCCACCAGCGCGACCGTAGGAGACGAGCCCCGGTCGGTGACGGAGTTCGCACATCGGCTCTTCGACGCAGACTTTGACTGGATCCCCGGTGACGAATCACGTCAGGATCTGGTGCGGGCCACCCGGCGGAACATGCCAGAAGGGCCATTCTGGGGCCCCCTCGACCCGGCCGCTTACCTCCGCATCGCAGACTCTGAAGATCCCGCAGCCGAATTGCTGCACCTCGCCCAGGCGCACGGCGGAGCTATTCAAGGCGATGCGGCCACCACGCTCGCTCATGAACATCGGATCGCTGAGCTAAGAAGGCTGCTCGCTGCTCGTCCACGCATGTTCGCTGATCTCGCCGCGGAGCTTTTCGGTCCGGAAGACGATCAGACCAAGGCGCTAGCAGCATTGGTGACAGCGGGATCCCGCGTGCGGGACGGAGCAGGGTCGCCCGTCCTGTCCGCCCGATACCACCTGTTCGCGCGGGCAAGCGAGGGGGCCTACACCTGCTTGTCGAAGGCTGGCCCCCATGTATCCCTCGCCCGCCGTGAAATGTGTGCGACCTGCTCAGCCGCCATGTTTGAGTTCGGCGCGTGTAAGCGGTGCGGCGCGGTCTATCTTTCGGGGTCAGTGCGTCACGCCTCGGACGGGCTGATTTTCGGGCCGCAGCAGCGGCCCACTGATCGGCGGACCTGGTTGCTGGCGGGGGATGCGCCCGCCGTAATCGACGAGGACGACGAGACACTTGAAGAACCTGCCCGCTCTCTCGACGCTGACGATGCGGTGCTGTGCGCTATGTGCGGCGCCCTCTACGCGGCCGGACACTCGACGTGCACGGGCCTCTCCTGCGGGGGGACCGTGCTGTGGCCGGTGCGGAGGCTCTCCACAACGCGGGACACCCTTTCCGGCTGCCTGGCTTGCGGAGCCCGCGGCGCCGCCATGGTCCGTCAATTCGAAACCGGCGGGGACGCGGCAGCCTCAGTGCTCACCACCGCTCTGTACCAGGCGCTCCCCCCCGCGGGCAACGAGACGGAGGCGGACCAGCCGGGACAGGGACGCAAATTGCTCTTGTTCAGCGACAGCCGTCAGGCAGCTGCCTTCTTCGCGCCCTACCTCCAGACCAGTTACCAGACCATCCAGCACCGGCGGCTCATCCTGGCCGCCTTGTCCCGCGCCGATTACGACGAGGCCGCACACGTCGATGACGTCGCTTACCACCTCGTGAGAGCCGCTGACGCCGCGCACGTCTTCGAACGGCGCATGTCCCGGCAGGAACGCCAACGCCAGACCGCGCTGTGGCTGATGCTGGAAATGGTCGCGACAGATGATCGGCAGTCCCTGGAAGGACGGGGCCTGCTCCGGGTCGAAGCTAGAGCGCGAAAACACCTGGTATCTTCCGGCAGGCATGAAGGCCCTGGGCCTGAGTGATGGCGAGTCCTGGGACCTGCTGGAGGAGCTAGCGCGGAGCCTTCGGCAGCAAGGCGCAATCACGATGCCAGACGGGGTGGATCCGCGCGATGAGGACTTCGACCCGCGGCGTGGGCCTATCTACGTGCGCGCTGAAGCAGCCGAGCAGAGGCGCAAAGTCCTCAGCTGGCTGCCGACACGCGGCGTCAACAGAAGGCTTGATTACGTCTCCCGGGTACTGACGGCCGCCAGCTGCCTCGCAGACCCTCGCGAGGTCTTGCACGGATGTTGGCGGTTCCTGGAAAGCCTCCGGGATGGCTGGCTGGCGACCACCCAAGAGGCGCGGCTCGGCGTCGTCAGGCAAGTCGATCACACTTGGCTGCGGCTTTCCCTCGTCGGCCCCGATGATGTGATGTACCGGTGCGAGCAATGCCGCCGTCTTTCCGCGGTTTCGGTCAGGGGAGCATGCGCCACGATGGGCTGCGCGGGCCTGCTGGAGGAGTACCGGGTTCCTGCGGCCGAAGAAGACGACGATCACTACCGGTACTTGTACCGCTCTCTTAACCCGGTGCCTCTTACCGCGAGCGAGCACACGGGGCAGCTGACCAGCGTGGAGGCTGCGGAGATACAGCAGCGTTTTGTGCGCGGCGAAATCAATGCACTGTCTTGCTCCACCACGTTCGAACTCGGTGTTGACGTCGGGGAACTTCAGTCGGTCGTCTTGCGTAACATGCCCCCACCACCGCGAACTACGTGCAACGAGCAGGACGCGCTGGCCGCCGCACCGATTCTGCGGCTCTCATCGTCACCTACGCGCAGCGCCGGTCGCACGACCTGTCCCGGTATCAGGATCCGACCACCATGGTGGCCGGGGAAGTGCGCGCGCCCTATGTGCCACTAGCCAATGAACGTATCGACCGGAGGCACGCTCATTCCGTGGCCCTGGCCGCCTTCTTCCGGCAAGCCAAGCAACTCACTGGCGAAGAGTGGCGCTACGCAGGGGACTTCTTCTTGCCCGGTTCCGGGAACACGCTACCGCCCAGCAAGCGCGTACGGGGGTACCTGACCCCGGTACCCGACGATGTCGCCCGGTCGCTGTCGCCGGGTCCTGCCGGAGTCAGTCCAAACCGAGATAGGACTTGAAACCGGGACCTGGGTGGGATACCTCACTGATCTGCTTGAACAGCTCCGGACGGAACTAACCGAAGAGGTCGACGCCTTCGAAGAACGACGTGATGCACGCGGTGAAGGACCGCAAGGGCTACCTCGTTGACCGTTACGAGAAGACCATAAACACGCTGAAAAAGCGTGGGCTGCTCAATTTCTTGGCGAACCGCAACGTCCTTCCTAAGTACGGATTCCCGACTGACACCGTCGAGCTCAGGACCCAGTATGCCGACAGTCATATTGGAAGCAAGCTCGACCTGTCTCGTGACCTGTCTTCAGCCATCTATGAATTTGCACCGGGCGCTGAGCTCGTGGCGGGTGCACTGCTCTGGACCTCAGGAGGTGTCTACCGGCTGCCGGACCGCGAACTGATCAGCAAGTACTATGCGGTCTGCCAGGCTTGTGGAAGCTACCGTGAAGGCGATGAACAACTCGATCCCATCTGCCCCTCGTGCGATGTCCAGCTGACTGGTGCTCCCCGTCGCTACTGTGTGCCCGAGTTTGGCTTCGTGGCGCAGCGGGACACGAAGCGGCCTGGGATGTCACCGCCCCGTCGAAGCTGGAATGGCACAACCTACGTCCTGTCGCTTGCGGCAGAGGTCGAAGAGGCGGCCTGGCAGCTAGCCAACGGCGGCACCGTGACAACCCGGGCTGGTTCACGCGGCCAACTGATCGCGATCTCCGAAGGCCCGAACCGGGGTGGGTACCTGATCTGCGACTGGTGCGGGTGGGGAACCCCCGTTAGACCGAAAGTCCCGAGCAAGCATCTGCACCTGCTACGGGATCGGGACTGCACCGGCCCGCTCCAGTTGCGGGCCCTCGCCCACCGTTACGAGACCGACATCCTCGCGATCTCCTTCGACTCGCTCGCCGCGCCCTTCGCAGCCCCGGGCCACTGGAGGTCAACCCTTTATGCCCTGCTCGAAGGAGTCTCAGAGCGGCTACAGATCAGCCGGGACGACATCGACGGCACTCTGTACCCGACGCCAGGCGGGCGGACCTCGCTAGTGATCTTCGACGCGGTGCCCGGCGGGGCCGGTAGCGCGATCCGTATCGCCCGTTCGTTCGACGAGGTACTGGAGGCAGCGCTGGCACGCGTCACCAGGTGCGACTGCGGAGAAGAAACCTCTTGTTATGGATGCCTTCGTGGCTACCGCAACCAGCCGTTCCACGAAGAACTCCGGAGAGGGGCGGCGGTGGATTTCCTTCATCCCCTCGTCCCGGCAGGACACCATCCAGTGGCCTCGCAAGGGGCCTGACAGCACGACACAGTGATCGACGCCTGCAGCTCACAGCGGCTACTGGCAGTATGACGTCGGAGGATCTGCTGGCAGGAGTAGCCGTCAGCAGATAAGAGAAGACAGGACCGGGGTGGCATACGTTCAGCGCTGGGTTGAGGTAACCCCCTCCCAGTTCACACACGAGGCCGAGGGTCTCAACGTCATCCGTGACCTGCTGCCCAAGAACGCCCCCTTCCGCGCCTGGTCGAATCTGGAGTTCCGTGACGGCCACGGCAAGTGGCACGAAGTGGACCTGGTCGTCCTCGGCCGCCGCCGCCTGCACCTGGTCGAGCTGAAGTATTACTCGGGCACCCTGCGCGGCGACGACCTCACCTGGCGGCGGGACGGGCACCGCGCCGAGGACTCCCCGCTCAAGCTCGCCCGGCGCAAGGCCCAGCGGCTGGCCAGCAAGCTCCAGGACGAGCTGATCCGCTGGGCCCAGGACACCGGAACCCGAATCCCCGACGTCCGCACTGTCGTGCCGTTCGTCCAAGAGTCCGTGTTCTTGCACCACCCAGGCATCCGGTGCCTGCTGGCCCCGGCCTCCCGGATAGACCTGTTCGGCCTGGACGGCAAGGAGTACGAGACGGGCCTGCCCGGCATATCCGAGCGGCTGCTGGAGGCGCCCACCCCGCACCAGTCGGTCGGCGCCAACCGGGACGACATCATCGCCGCGCTCATGCAGCGGATCGGGATCGTCCAGCGTCGCCAGCGTCAGGCCGGGTCGTGGGTAATCGACGAGGACCCCCTGGGTGAGGGTGACGGCTGGCAGGACTGGCCCGCGTTCCACCGGGTCGCCACGACGGAACGCGGCCGGATCCGGTTCCTGGTCACTCCGCCGGGCGCCACGGCGACCACCCGGGCCAAGATCCGCCAGGTCGCCGAGCACGAGTACCGGATCATGTCGCGACTGGCCAGCGACCGGCTGCTGCGCCCGCGGGACCTGGTGGACAGCGACCTCGGTGTCGGACTGGTCTACCCGTTCGATGACCGGTTCCAGCGGCTCGACCTGTGGCTGGCTGACCACGCGGGCAGCCTGCCGGCCGAGGATCAGCTCTCGCTGCTGCGGCAGGTCGCCGAGACGGTGGACTACGCGCACGGGAACCGGGTCGTGCACCGTGGCCTCACCCCGCACGCCGTATCGGTCCGGCCACTGCCGGACGGCGGGCTGCAGGTCTTGGTCGGTGACTGGCAGAGCGCGGGCACGGTGGCAGGGCCGGCGCTGACCGGCCTGTCCGTCAGCGGGGTCACCGGCCTGATGGGCGCCGCGGACGGTACCAGCGGGGGTAACGGGCCAGCCCAGCCGCTGGCCAGCCGAGCGTGCTGATGCGGCCCGGCGCGGTGGACGTGGACCGGCGGCTGGCCGAAGCCTTCCAGGCACCGGAAGGAGTATGGAACCGCGACGCCGACCGGGTCCGCCTGGACGTGTTCGCACTCGGCGCCCTGGCCTATTTCATCCTGGCTGGCCGCCCGGCCGCCGCCGACCGCGCCGCGCTGCGCGAGCGACTGCACCGCGACAACGGCCTGGACCTGGCGGCTGACCTGCCCCAGGTGCCCCCCGCGGTCCGCGCGCTGGTCCTGGAGGCGACCCGGCCCGCGGTGAGCGAGCGGCTGCCCGACGTGCGGTCCTTCCTGGAGCGGCTGGCGGACGCCGAGCAGGCCCTGGCGGCGCCGGTGACGAGGTGACCGATCCGCTGGACGCGGCTCCCGGTGAGGTGATCGGCGGCCGGTTCCGGCTCATCCGCCGTCTCGGCCGCGGCTCCACCGCGGTCGGCTTGCTGGTCACCGACCTGGCCGCAGGTGGCTCCGGCCCCGAGGCGACCCGGGTGCTGAAGGTGGCGGTCAACGACGCCGCGGCGGGGCGGATTGCCGACGAGGCCAAGGTGCTGGCCGGGCTGACCGGCCCCCGCCTAGTCCGGCTCGTCGAAGGCCCGCTAGACGCTGGGCGGCACGGCAGGCCCTGCTGCTGGAGAGCGCAGGCGACGAGACACTCGCCGAGGTGCTGCGCAGCCGCGAACGGCTGTCCCTCGACCTGCTGGAACGCTGGGGCACCGACCTGCTGGAAGCACTGACCACGCTGGACCGGGCGGGGGTCGACCACCGGGACATCAAGCCCGCGAACCTCGGCGTGCGGGAGGGCCGCGCGACGGGGCGAAGCACCTCGTCCTGTTCGACTTCTCCCTGTCCCGGGCCGGCGCCACAGCCGTCACGGCCGGGACACCGCCCTACCTGGATCCCTTCCTGGACGCACCCGAACGCGGCCGGCACGACTCGGCCGCCGAACGGTACTCCGCCGCCGTGGTGCTGTTCGAGATGGCGACCGGCGCCACTCCCAGATTCGGCGACGGGCTGTCCGACCCGGCGTCCCTCCGTGACGACGCCGCCATCGAGCCCAGCATGTTCGATGCCGACGGTGGCCGACGCGCTGGTCCCCTTCTTCCGCACCGCGCTGGCCCGCAACGCCAAGGAACGCTACGACACCGCCGCGGACATGCTGGCCGCGTGGCGGGCGGTGTTCGCCCCGGTTCCCAAGACCATCCCCGATGACGCCGGCGAGCGCGCCGCCGCCGCCGAGCCGGCCACCCCGCTGGCCGAGGCGGGCCTGTCCGCCCGAGCCCTGTCCGCCCTGGAGCCCTACGGCGTGGCCACGGTCGGCGACCTGGTCGCGGTGGACCCGGTCCGGCTGAACCGGCTGTCCGGGGTGGCCGAAGCGACCCGCCGCGAGGTGAAGACCCGGGCCCGGCAGTGGCGTGACAAGTTCGGCGCCAGCGTCACCGGCCGTGGCCCGGATCGCCGCGCCGTCTCCGGTTCGGGCGGGGCCAGCCTGCCCGACCCGGTCAGCGCGGCCGAGCTGCTGCTGGCCCACGCCGGAACGGCCCGGGCCGCGTCCCGGCGCGCGGTTGCCCGCCTGCTGCTCGGACTCGACCCCGGGCTCGACCCATTCAGCAGCCAGAACGAACTGGGCGTGGTGCTGGCCGTCACCCGGGCCCGGGTAGCCCAGCAGGTAGCGGCCCTGCAGGACGGGTGGGCGGCCCACCCAGCCTGCCGCGATCTGCTCGACAGCCGTGGCCGAGACCGCCCGGCAGGCGCTCGCTGACTTCGGTGGTGTCGCCACCGTGGACGAACTGGCCGGCGCCGTCCGGGCGGCGCTGCCTCCCGCGGCGGCGAGCGCGGACTCGGGGTCCGCCAGCCCGGATCGCCGCGGGCCTGCTCCGGCTGGCCCTGGACCGGGCGCAGGCGCTGCGCCGGGCCGAGGCGGGCGAGGAGCAACTGGCCACCCGGCGCCGGGACGGCCGGATCGCCCTGCTGGCCACCGATGCGGCGCTGCTCGACCCGGCGGAAGCGCTCGGCCGGGCCGCCGACGACCTGGTCGCCCAGGCCCAGGCCGCAGGCGAGCCGCTGGTGCCCGCGGCCCGGGCCGCGCAGCGGCTGCGGGATACCTGGACCCGCGCCTGCGCCGGGCAGCCAGCCTCTCCGGCCGCGCTGAGCGACACCCGGCTACTCCGGCTGGCTGCGGAACTTGCGCAGGACGCTGTCCTGTCCGGGCTCCAACGAGCTGTACCACCGTGACCTGTCGCTGACCGACGCGGTGACGCTGGCGCTCCGCGGGGCGGGCGGCAGCCAGGCAGTGGCCCCGCATGAGGTCCGGGACCGGGTCCGGGCCAGGTTCCCGGCACTGCCGCCGCTGCCCGACCGGCCCCGGCTCGACCAGCTGATCGAGCGAAGCCCGGCTCGGCCTGGTCTACGACGAGGACCAGCACGGCTACCGCTGGCCGACCCGCGACCGCCGACACCAAGGGCCTGGCCTCCCGGCAGGCCACGATCACCGCATCGGCCGGGCCGCAACTGGTCTCCGGCGGCCGGTCCGGGCACCGGCTGGCGGAAAGCGCCGCCACCCGGTCGTTCCTGGCCCTCGGCGTGGATGCCGACCGGACCGACCGCGCCGTCGAGGCGATGACCGACAGGTTCGGAGCGGTGGTCGTGGACGTGACCCAGGTGCTGATCGAGGCCATGCGGGCCCAGGCCGCCGAGGTCGGCCTGCCCTGGGACATGGTTCAGGCCGCGGACGCCGCGCCGGCAGGGCAGCCGGGACGCGGCCGGGCTGGCCGCGCTGGTCCAGCGCAGCCTGCCCGCCATCGACGCGGCGATCGACGCGGCTGCTGTCCGGCGCAGCCCGAGGGCACTCGCCCGGTCCTGCTCACCGAACTCGCGCCGCTGGCCCGATACGGCCACCTGGCCATGCTCAGCCGGTGGACGGACCTGGCCACCCGCCGCCCGCAGGCGATCTGGGTGCTCGTGCCGCAACTGTCCGGCAGCCAGGGCGCCATCATCGACAAGCGCCCGCTGCCCCTCGCCGCGCCCGGCCAGTTCTTCCGCCTGGACGCCGAGTGGATCGATTCCCGGCCCGCTGTCTCCGCCGCCGAAGGAGCATCGTGACCGCGACCGCAGCCCTCACCACTGATCTGCAGCGGCAGGTCCTGATCCTGGAAGACGACCTGCGCGACCGGCTCCAGGCCGATGCCGAGCGGGAAGGGCAGCTGGAAGCAGGAGCACCAGCGGGCCATGGAGAAGGAGCGCACGGCCGCGTCCTGGGTCGCCTGGCGGGACGACCGGATCACTCAGGCGGCCGTGGCATGGGTACTGACCACGCGTGTTCATCCGGTTCTGCGAGGACAACGCGCTCGTGTCGCCGGTGTGGATCACCGGGCCGGAGAGCCGCCGGCAGGAAGCCCTGGACGCCCAGCTCGCCTTCTTCCGGACCCACCCCGAGGACACCGACCGCGAATGGCTCAAGTCAGCGATCGACTACCTGGCCGCGCTGCCCGCTACGAAGGCGCTGGTCGAGTCGCATTCCGCGCTGTATCTGGTGTCGCCGTCCGGTGATGCGGTCACCGGGCTGCTCGACTTCTGGCGCACCCGCCGCGAGGACGGCACCCTCGTCCATGACCTGCAGGACCCGTCGCTGTCCACCCGGTTCCTCGGTGACCTGTACCAGGACCTGTCCCAGCACGCCAAGGACACCTACGCCCTGCTGCAGACCCCGGTCTTCGTCGAGGAATTCATCCTGGACCGCACCCTGGAACCAGCGCTGAAAGAACGCCCTCTCGAAGGCTTCAAGCTCATCGACCCCACCTGCGGCTCCGGCCACTTCCTCCTCGGCGCCTTCGACCGACTCCTGGACCGCTGGAACCGGCACGCCCCCGGCCTAGAAATCCAGGCCCGCGTCCAGGCCGCGCTAGACGCCATCCACGGCGTAGACCTCAACCCCTTCGCCGTCGCCATCGCCCGCTTCCGCCTGACGGTCGCCGCGCTCAAGGCGTCCGGCCTCACGTCCCTGGAGAAGGCCCCTGCCTTCACCTTCCACCTGGCCGTCGGCGACTCCCTCATCCACGGCCCCGACCCCGGCGTCTTCCCCGGCATGTCCGACCGCAGCGCCTTCATGCCCTTCACCTACACCACCGAGAACGGCCCACTTCTTCTGACGATGCTGGAAGAAGGCAGCTACGACGTAGTCGTCGGCAACCCCCCCTACATCACTGTCAAAGACAAGGCCCTTAGCCAGATCTACCGCTCCAAGTACGCGAAAGTCTGCAAAGGTACCTATGCACTGACTGTTCCGTTCATGGTGCTGTTCTTCGCCCTGGCTAAAGACCATGGGAGCCTGCCGGTTGGGTGGGCCAGATCACCAGTAACTCATTCATGAAGCGCGAGTTCGGGCTCCATCTGATCGAGAACTTCCTCGCCCATCAAGACCTGCGTCTCGTTGCAGACACCTCTGGGGCCTACATTCCAGGTCATGGCACACCAACAGTAATCTTGGTTGGTCGTAACCAGCGAGCGATTGGCAGCACAGTTCGCGCCGTCTTGGGCATCAGAGGCGAGTCCGATCGTCCCGATGACGCCGCTAACGGCATCGTGTGGACATCAATAGTTGAGCATGTTGATGACCCGAACTGGGACGATGGTTGGGTCACCGTCACCGATCTTGACAGGACACTGCTCAGCACCCATCCATGGAGCCTCAGCGGTGGCGGCGCGGTCGAGTTGATGGAGGCTGTAGCTTCGGCAGGCAAACACACCATTGCAGACGTGATTGCTGGCAAGGTAGGCTTCGCAAGCTTCTCTGGCGCGGATGATGTGTTTTTTGCCCCTCATCATGCTCTCTTGCGGGACGGGGTACCGAACGATTTGGTCCGCCCAGTAATAACTGGAGATGTCGTACGCGACTGGCGCCTTAACGAGGGCGACTGGGCGCTTACACCCTACGACAGGCAAGCCGAACTGATCCCCCTCGACATCAACGGTTGGGGCCGTAGGCAATGGCCGTTCCGGGCGGTACTTGGTGGAGTGACTGGCTTCGGTGGTGAGACCAGGGCCGAAGCCGGAGAGCCATGGTGGGGCTGGTATCGGTGGGTCGCACAGCGGTATCGAACATCACTTTCTGTTGTCTTTGCAGCCGTTGCTACGCACAATCACTTCGTTTTTGATCGGGGCCGGAAAGCATTCAACCGGACTGCGCCAGTGATCAAGCTGCCAAAGGAAGCGACGGAAGATGAGCATACGGCTCTCGTGGGAGTGCTGAACTCTTCGACGGCTTGCTTTTGGCTGAAGCAGAACAGCCACGACAAGGGCAATCGAGGTGGTGAACGTTCAACTGCCCGGTATGCATGGGAGAACTTTTATGAGTTTACCGGCACAACGCTTCAGGATTATCCGCTCCCGGCCGCGCTGCCATTGGAGCGAGGACGACTGCTTGACGAACTGGCACGTGAGTTGTCCACACACGCACTGCCCGCAGCCATTCTCGGGACAATACCAACCATTCAGACTCTGATTGACACCCGGATGACATTTGATCGCATTCAGGCGTGCATGGTGGCTATTCAAGAAGAGCTAGACTGGGAAACCTACCAGCTCTATGGGCTCATAAGGGAAGATCTCACATACGACCGAAGTGACCTTCCAGGCCTAGCGCTTGGTCAGCGATCATTCGAGATTTTTATGGCTAACCAAGAAGGGCCAGATGAAGGTGTTACTGCATGGTTCGCGCGACATAGTTCCGCGCCAGTCACCGAAATACCGGCCCATTGGCCTGCCACTTATCGACACCTTGTTCAGCAGCGGCTTGACATAATTAAAAGAACCCGTATATCCGGTTGTTGGAGAGGCCGGAGTATAAGCGGCGCTGGGCGCAGGAGTCGTGGGAGAAGCGGCAGGAGCGAGCTCTGCGGGATTGGCTTCTGGATCGGCTGGAGGACAAGCGGTTCTGGTTTGATGCGCAGGAGCGACCACTTCCGCGCAGCGTTGCCCAACTAGCCGATGACGTCACCAGGGACGCAGACATGGTGTCGGTGCTGGCGTTGTGGGAAGGGCGGCCGGATGTGCCGGTGACGCAGTCGCTGGTGCGGTTGCTCGCCGATGAGGCCGTGCCGTTCCTGGCCGCGTATCGGTACAAAGACTCGGGGCTGCGGAAGCGGAGGGTGTGGGAGGAGACCTGGGCGCTCCAGCGCCGCGAGGATGCTGGGGAAAGCGTGGGGCCGATCGCGGTGCCGCCGAAGTACACCTCGGCTGATTTCCGGAAGAACTCCTATTGGCAGGCACGCGGGAAGCTGGATGTGCCGAAGGAGCGGTTCATCCTGTATCCGGACGCGGGACGGGAGACTGATCCGACGCCGCTGCTCGGCTGGGCTGGGTGGGATCATGCCCAGCAGTCGCTGGCCCTGTCGCTGATCATCGGGGAGCGGGAGAAGGACGGCTGGGCCGATGCCCGCCTCGAACCGCTGGTAGCGGGGCTGGCTGAGCTACAGCCGTGGGTCGAGCAGTGGCACAGTGAGGTTAACCCGGACTACGGGGTGAGCCTGGCCGCATTTTGCCAGGAGCAACTGACTGCCCGGGCCGCCCAGGTCGGCAAGACCCTGGACCAACTGGCTGCGTGGCGGCCCGCCCCCGCCAGCCGAGGCCGCCGCGCCCGGAAGACGGAATGACCTGATGGGAACCATGCGAGGGTGGATGGCATGAGAGCAGACCTGCGGTGAGCACGCTGCTGCGCGACGTCCTGGACATCCCGGAGCAGGCCGGCGCCGAGGACTACGTCCTGCGGCTGACCGACAGCATCGAGCCGGCCGAGATCGCCCGCACCGTAGACGAGTACGTGGTGACGCCCGCGCTGGCGGAGGCGTTCGACGCCGCGCTGGGTCTGGTCGCCGAGTCGATGACCTCGGGGGTGAGCCGGGGCGCGTTCCTGGCCGGGTCGTTCGGATCCGGCAAGAGCCACTTCATGGCGGTCCTGCACGCCCTGCTGCGGCACAACCCGGCCGCGCGGGCAAAGGCTGAACTGCAGCCGGTCATCGCCCGGCACGACGACGTGCTGCTGGACAGGAACGTACTGCCGCTGGCCTTCCACCTGATCGGCGCGAAGTCGCTGGAGCAGGCGCTGTTCCGGCGGCTACATCCGGCAGATCGGCCAGCTGCATCCCGGCGCACCACTGCCCGCGCTGCACCAGTCCGACGGGATCCTGGCGGACGCCGAGGCGCTGCGGCTCGCGAGGGGGACGAGCGGTTCTTCGCCGGGCTGAACGGCGGGGCGGCCGGCGACGGCGGCGCGGACCCGTGGTCGAAGCTGATCGGCAGCAGTGGCACCTGGACGGCCGAGTCCTACGCCGCCGCCCGGGCCGCGGAACCGGGCTCGGAGCAGCGCCAGCTTCTGGTGACCGCGCTGGCCCAGAACTACTTCCGGGCCTACACCCAGCAGGCGTCCTACGTGGACCTGGACACCGGCCTAGCCGCCATCGCCAGCCACGCGAAGAGCCTGGGCTACGACGCGGTGGTGCTGTTCCTGGACGAACTGGTGCTGTGGCTGGCCTTCTCGGTGCAGGACCGGGAGTTCTTCCGCCGCGAGTCGCAGAAGCTGACCAAGCTGGTGGAGACCGGCGCGGGCGCCCGGGCCATCCCGCTGATCTCGTTCGTGGCCCGGCAGATGGACCTGCGCCGCTGGTTCGCCGACGCGGGCGCCAGCGGCGCCGAGCAGGAGGCGCTGGACCGGGCGTTCCGGCACCAGGAGGGCCGGTTCGGCACGCTGGTGCTGGGGACGACAACCTGCCCTACGTGGCGAACCGGCGGCTGCTACGCCGCCGGGCCGACAACCCGCAGGCCGACCAGGTACTCGCGGACGCGTTCGCCCGGCTGGACCGGCGCTCGGACATCTGGGATGTCCTGCTGGACGGGATCAACACCGACGACCGGCACCGAGGCGCGGACGAGGAGGCGTTCCGGCTGACCTACCCGTTCTCCCCTGCGCTGGTGTCCACGCTGCGCTCGCTGGCCAGCGTCATGCAGCGGGAACGCACCGCCTTGAAGGTCATGCAGCAGATGCTGGTGGACCGGCGGGACACGCTCACCGTGGACGACGTGGTCCCGGTCGGCGATGCCTTCGACTACATCGTGAGCGGCCGGGACGCTCTCGACCCGCAGGCCGCCGCGCTGTTCCGTCGGCGACGGCGCTGTACCGGGACAAGCTGCGGCCGATCCTGCTGACCGCGCACAACTTCACCGCGGACGAGGCCGCGTGATCCGGAGCGGCTGCCGGCCGGGTTCCGGCTGACGACCGGCTGGCCAAGACGCTCCTGCTGTCCGCGGTCGCGCCCAAGGTGCCGCGCTGAAGGAACTGACCGCGGCCCGGCTCGCATCGCTCAACCACGGTTCGATCGTCCCCGCTGCCGGGCAGCGAGGCGGGCATCGTGCTGGCCAAGGTCAGGGAATGGAACCGGCGGGTGCCGGAGATCCACATCAGCGGTGATCCGCGCAACCCGGTGATCCGGGTGCAACTGTCCGATGTGGACTACGAGTCGGTGGTGGAGAACGCCAAGGGCGAGGACAACGAGGGCCGTCGCCGCGAGCTGATCAAGGAACTGGTACGGGACGCGCTCGGCGTCACCGCCGGGACCCGACGTGTTCGGGGCCTACGAGCACCCGGTCGTCTGGCGGGGCTCGCGCCGGTCGGTGGACCTGGTGTTCGGCAACGTGCGGGACGCCGGGTGGCTGACCGAGGACCACTTCCGGGCCCGGCCCGGGACGTGGCGGCTGGTCATCGACTATCCCTTCGACGATCCTGGGCATCGGCTGCGGAGGACCTCGCCCGGCTCGACCGGCTCATCGAAGCGGCCTGAAGTCGCGGACGATCGTGTGGCTGCCCTGGTTCCTGTCCGAGGACCGGATGCGCGACGTGCGCCGCCTGGTGATCCTGGACTGGCTGCTCGGCGGCTCCGGGGAGCGGTGGACAGGCAACGCTGATCACCTGTCCGAGGTGGACCGGGCCCAGGCCCGGGCGATCCTGGAGAGCCAGCGGACCGGGCTGCGCGAGGCGCTGCGCCGTGCGGTGCAGGAGTGCTACGGCGCGGCCGCGCCGACCCCCGGAACACTCGCGGAGGACACCGCCAGGACCGGATCCTGGTGAGCCTGGACCCGGGCTTCTCCCCGGCCCGGCCGGTGGGCGCCGACCTGGCCGCGGCGTTCGGCAACCTGGCGATCAGGCGTTCCAGGCGACCTTCCCGGGCACCCGCGGTTCGAGCCGGGCGACGTGGAGGTCACCGTACGGGATCTGGCCGCGGTGTATTCGCATGTGGAGCGGGCGGTGGCGGATCAGGACGGGCGGGTCCGGCTGGGGGCGACATCCCCGCCGTCCGCCGGGTGGCCAATGCGCTGCATGTCGGCATGGCTGGCGAGACACACTTCCTGTTCGGTGACGACCGGTTCGTCCCGTGGGGCGCGGAGTTCGAGCGGGCGGCGGCCCGGGAGGGGGTGAGCCCCAGACCCGGTGACCGTCGGCCAAGTGCGCGGCTGGCTCGACGCGATGCGTCCCGAACTGGGCCTGCGCGACGAGGTGGCTGACCTTATCGTGCTGGCCTGGGCCGCACTGCGGCAGCGAGCCTGGTACCAGCACGGCTCGTCCATTCCGGCCCGCGCCGGGTACGGCCCGCCCGGACATGCAACTGCGACCCGAACCGCTGCCGCCCCCGCGGACTGGCAGGCGGCCACGTCTCGCGCTCGAGGTCCTGTTCGGGATCGGGCCAACCCGTGGCTACCGCCGCGGCGTCGCCGACTTCACCGAAAACCTCCGTGGGCACGCTGGACACTGTCGCTGACCCGGCGCGGCCCGGTACGTCCGGGTGGAAAGGCGTATTCGCACCTGGGGCTGGCGCCGACCGCCCCGGCCTGGCTGGCGACCGCCCGCGCCGGTGCCGCGCTGGTCGAGTCCTTGCGCCGGGCCAGCAGCCGGGTGCACCTGGTCGAGTCCCTGGCCCAGAATGTGGGCATAGCTATATACACTATAATAAAATAGGTCATCAGGCCACGAAGTGGCCTGTTGTGCCAGATATGTCACATCCCGAGCCTTAGCCTAAAACATCGTCATGTGGCGTTCTTGAAGTGCACGAGCGTATTCGCAACATGGCAGACGGGACTGGGCAGTCAGGTGAGTTTGAAGCTAAGCGAGAAAAAAAAATCACATGACTTCAACCGACCGGCAAGCAAATGCCAAACGAAAGCGAAAGACTTCAAGCGACAAGCGCATCAAACCAAAGCGCCGTAAGCACGTGGCTTCCATAATCTCCAGTGAATGACAGAGACCTCCCAAAAGGTGGGGCTGTCAAGATGCCGTGTCGCCTTGCTCTCGG